>NZ_JBIWGC010000001.1:169664-620648 GCF_044763335.1 Streptomyces sp. NPDC096105
CGCGGTGTTCGTGGGGGGGGGGCTGGGGGTGCTGGTCGTGTGGGTGGGCTTGGTCCCCCCCGCCCGCCCCGGGGGGGGGCACCCCCCCCCACACGACTACGGAGCGACCACGGGTGGGGCCGCGACCGGTGCCAGGGACGGCTCAGGGGCGCCCACCGTGTCGGTGGGCGCCCCTGAGCCAGAAGCTACGAGGACCTCAGTGGCCGCCGCCCTGTTCGTCACGGCGCCGCTGCCACCGCTCCTCGATGCGGTCCATCATCGAGCGACGCGCTCTGCTCTGGCGGCCGGCGCGCGGCGCGGCACTCGCACCGGCGGCCTGCTCACCCGGCTTGGGCGCCTTGCGCCATCCGGTCACCGCGAGTACGGCGCATCCCAGCATCACGAGGAAACCCACGACGCTGAGCCACACCAGCTGGGCGACCATACCGGCCATGAGGAGCGCAATACCTACGAGGAAGCCCGCGACCGCCTGGTAGACCCGTCGCCGGGTGTACGTACGCAGCCCGCTTCCCTCGAGCGCCGTCGCGAACTTGGGATCTTCGGCGTACAGCGCTCGCTCCATCTGCTCGAGCATGCGCTGCTCGTGCTCCGAGAGCGGCACGGAGTCCTCCTCATCGTGCAGTCGCCGGGGCGACCCGGGGGGTCCCTTCAGGATAGGCAGGGAATCGCCCCCGTGAAACCCGCCCCTCTGCGCCAATTGCCAACCGGTGTCCGCCATCACGCACCGGTCCGCTGAGGCTGTCATTCCCCGGCGGCCGGCCCGTCATGCCGGGCGGTCTCCTTCGATCATACGGCTCCGAGCCGCCGTTCGGGGGGCCTGTGGCACAGTCCATGCGCCCCGGGGCCGCCGGACGCGCCGCTGATCAGCGCCGTGTCACGGACGGCGGCTCACGCCTCGGCGGTCCCCCTGGCCCCACCGAGCACATGAAGCTGCGTGGCCACGGAGTGGAACGCGTCGAGCTCGGCCGCTGCGGCCTCCAGCTTCAGCAGCGCCTCCAGAGCTCCGGGCTCGGTGTCGACCAGCACTCCGGGGACGAGGTCCGAGAAGACCCGTACGCCGTGCACCGCGCCGACCTCCAGGCCCGCGCCGCGCACCAGCGCGGTGAGCTGGTCGGCGGTGAAGCGGCGCGGCACGGGGTCGCCCTCGCCCCATCGGCCGTTCGGGTCGCCGAGCGCCTGCCGGGCCTCCGTGAAGTGCCCGGCGAGGGCGCGGGCGAGCACCGCGCCGCCCAGGCCCGCGGCGAGCAGGCTCAGGACGCCGCCGGGGCGCAGGGCTGCCACCGTGTTGCGCACGCCCTCCGCCGGGTCGTCGACGTACTCCAGGACGCCGTGGCACAGCACGACGTCGTAACCGCCGCGCTCGGCGACGTCGAAGAGGCCGCGGACGTCGCCCTGCACGCCGTGCACCCGGTCCGCGACGTCCTCCTCGGCGGCACGGCGCTCCAGGGCGAACAGGGCGTCGGGGCTGGGGTCCACGACGGTCACCCGGTGACCGAGCCGGGCCAGGGGCACGGCGAAGTTGCCGCTGCCGCCGCCGGTGTCGAGGACGTCCAGGGCCTGCCGTCCGGTGGCCTTGACCCTGCGTTCCAGGGCGTCCTGGAGGACGTCCCAGACAACGGCGGTACGGAGAGCGGCGCGGGGGCGCATCGGGTCCGGCACGGTGGTGACTCCTCGGCGGGGCACCGCCTGGGGTGGGGCGGGGCGATCGGGTTTCAGGCGCTGTCCACCCTATGGCCTGCGCGGCGGCCCGCCCTCACCCGGTGGCGCCCCGGTCAGCCCGCGTCGGGCAGGCCGCCGCGCGGGGTGGTGTCCGGGCCGTCCTGGTCGGGGCGGGACTGGGGCAGCACCGGCTGGAGCACCAGCATCCGCTCGACCAGCCGCAGGAACATCGCCACGTCCCGGATCAGGTCGTCGGCGTCCCGCACGGTCGCCGCGCCCTGGATGCCCGCCTCGGCCCGGGCGCGGCGCTGCGCCCCGGAGGCGAAGAGGGCGCTCCACTCGGTGAGTTCGGGCGCGATCTCCGGGAGCACCTCCCACGCGCTTCGTATCCTCGCCCGCGCCCGGGGCGAGGTCTCGGGCCTGCCCCGGGCGGCGAGCACGGCGGCGGCGGTGCGCAGGGCGGCCAGGTGGGCCATGGCGTAGCGCTCGTTGGGGGTGTCGAGGACGGCGGCCTCGTCGAGTCCGGCGCGGGCCTGGGCGAGCAGGTCGAGGGCGGCCGGCGGGGCCGTGGCGCGGCGCAGCACGGGGTGGATGTCGCTCGCCGGGCCGTTGTTCAGTGAGGGGGCAGGGCCGGTTGCGCGGCGCCGACGGGCGGCTGCTGCGGACGAGTGGGCCATGACGAACCTCCTGTCGTCTTCGTGACGGCACGCCATGAGGCAAGTGCCGTATGTGCACATCGTGCGGTATGGCACTGACAATCCGTTCTGACCTGCGACGTTGCCCCGCTCGCCCGTTCGAGCTAGCTTTTGCACTGACCAGTCAGTTCAAAAGTTCCAGGGGGACTCGTGGACGATCCGGGCGGACTCGCCGTCGTGGCCGACGGCCTCGGCCTGAGGGGGCCGCGGGGGTGGGCCTTCCGCGACGTCTCGGTCCACGCCGGGCCCAGTGCGCTGATCGCGGTGACGGGACCGTCCGGCACGGGCCGCACCTGTCTGCTGCTCGCGCTCACCGGGCGCATGAGGCCGACGGAGGGGCGGGCCGTCGTCGGCGGGCTGGAACTGCCCCGGCGCATGGCCGCCGTACGCCGCCGCAGCGGCCTGGCGCACGTCGCCGGGGTGACCGACCTCGACCCGGCGTTCACCGTGGCCGAGCACCTGCGCGAGCGGGAGCTGCTGCGGCGCCGCTTCGGGGACGCGCTCCCCCGGCCCCGGCAGTTGCTGCGCCCGCGCGCCGAGCGGCGGCGGGAGCGGCGCCGGCACATCGAGGAGGCGCTGGCCACCGCCGGCCTGGACCCGGCGGCCCTGCCCAAGGGCGAGCGGACCGCGGTGCGGGACCTGGAGCGGGTGGAGGCGCTGCGGCTGTCGCTGGCGCTGGCGTTGCTGGGGCGTCCCCGGCTGCTCGGGATCGACGACACCGACCTGAAGCTGTCGTCCGCCGAGCGGGACGAGGTGTGGGGCCTGCTGCGGTCCGTCGCGGACACGGGCGTCACGGTGCTGGCCGTGTGCAGCGAGCCGCCGTCCGGCGCGGTGGTCGTCCGCACCGGCGCCGGACGGTCCGGCACGGGGGCCGACGAGCCCGCCGCTCCCGCCGACGACGAGCCGGGCACCTCCCCCGCCGGCACGGCAGCGGACCCCGGCGCCCCGGCAGCGGACCCCGGCCGGACCGACGCCGGCCCCGACGCCCGCCGGGACGGGACAGCCGAGGCCGACAGCCCCTGCGCAGCCGCCCACGCCGCTGCCGACGAGGCCCACGAGACCCACGGGACCGACGCCACCGGCCACTCCCCCGCCGACCACGCCGAGAAGGAGGCCGCCGACGATGCGATCGCCCCGACTGGCCGCCCTTGAGCTGCGGCGTTTCGGGCGCGGCACCCTCCCGCGCGCGGCGCTCGTCGCCCTGCTGGTGCTGCCCCTGCTCTACGGCGCCCTGTACCTGTGGTCGTTCTGGGACCCGTACGGCCGTCTCCACCGGATCCCCGTGGCCCTCGTGAACGAGGACAGGGGCGCGACCGCGGACGGCGAGCGGATCACGGCCGGCGACGACATCGCGGAGGGTCTGCACGACAGCTCCGCCTTCGACTGGCGGGAGGTGAGCGAGGAGGAGGCCAGGCGCGGGGTCGAGGACGGCACGTACTACCTGTCGCTGACGGTGCCCGCCGACTTCAGCCGCCGTATCGCCTCCAGTTCGGGCGACTCCCCCGAGACCGGCGCGCTGCGGGTGCGCACCAACGACGCGAACAACTACATCGTCGGGCAGATCTCCCGGACGGTGTTCGGCGAGGTGCGGCGGGCGGCGTCCACCAGGGCCTCCCGGTCCTTCCTGGACCGGATCTTCGTCTCCTTCTCCGACCTCCACGGCGAGACCGTGAAGGCGGCGCAGGGCGCCGACGAGCTGAACGGGGGCATCGGCGAGGCGGAGAAGGGCTCCAAGGACCTCGTCGACGGGCTGCGGGACGCCCGCTCGGGCAGCGGCAAGCTGTCCAAGGGGCTGAAGGACCTCCACAAGGGCGCGGGCGCCCTGGAGGACGGCTCCGGGAAGGTCGCGGACGGCACGCGCCGGCTCGCCGAGAAGGTGAACGCGCTGAACGCCGGGGCGGGCCCGTTCCTGAAGAAGAACGAGAAGGCCATCGGCGAGACGGCCCGGCTCGTCGCCGACGGGGCGGAACGACTGCGGGACGACCTGGACGCGCTGGCGGAGAAGGCGCCGGCCGCCGCGAAGGACGCCCGTGAGGCGTCCGGCACCCTGGACACGCTCCACCGCGAGCGCTGCGAGGACGCCGACGCGCCCGACCCCGCCTGTCCGGACCTGGAGAAGGCCGGGGAGGCGGCGGCGGCCGCCTCGTCCGTCGCCGACGACGTCGACGGCCTGGTGACCTCCCGCCACGCCGACCTGAAGAAGCTCGACGGGCAGCTCGCCGCCCTGGAGAAGCAGGCGCGCGCGCTGGCCGGGCGCGCCCCGCGCCTCTCCGAGGACCTCGAGGACGCCGTCAGCCGCGTCGACAAGCTCGACACGGGCGCCCGCAAGGTCGCGGCGGGGGCGAAGAAGCTGCACGAGGGACTCGCCACCGCCGAGACGGGCGCCCGGAACCTGGACAAGGGCGTCGGCAGGCTGAAGACGGGCGCGGACGACCTCAGCGGCGGGCTCTTCAAGCTGGCCGACGGTTCCGAGGAGCTGGCCGGCGGTCTGCACGAGGGCGCCGGGAAGATCCCCGACTACGACGAGCAGGACCGCGACCGGCGCACCGAGGTGATGGCCGACCCCGTGCGGCTGGTCTCCCACGACCTGCACAAGGCGCCCGATTACGGCACCGGTTTCGCCCCGTACTTCATCCCGCTGTCACTGTGGGTGGGCGCGATGGTGGCGTACATGCTGATCGCGCCGATGAACCGGCGGGCGCTCGCGGCGGGCGCCTCCGCCTGGCGGATCGCGCTGGCGGGCTGGCTGCCGGTGGCGGCGATCGGGGTGCTGCAGACCGTGGCGCTGATGTCGGTGCTGCACTGGGGGCTCGGCCTGCGGATGGCGCGGGCGGCCGGCACGGTGGGCTTCCTGTTCCTGGTCACGGCGTGCTTCGCGGCGATCGTGCAGTGGCTGAACGCCCGCTTCGGCGCGGCCGGCCGGATCCTGGTGCTGGCGCTGCTGATGCTCCAGCTCACCTCGGCGGGCGGCACGTACCCCGTGCAGACCAGTCCGGACTTCTTCAACGCGCTGCACCCGTTCCTGCCGATGACGCACGTCGTGGAGGCGCTGCGGCGGCTGATCACGGGCGGCGGGCTCGGCCCCGTGTGGACGGCCTGCGCCGTGCTGGCGGCGTTCACGGCCGGGGCGCTCGCGCTGACCGCGCTGTCGGCCCGCCGCCGGCAGGTGTGGACGCTCGACCGGCTGCACCCGGAGCTGAGCCTGTGAACGGACGGACGGGCGCTCCTGTGAGAATCAGGGCCATGGAACGCAGCAGCACCACGCCGGGCGGCAGCGCCCGCCGCGAGGCCACCCGGCAGAAGCTCTACGAGGCGGCCGTCACCCTCATCGCCGAGCAGGGGTTCTCCGCCACCACCGTGGACGAGATCGCCGAACGGGCGGGCGTCGCGAAGGGCACCGTCTACTACAACTTCGCGAGCAAGTCGGTCCTCTTCGAGGAGCTGCTGCGGCACGGGGTCGGCCTGCTGACCGCCTCGCTGCGGGAGGCGGCCGAGCGGACGGCCCGGGAGGGCGGCTCCAAGGTCGACGCCCTGGACGCCATGATCCGCGCTGGGCTGGTGTTCATCGACCGCTACCCGGCCTTCACGCAGCTCTACGTGGCCGAGCTGTGGCGCACCAACCGGGCCTGGCAGTCGACGCTGATGGTGGTGCGGCAGCAGGCCGTGGCGGTGGTCGAGGGCGTGCTGCGCGGGGGCGTGGCGGCCGGGGAGTTCAGCGAGGAGATCGACGTGCCGCTGACGGCGGCGGCGCTGGTGGGCATGGTGCTGGTGGCGGCGCTGGACTGGAAGTCGTTCCAGCCGGAGCGGTCCCTGGACGACGTGCACGCGGCGCTGTCGCGGCTGCTGCAGGGGCGGGTCAGCGGCCGCCGCTGACGTCCGCCGCGGAAGTGAAGGCGCCGGTCCGCCGGTGGCCGCGTCCCCCGCGGGCCACCGGCCGGACCAGCGCCTTCCGTTCCCCCGTACGTCCCCCCGTGGAACCCCCGTCGCGATCGTTCCCCCGGGTTCCCCCGTGCCTCGCTCCCGCCGACGGCGCCGGCGGAAGGAGCGGATCGCGGGCCGGCTCCCGTTCCGGCGCCCCGTGTCGCCGGTCCCGTGGGTCCGGGCCCCTCTCCGTGGCCTCCACTTTTCCGTTCCCGCCGGTCCGGGCCCATCCGCCGCCGTACTCATCTCGCCGGCTAGGTACGCGTACTCACGCCTGCGCACCCGGGCCCATCACGGTGTGCGCCCGGACGGTCGCGCCACGGGGGTGCGGGGCCTCGGGGACGGGCCGTGACCTGCGGCGGATAAAGTCCCTGGCATGGCACGGATTGCGGTGATCGGCGCCGGCGCGGGCGCGCTGGCGGCCGCCGCCCGGCTGGCCGTCGCGGGCCACCGGGTGGCGGTGTACGAGCGGACGGAGACCTACGGCGGTGCGCTGCGCCGCCGGGAACGGGACGGGTTCGCCTTCGACACCGGTCCCGGGCTGCTGCCGCTGCCCGCCGTCTACCGCGACCTGTTCGTGAAGACGGGCCGGGAGCCGCTGGAGGAGTGCGTCGAGCTGGTGCAGGCCGACCCGTCGTCGCACCACGTCTTCGCGGACGGCACCCGGGTGTCCCTGCCGAACGCCTCGCGCGCGGGCGTGATCTCCGCGCTGGAGGAGGCGCTGGGCGCGGACGCGGCACGGCGCTGGGGCGACTTCCTGGTGCGGGCCCGCGAGGCCTGGGACCGGGCGCGCCGCCCGCTGCTGGAGGAGCCGCTGTGGCCCAACTGGGAGGTGCTGGCCGGACGCGAGCCCTACCCCGCGGTCCCGCACCGGCGGCTGCTGCGCACGCGCAAGGCGGCCACACTGGCCGAGGTGGGCGACTGGGAGCTGCGTGACCCGCGGCTGCGGGCACTGCTGGAGAGCCACGCCCTGGCGTTCGGGCTGGATCCCCGGACCGCCCCGGCGAGCGCGGCGGTGCTGCCGTACATGGAACACGCCTTCGGCACCTGGTACGTGCGCGGCGGGCTGCGGGAGCTGGCGCGGGCGGTGTACGAGCGGTGCCTGGCCCGCCGGGTGGAGTTCCGCTTCGGCGCGGAGGTCACCGCGGTGCTGGAGAAGGACGGCCGGGCGGCGGGTGTGGAACTCGCCGACGGCACGGCGGTGGAGGCGGACCTGGTGGTCGCGGGGGTGGACCCCGGCGCGCTGGAGCGGATGAGCGGCACGCGGCTGCGCGGGGAGGGCGAGGTGCCCGCCCGGCGGGACGGGGCGAGCCGGACGACGGTGCTGCTGGCGCTGCGCGGCGGCCGCCCGGAGGGCACCCCGCACCGGACGGTCGTGCACACCCGGGACCGCGAGGCGGAGCTGGACGCGCTGTCCGGCGCCGGGCTGCCCGCCGAGCCGACGGTGACGGTGCTGCGCCCGGACGACCCGGCGCTGGTCCCGGACGCCGGGCACGAGGCGGTGACGGTGACGGCGGTGACGCCCGCCGGGACAGCCGGCGTCGAGGAGTACGCGGAGCGGATGGTCACGGCCGCCGCGCGGGCCGTGCCGGATCTGCGGGACCGGCTGCTGTGGCACGAGGTGCGCACACCGCGGGACGTCGCGCGGGAGACGGGCGCGGAGGGCGGCGCGGTGCCGTCGCCGGCGCTCGCCGCGGCGGACGGCCGTTTCCTGCACGCGTCCAACAGCACGCGGCTGCCGGGTCTGTTCACCGTCGGCGGCTGGTCGCACCCCGGCGGCGGGCTGCCGCACGCCGGGATGTCGGGGGCGCTGGTGGCCGGACTCGTCGTCGAGGGGCCGGACTTCCGCGGCTCGCGGTGAACACGGGCCGCTGAGGGGGCGGTTGAGCGGGACCACGCGGGACCGCCCGCTGGCTCAGAAGCGGTACTGCTCGTCGTACCCGCTGCCGTTGGCGCCCTGCTGCTGCCCGCCGTCCTGGTACGGGTACTGCTGCTCCGGCGGGAGTTCGCCGCCGTACGGGTCGTCGGTGCTGCGCTGCTGCGGCACCCACAGGCCGCCGGCCGGGGTCTCGCCGCCGTAGCCGCCCGTCGCGTACGGGTCCGGGGCCGCGTAGCCCTGCTGGGCGTACTGCTGGTCCGTGTAGCCCGTGTCGTACGCGCCGCCGTCGTACGCGGGGTTGCCGGTGTACGGCTCGGAGTACGCGGCGTACTGCTGGCCGGTGTCGTAACCCTGCTGTCCGTAGCCGGAGTAGTCGTAGGCGTAGTCGGCGTGGGCGGTCTGCGCGGTCGCGGCGTACTGGTCCTGGCCGGCGTGGCCCTGCTCGCCGTAGACGCCGTAGGAGCCGGTGTCGTCGGGCATCGGCTGCGGTTCGTGGACGGCGGTGGTCTCCGCGGCCGTCTGCCGGTCGGACGCGGGGGTGAAGACGTCGTCGTGGTCGTAGTCGTCGTCGGCGCCGTGACCGGCCGCCTCCGGGCGGGGGTCGAACGCGTCGGCTCGGTCGCCGGACGCCTCGAGGCCGCCGACCTCCAGCGTCGGTTCCTCCCGTTTGCGGCCGCGGCCCTTGGCGGCGGACAGCATCGGCGCGTTGACCGCCCAGCCGGCCTGGAAGCCGCGGCGGAACGACAGCGTGACGTAGGTCTGCCCGACGGCGAAGGCCGCGGCGCCCAGTCCGATCACCACCACGGACGGGATCAGCACGCCGAACACGACGCCGAGGAACCCGACGAAGGCGAGCAGCCGCCAGCGCAGGCGCGCCTTGTACTGCAGCAGCACCTCACCCAGCAACCACAGCGCGACGATGCCGAACGCGATGTAGAGGACCGCCCAGCCCATGTACGCCCCTCTCCCAGTGGCCGTTACGCAGTGTGTCGTATGCGCGTGCGACCGGTCTAGGTCTGCGGCGGGTGGTGCAGACCCAGGTTCTCGTAGATTTCCAGCGTCGCCGTGGAGTTGTTGAGCGTGATGAAGTGCAGACCGGGCACTCCTTCGGCCAGCAGCCTCGCGCAGAACTCCGTGGCGAAGTCGATACCGATGGAGCGTACCGCCGCCGGATCGTCCTTCGCTGTGAGGATCCGCTCTTTGAGGGTGTCAGGGAAGGCCGCGTTGCTGAGCTTCGGCAACCGTTCCAGCATCTTCACGCTGGTCACGGGCATGACCTCGGGGATCACGGGCGTCTCGCAGCCCGCCGCGTCGACTCGGTCACGCAGCCGCAGGTACGACTCGGGCCGGAAGAACATCTGGGTGATCGCGTAGTCCGCGCCGGCCCTGCACTTGTCGACGAAGCGGGCGACGTCGGTGTCCCAGTCGCTGGACCGCGGGTGCATCTCCGGGAAGGCGGCGACGCCGACGCAGAAGTCGCCCGACTCCTTGATGAGACGCACCAGTTCGGCCGCGTAGGTCAGGCCCTGGGGGTGCGGCACCCACTCGCCCATCGGGTCGCCGGGCGGGTCGCCGCGCACGGCGAGCATGTTGCGGATCCCGGCGTCGGCGTACTGGCCGATGATGTTGCGCAGTTCGGCGACGGAGTGCTCCACCGCGGTGAGGTGCGCGACCGGGGTGAGGGTGGTGTCGGCGGCGATCTGCTCGGTCGCCTTCACCGTGCCGGCGCGGGTGGAACCGCCCGCGCCGTAGGTGACGGAGACGAAGCTGGGCGCGACGGCCTCGATCCTGCGGAGCGCGTTCCAGAGGTTCCGCTCGCCCTTCTCCGTCTTGGGGGCCCAGAACTCGAACGAGTACGTCGTCTTCCCGGTGGCGAGCATGTCGCGCACGGTGCGTGCGCGGTCCGTCCTGGTGGATGCGGTTCCGAGGGCCATACGGGCAGCGTAGCCACGGGTCGGCGGCCCCCCAACCAGAAGCGAGATATTTGTCTGATTTGCCGACTTGCCGTCCACAGTGTGGACGGACGCGAGATGTCGGCCCCCGCCGCGCCGGTCAGCCGGCGTCCGCCGCCTCCCGCACACGGCGTGCCAGCTCGGCGGCCGCGGCGCCGGGATCGTCGGCCTCGGTGAGGGCGCGGACCACGACCACCCGGCGGGCGCCGGCGTCCAGCACCTGGTCGAGGGTGGCGAGGTCGATGCCGCCGATGGCGAACCAGGGGCGGTCGGTGCCGAGCCCGGCGGCGTACCGGACGAGGTCCAGGCCGGGGGCGGGACGGCCGGGCTTGGTGGGCGTGGGCCAGCAGGGTCCGGTGCAGAAGTAGTCCACGCCGGGCTGGACGGCGGCCGCGGCGGCCTCCGGCTCGGCGTGGGTGGAGCGGCCGATCAGGATCTCGTCGCCGAGGACCGCGCGGGCGGCGGGGACGGGCAGGTCGCCCTGGCCGAGGTGGAGGACGTCGGAGCCCGCGGCGTGGGCGACGTCGGCGCGGTCGTTGACCGCGAGCAGCTTGCCGTGGCGGGCGCAGGCCTCGGCGAGGACCGCCAGGTGCTCCAGTTCCTCGGCGGCCTCCATGCCCTTGTCGCGCAGCTGCACGACGTCGACGCCGCCGGCGAGCACGGCGTCCAGGAACTCCGGCAGGTCGCCCTGCCGCTTGCGGGCGTCGGTGCAGAGGTAGACGCGGGCGTCGGCGAGCCGGGCGCGCGGGCTGTCGGTCATGGGGTCCCCCCGGGTTCGTCTCGGCGGCACACGGGCCGGGCGGACCCGCGCTGCCGGCGGCCCCGGCCCGCCTCGGGCCGGACCCGCCGCCGGAACCCTATGCGGTGCCTCATGAGCACCGCACGGCGGTCCGGCCCCGGGAGTCCGGCGGCCCGGACGCACGGCACACCCCGCGCCCACCGGACCCGCACACGAGAACTCGCCAGCACGAGGGGCGGGCAGGGCCCAGCGCCGGTGCGGGGCGCGACAGGCCCGCGGCCCCGGGCGGGAACAGGCACCCGCCCGGCACCCCGGCCCCGCGCCCGCGGAACCCGCACGCGGCAGTCCGCGGCCGGGGCGGTGGGCCCCGGCCGTCGGGAACGGTGTTCGGACAGGGGCGGGCGCGGTCAGACCGCGAGGGCCTGGGCCCGGCGCTTCACCTCCGTGCCGCGGTTCTCCGCGAGGGCCTGGGCGGGCGTGCCCGGCAGGCTGGGGTCGGGGGTGAAGAGCCACTCCAGCATCTCTTCGACCGTGAAGCCGTCGTCCCGCAGGAGCGTCAGGGTTCCGGTCAGGCCCTTGACGACCTTGTCCCCGTCGATGAAGGCGGCGGGGACGTGCAGCGCGCGGTTCTCCCCCCGGCGCACGGCGATGAGCTGGCCCTCCTTGACCAGCTGCCGGACGCGCGTCACCTCGACGCCGAGCTTCTCGGCGATGTCGGGGAGGGTGAGCCAGGCGGGGACGAGAGCATCGATCTTTGCGTCAATCTCGGTCACGGGACAAGCCTGCCACCTGCCACCGACAGTCGGAAGCCAGCCCCGTCCCACCGGGCGGGCGCGTCGGCGGCGGACCCCGACGGCGGGGTGTCAGACGGCCGCCGATCTCAGCGGCCGCGCCGGGTCGGCCACCCGCTCCGCGTCCATCGCGGCGCCCGCCTCGATCAGCCGCCGCCCCTGCGCCAGGTCCCGGGGCCGCCCGACGGCGAGCAGCGCGACCAGCCGGCCCCCGCGCAGCCAGCAGACGCTCCACGCCGGGTCGGAAGGGTTCCCGCGCCACACCGTGCGGTCCGCGTCCGCGTGGTGGCCGGCGTACTGCACGAACCGCCCGAACTGCTCGGACCAGAAGTACGGCACCGGGTCGTACGCCTCGCGGCCCGCGGTCCCGCCGACGATGTTCGCGGCGACCGTGCGCGGCCCCTGCAGGGCGTTGTCCCAGTGGTGGACCAGCAGGCGCTCGCCGTAGCGGGCGGACGGGAAGGACGCGCAGTCGCCGACGGCGTACACATCGGGCAGGGAGGTCGCCAGGTGCGCGTCGGCGACGACCTCGCCGTGCGTCCCGAGGGCGATCCCGGACCCGGCCAGCCAGGCCGTGGCGGGGCGGGCGCCGATGCCGACGACCACCGCGCCGGCGGGCAGCCGGCTGCCGTCGTCGAGGAGCACGGCGCCGGGCTCGACGCCGCTCACGCGCGCGCGGGTGCGCAGGGTGACGCCGGCCTCCGCGTACCAGGCGGTCATCGGCGCGGCCACCTCCGCGGGCAGCACCCCCGCCAGCGGCCGCTCCTCGGCCTCCACGACGGTGACCGCGCAGCCCGCCTCGCGGGCCGCCGTGGCGAACTCCGCGCCGATCCAGCCCGCCCCCACCACCACGACGTCGTGGCGCGCGGCGAGCACCGGCCGCAGCCGCTCGGCGTCGTCCAGGGTGCGCAGCAGATGCACCCCGGGCACGCCCTCCGCGGCGGGCAGCCGCAGCGGTTCCGCGCCGGTGGCGATCACCAGCACGTCGTACGGGACGGGCCCGGCCTCCGTGTCCAGTTCGTGGTCGCCGGGGCGCAGGCCCGTCACCTCGCAGCCCAGCCGCAGTGCGATGCCGAGCTCCTCGAAGTCCACGTCGAAGGCGGAGCTCTCGGCGGTGCCCAGCAGCACCGCCTTGGACAACGGCGGCCGGTCGTACGGCTGGTGGGGTTCCGCCCCGATCAGCGTCACCTCGCCGGTGAAGCCCCGCTCCCGCAGCGCCGCCGCGGTCTGCACGCCCGCCATGCCCGCGCCCGCCACCACGACCCGGCGCGGCGCGGCCCCTCCCGGTTCCTGCGTCTGCTCGCTCACCCGCTCACCATAGACACCCGCGCCCGCCACGCCGGACCGCTGCCGGGCGGGGTCCCTTACGGGTGCGGCGCGGCGCGGGCTAGGGTGGCCCGCGTACACGCACTCGCGGGAGTCCGGACGCACCGGGCTGAGAGGGAGGCTGGCGGCCTCCGACCGTACGAACCTGATCCGGGTCATGCCGGCGAAGGGAGGGGCTGGACGCCCATGTCGCCCACGCGTACCGCGGACGTCCTCGTCGTCGGGGGCGGGATCATCGGCCTGGTCACGGCCTGGCGGGCCGCGCAGGCCGGTCTCGCCACGGCCGTCGTGGACCCCGAGCCGGGCGGGGGCGCCGCCCGGGTGGCCGCCGGGATGCTGGCCGCCGTCACCGAACTGCACCACGGTGAGCAGACGCTGCTGGGCCTCAACCTGGCCTCGGCGCGCCGCTACCCCGGCTTCGCGGCCGAGCTGGCCGAGTGCACCGGCCAGGACCTCGGCTACCGCCGCTGCGGCACCCTCGCCGTGGCGCTGGACGCCGACGACCGCGCCCACCTGCGCGAGCTGCACGCCCTGCACCAGCGCTCCGGCCTGGACTCGCAGTGGCTGACCGGGCGGGAGTGCCGGCGCCTGGAGCCGATGCTCGCGCCGGGCGTGCGCGGCGGGCTGCGGGTGGACGGCGACCACCAGATCGACCCGCGCCGGCTGGCGTCCGCGCTGCTGACCGCCTGCGAGCGGGCCGGCGTCGCCCTGCACCGCACCCGGGCCGAGCGGCTCGTCGTCCGCCGCGACCGCGCCACCGGCGTGGTCACGGCGGACGGCGGTGCGGCGGCCGCGGGCCAGGTGGTGCTGGCCGCGGGAAGCTGGAGCGGGCGGCTGGCGGGCGTCCCGCCGGAGGTGCTGCCGCCGGTGCGGCCGGTGAAGGGGCAGGTGCTGCGGCTGGCCATGCCGGACCGCCCCGAGCCGTTCCTGAGCCGCACGGTGCGGGCCGTGGTGCGCGGCAGCCACGTCTACCTGGTGCCGCGCGAGAGCGGTGAGCTGGTGATCGGCGCGACCAGCGAGGAGCTGGGCTGGGACACCACGGTCACCGCGGGCGGCGTCTACGAGCTGCTGCGCGACGCCCACGAGCTGGTGCCGGGCCTCACCGAGCTGCCGCTCACCGAGACGACCGCCGGTCTGCGCCCCGGCTCCCCCGACAACGCGCCGCTGCTCGGCCCGACCGGCCTCGCCGGGCTGCTGCTGGCCACCGGCCACCACCGCAACGGCGTGCTGCTGACGCCCGTGACCGGCGACGCCATGGCCCAGGTGCTGACCACCGGCGAGCTGCCCGAAGAAGCCCTCCCGTTCACCCCCCGGCGCTTCGGCGCCCCCGTCCTCGCGGAGCAGTCCGTATGAACGCCCCGGACCCCACGGTCACCGTCACCGTCAACGGCGAGCCCCGGCGGTTCCCGCCCGGCACGGCTCTCGACCTCGTCGTGAGGTCGCTCACCGCGGCCCCCTCGGGAGTGGCCGCCGCTCTCAACGAAACCGTCGTCCCGCGCGCGCAGTGGCCCGCCACCCCCCTGTCCGCAGGGGACCGGGTGGAGGTCCTCACCGCCGTCCAAGGAGGCTGACCATGGCCGACGATCCCCTCGTCCTGGGTGGCCGGACCTTCACGTCCCGGCTGATCATGGGCACCGGCGGGGCGCCGAGCCTCGACGTGCTGGAGCGGGCGCTGGTGGCGTCCGGCACCGAGCTGACGACCGTCGCCATGCGGCGGGTGGACCCCTCGGTGCAGGGGTCGGTGCTGTCGGTGCTGCGGAAGCTGGGCGTCGAGGTGCTGCCGAACACGGCCGGCTGTTTCACCGCCGGGGAGGCCGTGCTCACCGCGCGGCTGGCCCGGGAGGCGCTGGGCACGGACCTGGTGAAGCTGGAGGTCGTCGCGGACGAGCGGACCCTGCTGCCGGACCCGGTGGAGCTGCTGGACGCGGCGGAGACGCTGGTCGACGACGGGTTCACGGTGCTGCCGTACACCAACGACGACCCGGTGCTGGCGCGGAGGCTGGAGGACGTGGGCTGCGCGGCGGTGATGCCGCTGGGCTCGCCGATCGGGTCCGGTCTCGGCATCCGCAACCCGCACAACTTCGAGCTGATCGTGGAGCGGGCGGGCGTGCCGGTGATCCTGGACGCCGGGGCGGGCACCGCGTCCGACGCGGCGCTGGCGATGGAGCTGGGCTGCGCCGGCGTGATGCTGGCGTCGGCGGTGACCCGCGCCCAGGAGCCGGTGCTGATGGCGTCCGCGATGCGGAGCGCGGTGGAGGCGGGACGGCTCGCGCGGCGGGCGGGGCGCATCCCCCGGCGTCACTTCGCGCAGGCGTCCTCGCCGGCCGGGGGCCGGGCCGTGCTGGACCCGGAAAGGCCCGCCTTCTGACCCGCGGGACGGCCCGCGCCGGGACGCGGCCGGGTCGCACAGGTCACAGGTCCGCTCCAACGGTGGCCGACCGGGCCGGGGCTGTCGTCGCGGGCTCGTAGACTCGCTGCGTGGACACGACCCTTCAGGACCCGCTGGTCGGGCAGGTGCTCGACGGCCGTTACCGCGTCGACGCGCGGATCGCCGTCGGCGGGATGGCCACGGTCTACCGGGCCCTGGACGCCCGCCTCGACCGTGTCCTCGCGCTCAAGGTGATGCACCCCTCGCTGGCCTCCGACGCCGGCTTCGTGGAGCGCTTCATCCGCGAGGCCAAGTCCGTCGCCCGGCTGGCCCATCCCAACGTCGTCCAGGTCTTCGACCAGGGCGCCGACGGAGGGTACGTCTACCTGGCGATGGAGTACATCCCGGGCTGCACCCTGCGGGACGTGCTGCGGGAGCGCGGGGCGCTGCAGGCGCGGGCCGCGCTGGACATCCTGGAGCCGGTGCTGGCCGCGCTGGGCGCCGCCCACCGGGCCGGGTTCGTGCACCGCGACATGAAGCCGGAGAACGTGCTGATCGGGGACGACGGCCGGGTCAAGGTCGCCGACTTCGGGCTGGTCCGCGCGGTGGACACGGTCACCCGCGACAGCACGGGCACCGTGCTGGGCACGGTGTCGTACCTGGCGCCCGAGCAGATAGAGCACGGCTCCGCCGACCCCCGCGTCGACGTGTACGCCTGCGGCATCCTGCTGTACGAGATGCTGACCGGGGAGAAGCCGCACGACGGTGACTCCCCCGCGATCGTCCTCTACAAGCACCTGCACGACGACGTGCCGCCGCCCTCGGCGGTGGTGCCCGGCCTGGCGCCCGCGCTGGACTCGCTGGCCGCGGCGGCGACCGCGCGCGACCCCGAGGCCCGCCCGGCCGACGCGGTGGCGCTGTTCGCCGTGGCCCGCGAGGTGCGTGGCCGGCTCACCGACGAGCAGCTCGACGCGATGCCCCCGCAGGCCCTCTCGGCGGAGCACGACAACGCCGACGACCGCACCAGCGTCATCCCGCGCTCGCTCACCGTGCCGCGCCCCCTCCCCGTGAACGAGGACGAGGACGGCGGCGCGCACGCCGTGAACCGCACCAGCCGTCTGCAGTCCCCTCCGCCGCTCCCGCCCCGTCGCCGCACGGCGCTGCGCCGCGGGCCCGCGGCGGTCGTCGTGGCCGTGCTGCTGGTGCTGGGCCTGGGCGCGGGCGTCTGGTACATCAATTCCGGGCAGTTCACCGAGGTCCCGCCGCTGCTGTCGAAGGCCGAGCAGGAGGCCCGGGACCGGCTCGCCGACGCCGGGCTGGACGTCGGCGAGGTCGAGGAGGAGTACAGCGACACCGTCGAGCGGGGCAAGGTGATCAGCACCGACCCGGCGGCGGGCGCCCGCGTCCGCGGCAGCGCCTCGGTGTCGCTGACCGTGTCCCAGGGCCCGCGGACCGTCCGCGTGCCCGACCTGGACGGCTACCCGCTGGACAAGGCGCGGTCGCTGCTGGAGGACGGGGGCCTGGAGCCGGGCATGGTGACCCGCGCGTTCAGCGACTCCGTCGCCAAGGGCTCGGTGGTCTCCACCGAGCCGGGCAAGGGCACCGAGGTCCGCGCGGGCTCCGCGGTGGCGCTGACGGTGAGCAAGGGCAGCCCGGTGGAGGTGCCCGACGTCACCGGCGACGACCCGGAGGACGCGCGCGCCGAACTGGAGGAGGCCGGGCTCGAGGTGGAGATCGCCGACGGGCGGGTCCACTCCGAGCACGACGCGGGCCGGGTGGCCCGGCAGTCCCCGGGCGCCGGCGGACAGGCCGCCGAGGGCGACACGGTCGCCCTCACGCTGTCCAAGGGCCCGGTGATGGTCGAGGTGCCGGACGTGGTCGGCGACAAGGCGGACGAGGCCCGGCGGAAGCTGGAGGAGGCCGGGTTCTCGGTGAAGGAGGACCGCGGTCTGCTGGGTCTGTTCCGCGACACGGTCAAGGACCAGTCGGTGGACGGCGGCGACACCGCGCCCGAGGGCTCGACGATCACGATCAGGATCGGCTGACGGCGGGGGCCGTCCGGGTGACGTGCGCGTCCGTGACACCCTTGACGGGTGAAGAGTCACCCGTCCGGCCCCGCCCGCAACCCGATCGGCAGTCACGTCCCCGTGGCCGGCGGTCTGCATTCCGTCGGCCTGTCCTACGCCCGTGACCTGGGGGCGGAGACCGTGCAGGTCTTCGTCGCCAACCCGCGCGGCTGGGCCACCCCGGCCGGCAGCCCCGCGCAGGACGAGGCGTTCCGCGCGGCCTGCGCCGAGGCGTCCATGCCGGCGTACGTGCACGCCCCCTACCTGATCAACTTCGGCTCCCACACCCCGGCGACCGTCGAGCGGTCGGCGGAGTCCCTGCGGCACTCGCTGCGCCGCGGCCGGGAGATCGGCGCGCTGGGCGTGGTGGTGCACACCGGCAGCGCGACCGGCGGACGCGAGCGGGCCGTGGCGCTCCGGCAGGTGCGGGAGCACATGCTGCCGCTGCTGGACGAGCTGACCCGCGACGACGACCCGTACCTGCTGCTGGAGCCGACCGCGGGCCAGGGCGCCTCGCTGTGCTCCCTGGTCGAGGACCTGGGCCCGTACTTCCGGGAGCTGGACGCCCATCCGAGGCTCGGGGTGTGCCTGGACACCTGCCACGTCTTCGCGGCCGGGCACGACCTGGCCGCGCCCGGCGGCGCGCACCGCGCGCTGGACGAGCTGGTGGCGACCGTCGGCGCGGGCCGCCTGAAGCTGATCCACGCCAACGACTCGAAGGACGTCGTCGGCGCGCACAAGGACCGGCACGCCCCCATCGGGGCGGGACACATCGGCGAGGATCCGTTCCGGGCGCTGATGACGCACCCGGAGACCGCGGGCGTGCCGCTGGTCATCGAGACACCCGGCGGCAAGGAGGGGCACGCGGCGGACGTGGAGCGGCTGAAGAAGCTCCGCGACGGCTGAGCCGTACGGGAGGTCAGGGCTCGGGGCCGTCCCCGGGTTCCTCCTGGTAGGAGTAGCGCTGCTCCCTCCAGGGGTCGCCGACGTTGTGGTAGCCGCGCTCCTCCCAGAAGCCCCGGCGGTCGGCGGTCATGTACTCCACCCCCCGGACCCATTTGGGACCCTTCCACGCGTACAGGTGGGGCACGATCAGGCGCAGCGGGAAGCCGTGCTCGGCGGTGAGCAGCTCGCCGTCCTTGTGGGTGGCGAAGAGGGTGCGGTCGGACAGGAAGTCCGCGAGCCGCAGGTTGGAGCTGAAGCCGTACTCCGCCCACACCATCACATGGGTGACGTCGGGGGCGGGCGGGGCGATCTCCACGACGGTGCGCGCCGGGATCCCGCCCCACTCCGCGCCGACCATGCTGAACTTGGTCACGCAGTGCAGGTCGGCCTCGACGGTGGTGTACGGCAGCGCCGTGAACTCCTCGTGGTTCCAGCAGTGCTTCCCGCCGTCGGCGGTGGCGCCGAAGACGCGGAACTCCCAGCGCTCCGGGCGGAACTTGGGGACGGGCCCGTAGTGGGTGACCGGCCAGCCCTTCTGGAGCCGCTGTCCCGGCGGGAGCCGGCGATCCGCCGCTCCTCGTGTCGCGCGCTCCCCCGTTTCGCGTTCCGCCGGCTGACCCATGTCTCCATCCTGACAGACCGGTGGCCATGCTCCTGAACCGGGCTCCCGATATTCGGTCATCCCGGATCAAAAAGGGTCAACCGTGGGATTACTTACTAAGTCAAGACTTACTGGACGATCTTACGCGTGGGTGTAATCATGCGCCCCGACCCGCACATTCCCCCCACGCGGAAGGAGCCCGTGTCATGCAGGGCGATCCCGAGGTCCTCGAGTTCCTCAACGAGCAGCTGACCGCCGAGCTGACGGCGATCAACCAGTACTTCCTGCATTCCAAGCTCCAGGACCACAAGGGCTGGACCAAGCTCGCCGAGTACACCCGCGCCGAGTCCTTCGACGAGATGCGCCACGCCGAGCTGCTCACGGACCGCATCCTGCTGCTCGACGGCCTGCCGAACTACCAGCGGCTGTTCCACGTCCGCGTCGGGCAGACCGTCACCGAGATGTTCCAGGCCGACCGCGAGATCGAGCTCGAGGCGATCGACCGGCTCCGCCGCGGCGTCGAGGTCATGCGCAACAAGAACGACATCACCTCGGCCAACGTCTTCGAGGCGATCCTGGCGGACGAGGAGCTCCACATCGACTACCTGGACACCCAGCTGGAGCTGATCGACAAACTGGGCGAGGCGCTCTACCTGTCGACGGTCATCGAGCAGTCCCAGCCGGACCCCTCGGGCCCCGGGACGCACGGCTTCAAGTCGCCCTGACGGCGCCGGGAGACCGCCTACGCGGCTTCCGGGACCTCTGCCGGGACCTCCGCCGCGAGCGGCCGCTCACCCTGGTCGGCGAGCCGGCGCCGGGAGCATGCGCCGCGGCCGAGCAGCGCCTGGATGCGCCGGACGCAGCCGCCGCAGTCCGTGCCGGCCTTGCAGGCGGAGGCGATCTGCCGGGGCGTGCAGGCGCCGGCTTCCGCGTGGCTCCTCACCTGTTCCTCGGTCACGCCGAAGCAGCTGCAGACGAACACGCGGGTCACCTCCCGACGAAGAGCTGGGTCGTGCCGTACCGACCCTCCGCCGGTGAGGCAAACCTAACCTTACCTGCGCCCTCGAAGGGCGCAAAAGGGGGGTGGGGCGCGATCCCGTGTGAGACACGCCCCACCCCCGACGCCGTCGGCCGGCTCAGCCGGTCACTGGTCCCGGTACATCTCCGCGACCAGGAACGCCAGGTCGAGCGACTGGCTGCGGTTCAGCCGCGGGTCGCACGCCGTCTCGTAGCGCTGGTGCAGATCGTCGACGAAGATCTCGTCGCCGCCGCCCACGCACTCGGTGACGTCGTCACCCGTGAGCTCCACATGGATGCCGCCCGGGTGGGTGCCCAGCTCCTTGTGGACCTCGAAGAAGCCCTTCACCTCGTCGAGCACGTCGTCGAAGCGGCGGGTCTTGTGCCCGGAGGCCGCCTCGAAGGTGTTGCCGTGCATCGGGTCCGTCACCCACGCCACGGTCGCGCCGGACGCGGTCACCTTCTCCACCAGCTCGGGGAGCCGGTCGCGGATCTTGTCCGCGCCCATCCGGACGATGAACGTCAGCCGGCCGGGCTCCCGCTCCGGGTCGAGGCGGTCGATGTACTGCAGCGCCTCCTCGGCCGTCGTGTTCGGGCCGAGCTTGATGCCGATCGGGTTGCGGATCCGCGAGGCGAACTCGATGTGCGCGTGGTCCAGCTGCCGGGTGCGCTCGCCGATCCACACCATGTGCGCCGACACGTCGTACAGCTGACCCGTGCGGGAGTCCACGCGGGTGAGCGCCGACTCGTAGTCGAGCAGCAGCGCCTCGTGCGACGAGAAGAACTCGACGGTCTTGAACTCCTCCGGATCCGCGCCGCAGGCCCGCATGAAGTTCAGCGCCTGGTCGATCTCCCGGGCCAGCTGCTCGTAGCGCTGGCCGGACGGCGAGGACTTCACGAAGTCCTGGTTCCAGGCGTGCACCTGGCGCAGGTCGGCGTAACCGCCGGTGGTGAAGGCGCGCACCAGGTTCAGCGTGGACGCCGACGCGTGGTACATGCGCTTCAGCCGCTCGGGGTCCGGGACCCGGGCCTCCTCGGTGAACTCGAAGCCGTTCACCGAGTCGCCGCGGTACGTCGGCAGCGTCACGCCGTCGCGGGTCTCGGTCGGCTTCGAGCGCGGCTTGGAGTACTGCCCCGCGATCCGCCCGACCTTCACCACGGGCACGGAGGCCGCGTAGGTGAGGACGGCGCCCATCTGGAGCAGGGTCTTGAGCTTCGCCCGGATGTGCTCGGCGGACACCGCGTCGAACGATTCGGCGCAGTCACCGCCCTGGAGCAGGAACGCCTCGCCTCGGGCGACCGCCGCCATACGGGCGCGCAGCTGGTCGCACTCGCCGGCGAACACCAGCGGGGGATACGTTTCCAGCTCGGCGATCACATCGCGCAGAGCCTGGGCATCCGGGTACTCGGGCTGCTGCGCCGCGGGCAGGTTCCGCCATGTCGCCTGTGCGGCGACGCTCAGAGAATCAGCGTTCACGGTCACGGGCTCCACAGTACGCGGTCGCTTCGCGTGCCTTTCGCCCCGCTCATCCAGTGAGACGGCTCCGTCCGGCCGGGCGGGCGGGGCCGGAACCGGCCGTTCCCGCGCCGGCGGGGAGCGTCCTGGGCGCCGACGCTCACGCGTCACGGGCGGGATCGTGTAGCGTGCCGTCCATGTTCGCGCACTCGACCCGCACCTGGTGGTGGACCGCTTCTCCGGCGGCCCACTGACTGCGCGTACGCACCGACTTCGCGAAGGCCGCCCGAGGGGCGGCCTTCGGTGGTTTCCGGGGCCGTTCCTCACCGCTCACGACAGCGACGAAACGAGGAACGCCCCATGGACCTGGCACGGCTCCCCCACGACGACCGCCCCTTCGCCCTGCTGCGCCGCCGCACCCCCGGCCACGACCACGACACGGTGGAACTGCTGATCGGCCCGGTGACGGCCCACGAACGCCTGGCCGACCTGCCCGACGAGGGCCTGGCGCTGGTGCCCTTCCGGCAGATCCGCGAGCGCGGCTTCGACGTCCGCGACGACGGCACCCCCCTGCTGGTGCTGACCCCCGAGGAGCGCCACGCGTTCCCGCTCGCCGAGGTCCTGGAGGCGCTGCCCGCGCATGACGTGCGGGTCGAGGGCGGCGGCTTCGACGTCGGCGACGAGGAGTACGCGCGGATCGTCGGGCGCGTGCTCGACGAGGAGATCGGCCGGGGCGAGGGCGCCAACTTCGTGATCCGCAGAACGTACGGGGGCACGGTCCCCGGGTTCGGGCGGGCCGACGCGCTCGCGCTGTTCCGGCGGTTGCTGGAGGGCGAGCGGGGCGCGTACTGGACGTTCGTCGTCCACACCGGTGAGGGGAAGGGGTCCGAAGGGCCGTCTCCGGAAGGGCGGGGGCGGGGGACGGGCGGGCGGACGCTGGTCGGGGCCAGCCCCGAGGTGCATGTGCGGGCGTCCGGCGGGACCGTCGTGATGAACCCGATCAGCGGCACCTACCGCTACCCGGCCGAGGGCCCCACTCCCGAGCACCTGCTCCGCTTCCTCGCCGACGGCAAGGAGATCGAGGAGCTGTCGATGGTCGTCGACGAGGAGCTCAAGATGATGTGCACGGTCGGCGACATGGGAGGCGTCGTGATCGGGCCCCGGCTGAAGGAGATGGCGCACCTCGCGCACACCGAGTACGAGCTGCGCGGCCGGTCCTCGCTGGACGTGCGCGACGTGCTGCGGGAGACCATGTTCGCGGCGACCGTCACCGGCTCGCCGGTGCAGAACGCCTGCCGGGTGATCGAACGGCACGAGGCCGGCGGACGCGGCTACTACGCGGGCGCGCTGGCCCTGCTCGGCCGCGACGAGGGCGGCGCCCAGACGCTGGACTCCCCCATCCTGATCCGCACCGCCGACATCGACGCCGACGGGCGGCTGCGGGTGCCGGTCGGCGCCACGCTGGTGCGCGGCTCGGACCCGGCCGGTGAGGTCGCGGAGACCCACGCCAAGGCCGCCGGGGTGCTGGCCGCGCTGGGCGTGCGCCCCGGACGGCCGCGCGCGGAGGCGGTGCGGCCGAAGCTGGCGGACGACCCGCGGGTGCGGGCGGCGCTGGACGGGCGCCGGGCCTCGCTCGCGCCGTTCTGGCTGCGGATGCAGGAGCGGTCGGACGTGCTGACCGGGCACGCGCTGGTGGTGGACGCGGAGGACACCTTCACCGCGATGCTCGCCCATGTGCTGCGGGCGGCCGGACTGGAGGTCACCGTGCGCCGCTACGACGAGCCCGGCCTGCGGGAGGCGGTGCCGGCGCACGAGGGCCCGCTGGTGCTGGGCCCCGGCCCCGGCGACCCCTCCGACACGGCCGACCCGAAGATGCGGTTCCTGCGCGAGCTGACCGCCGGGGCGATCGCCGGCAACCGGCACGGCATGCTCGGCGTCTGCCTCGGCCACGAGCTGATCGCGGCCGAGCTGGGCCTGGACATCGTCCGCAAGGAGGTGCCGTACCAGGGGGCGCAGACGGAGATCGACCTGTTCGGGCGGCGGGAGACGGTCGGCTTCTACAACAGCTTCGTGGCGCACTGCGACGAGGAGGCCGCGCGGGAGCTGGCCGCCCACGGCGTCGAGGTGAGCCGCTCCGCGGACGGCGAGGTGCACGCGCTGCGGGGGCCGGGCTTCGCGTCCGTGCAGTTCCACCCCGAGTCCGTGCTGACGCTGAACGGCCCGGCCGTCATCGCCGCGCTGATGCCCGAGCCGGTGCTCCGGCAGCCGTGACCGTCCCGTGCCGTGGGAGCCACGGGGCCACCGTCGTCAGGACGGTGCGTTCCCCGGCCGCGCGGGGACGACGCGTCAGCCGCGCGGCACCAGCACGTTCTCGGAGCGGCGGCCCGCGGTGTAGTCGAGGACGTTGTCGACCGTCGTCGCGACGATCTGCGTGACGGCGTCCACCGTGTAGTACGCCTGGTGGGACGTGACCAGGACGTTGGGGAAGGTGACGAGGCGGGCCAGGGTGTCGTCGTCGACGGCCTCCAGGGACTTGTCGAGGAAGAACAGGCCCGCCTCCGCCTCGTACACGTCCAGTCCGACGCCGGTGAAGCGGCCCGCGCGCAGTTCGTCGACGAGGGCGGCGGTGTCGACGAGGCCGCCCCGGCTGGAGTTCACCAGGATCGCGTCGTCCCGCATGGTCTTCAGCGCGGTCGCGTCGATGAGGTGCCGGGTCTCCGGCAGCAGCGGGACGTGCAGGCTGACCAGGTCGGACTCGGCGAGCAGCCGCTCCTTGGGGACGTACGTCATGCCGAGTTCGCGGCAGGCGGGGTTCTCGGCGACGTCCCAGCCGAGCAGCCGCATGCCGAAGCCGTGCGCGATACGGGCGAACGCCTCGCCGATCTTCCCGGTGCCGAGCACACCGGCGGTGCGGCCGTGCAGGTCGCGGCCCATCAGCCCGTCCAGCCGGAAGTCGAAGTCACGGGTGCGGGTGGAGGCGCGGACGATCCGGCGGTTGACCGCCATGGCGAGGGTCCACGCGAACTCGGCGACGGAGTACGGCGAGTACGACGACACGCGGGCGACGGTGATGCCGAGGCGGTCGGCGACGTCCAGGTCGATGTTGTTGAAGCCGGTGGAGCGCTGGGCGACCATCCGGGTGCCGCCGGCGGCGAGACCGGACAGGACGTCGGCGCCGAGGTCGCAGTTGACGCTGGTGGAGATGACCTCGTGGCCGGCGGCGATGGGGGCGGTGTCCGTGTTGAGGAAGACGTCCAGGCCGCGGACGGCGTGGTGGTCCGCGAAGGCTCGCTCGATGAGGGGCTTTTCGTCGGCTTGTACGCCGAAGGCGAGCAGTTCCACGGGCCCCTCCGGGGGTGTGCGCCGGTTTCTTTCCGTGGGGGTGAGGATACGGGGCCGCGGGCGGGGACGCTCGGGCCTGATGGGCCGCGGTGCCGGCGCGGGGCGTCGGAGCGGCTACTCGTCGTCGAGGCCGCGCTCGATGGCGTACCGGACGAGTTCCACCCGGTTGTGGAGCTGCAGCTTGCCGAGGGTGTTCTGGACGTGGTTCTGCACGGTGCGGTGCGAGATGACGAGGCGTTCGGCGATCTGCTTGTAGCTCAGGCCCTTGGCGACCAGGCGCAGCACCTCGGTCTCGCGCTCGGTGAGCCGGGGCGCCTTCCGATCCTCGCCGCCGGCGGCGGGCGCGGCCGGTTCGGAGGCGAGGCGGCGGTACTCGCCGAGGACCAGTCCGGCGAGGCCGGGGGTGAACACCGGGTCGCCGGTGGCGGTGCGGCGCACGGCGTCCCGCAGTTCCCCGGTGGAGGCGGACTTGAGCAGGTAGCCGGTGGCGCCGGACTTCACGGCCTCCAGGACGTCGGCGTGCTCGCCGCTGGCGGAGAGCACCAGCACGCGGACGGAGGGGTGGGCGGCGACGACCTCCTTGCACACCTGCACGCCGGGCTTGCCGGGCAGGTTGAGGTCGAGGACGAGGACGTCGGGGACGGCGGCCTTGGCCCGGCGGACCGCCTGGTCGCCGTCGCCGGCGGTGGCGACGACCTCGAAGCCGGACTCGGAGAGGTCGCGGGCGACGGCGTCCCGCCACATCGGGTGGTCGTCGACCACCATCACCCTGATCGGCGTGCCGGTGGTGCCGGTCGTCCTGTTCATCGCTGTTCCGCCTTCCCCCGCGGGTCGTTGGTCTCCTGCCGGCGCCTGGGCACCCTGAGTTCGACCTCCGTGCCCTGTCCGGGCACCGAGATCACCTCGGCGCTGCCGCCGAGGTCGCGCAGCCGGCCCCGGATGGACAGGGCCACGCCGAGCCGGCCCTCCCCCTCGGCCTGGGCGAGCCGTCCTTCGGGGATGCCGGGGCCGTCGTCGCGGACGGTGACGATCACCTCGTCCGGTTCGTCCTCCACCAGGATCCAGGCGCGGGCCTGCTCCCCGGCGTGCCGGCGGACGTTGTCCAGGGCGGCGCCGACGGCGGCGGCCACCTCGCGCGCGGCGTCCGGGGCGAGCGTCACGGGCGCGCCGGGTTCGGCGAGGCCGACCCTCGACCCGGCGTGCGGGGCGAGCAGGGACCGCAGGTCCACCGGCCCGCCGTCCTCCGGCCCGTCCTCCTCCACGGTCCGTACGACGGCGCCCCGGGCGGTGTCCTCGGAGGCCCGGGAGACGGGGACGAGGCCGCCGGAGACCAGGGTGCGCAGGGCCACCTCCTGCTCGCCGGCCAGCCGGCCCAGCTCGGCCGCCTCGCCGCCGATGACGGCGCCGCGCCGCTGCACCATCGCCAGCACCTGGAGCACGCTGTCGTGGATGTCCCGGGCCAGGCGCTCCCGTTCCCGGGTGGCGGCCTCGATCTCCAGGGCGCGGGCGAGGGTGCGCTCGGAGGCGCGGGCGACCTCGACGACGTAGCCGATGGCGATGGAGGCGACCCAGACGAGGACGACGTTGTGCACGGTGTCGCGGGCGGGGCTGCCGCGCTCGACCAGGTTGGCGACGGCGACCAGGGTGGAGGCGAGGGCGGCCCAGCGCCAGCCGCCCTTGACGGCGAAGGCGAGCACCGAGCCGGCGGTCCAGATGGACGGCAGGGTGGGGCCGCCGTCGTGGACGCGCTGGACGGCGTCGGTGACGGGGGTGATGAGGATGCCGGTGAGCGCGAGGGCGAGGTCGACGGCGAGGAAGGGCTTGGTGCAGGCGGCGGCGCTCGCGACCTTGGGGAGGGTGGCGAGGGTCCACACGCCGAGGACGGCGAAGTAGGCGACGGCGAGCCAGGGGCGGGTGAACCCGTCGTGGGCGGCGGCGAACAGGCCGACCGCGTAGATCATGGCCAGGACGCGGTAGCCGGCGAGCGCGCGCCACAGCGGCTGCTCGACCGACATGCGCATGACTCTGTCGCGCTGGGCCATGTCCCCCCACTCCCCCCGGTGCGTGCCGGGCCCGGCTACCGCTCGGACGGTCCCCCGGACCCTCCCCGGTCCGCCTGCTCCATGGCCGCCCTGAGCTTCTCCGCCTGCTCCTTGTCGGCGCGGGCGAGGGCGGCCTTGGCGGCCTTCTCGGCTTCCTTCTCGGCCTTGGCCGCCTCGGCGAGCTGCCGCTTCATGGCGGTGGCGTACATGTCGACGTACTCCTGGCCGGACAGTCTCATGATCTCGTACATGACCTCGTCCGTCACCGCGCGGAGCACGAAGCGGTCGTGCTCCATGCCCTGGTAGCGGGTGAAGTCGAGGGGCTTGCCGATCCGGATGCCGGGGCGCATCAGCTTGGGCACGACCTGCCCCGGGGGCTGGATCTTCTCCGTGTCGATCATGGCGACCGGGATGACCGGCGCCCCGGTGGCCAGCGCCACGCGCGCCAGGCCGCCCGGCTTGCCGCGGTAGAGGCGGCCGTCGGGCGAGCGGGTGCCCTCGGGGTAGATCCCGAACAGCTCGCCGCGCTCCAGCACCTCTATGCCGCTCTTGATCGCGGCCTCGCCGGCGCCGCGCGCCCCGGAGCGGTCCACGGGGAGCTGGCCGACGCCCTTGAAGAAGGCCGCCGTCATCCTGCCCTTGACGCCCGGGGTGGTGAAGTACTCCGCCTTCGCGATGAAGGTGACCTTGCGGTCCAGCACCGCGGGGAGGAAGAAGGAGTCCGAGAACGACAGGTGGTTGCTGGCCAGAATGGCGGGGCCCTCGGCGGGGACGTTCTCCAGGCCCTCCACCCAGGGCCTGAAGGCGAGCTTCAGCGGCCCTCCGATGGCGACCTTCATCGTGCCGTACAACAACCGAGTGCCTCCTGTGCGTGTTGGTCAGACCATATCCCGGAGCGCGGTCCGAGGCCCCGACGGCCCTGGTCGGTGTCAGTGCGGTCGCGTACGGTGAAGGTCCTGCAATCCCTGTGCCG
Organism: Streptomyces sp. NPDC096105; assembly: GCF_044763335.1. Taxonomy (NCBI): domain Bacteria; kingdom Bacillati; phylum Actinomycetota; class Actinomycetes; order Kitasatosporales; family Streptomycetaceae; genus Streptomyces; species Streptomyces sp. NPDC096105. The sequence goes on from NZ_JBIWGC010000001.1 coordinate 197,437, forward strand.
GCCGCGCGCCGGCCGGGACGACGTGCCGGACCTTCCACGAGTCCCCAGGAACAGGAGGCCGACGTGCCGCTCCTGACCGGAGCCGAGCCGCTGCGCCACGAGGGCGGGGAGACCGCAGTCCTCCTCTGCCACGGCTTCACCGGTTCGCCGCAGTCGCTGCGCCCGTGGGCGGAGCATCTCGCCGGGCGCGGGCTGACCGTGTCGCTGCCGCTGCTGCCCGGGCACGGCACCCGCTGGCAGGACCTGGGGGTGACCGGCTGGCAGGACTGGTACGCGGAGGTGGACCGCGAGCTGCGGCTGCTGCGGGACCGCTCCGCGCGGGTGTTCGTGGCCGGACTGTCGATGGGCGGCGCGCTGGCGCTGCGGCTGGCGGCGCGGCACGGCGACGCGGTGGGCGGCGTGATGGTCGTCAACCCGGCGAACAAGGTGCACGGTGTGACCGCGCACGCCCTTCCGGTGCTGCGTCATCTCGTCCCGGCGACCAAGGGCATCGCGAGCGACATCGCCAAGCCGGTGACCAGGGAGCTGGGGTACGACCGGGTGCCGCTGCACGCGGCGCACTCGCTGCGGACCTTCTTCCGGATCGTCGACCGCGAGCTGCCCCGGGTCACGCAGCCGCTGCTGCTGATGCGCAGCCCGCAGGACCATGTGGTGCCGCCCGCGGACTCGGCGCGCGTCCTCTCCCGGGTGTCGTCGGCGGACGTGACGGAGATCCTGCTGGAACGGAGCTACCACGTGGCGACGTTGGACCACGACGCGGAGCTGATCTTCCGGGAGAGCACCGCGTTCATCGGCCGGCTCGCGCCCGGCGCCGTCAGGGAGCCCGGTCCCGGCGAGGAAGGGACGACCACAGGTGGCTGACCACGACGCGGACCGTGAGGGCCGCGAGCCGGAGGACAAGGGCGTCCCCTTCGACGAGGGCGCCGCGTGGGAGGCGATCGTCGCCGGGTACGGCGAGGAGCCGCCGGACCCGCCGGGCGCCAAGCCGTTCAAGTCGGTGGAGGACCTGGCGCTGCTGGAGGCCGAGACCAACGACGAGGACGGCGCCGGGACCAAGGCGCCGCCGCGGAAGGCGGAGGAGGAGCCGCCGGACAGGCCGCTGGGCGGCTCCGTGGCCTTCGCGCCGGGGGTCGGCCCACGCGACTACAGCGTGGCCGAGCCGGCGGAGGAGGACCTCGACGAGAGCGACGAGGGCCACTTCGTGCCGCCGGAGCCGCCGCCGCTGCCGGAGGGGGACGCGACCTCCAGGTTCGCCTGGCTGGGGGTGCTGGGCGCCCCGGTGCTGCTCCTGCTGGCGATCCTGCTGGGCTGGGAGATGTCCTGGTGGCTGACCACCCTGTGCATCGGCGGCTTCCTGGGCGGCGCGGTCACGCTGGTGATGCGGATGCGCCCGGACGACGAGGACGACGACGATCCGGGCCGGGGCGCGGTGGTCTGACCGCCGTCAGACAGCCGGGGGCACGGCGAGGGCGGCCAGTACGGGCAGGTGGTCGGTGGCCGCCCGCAGGTCCGCCTCCGTCACCCCGGGCTGGTCGTACGGCACGCCGCAGCCCAGCACCTCGACGCCCTTCGTGACGAACAGGGCGTCGATGCGCTTGGGCGGGTCGCCGCGCACCCAGGTGTGCTCGCCGCCCCAGGGCGCGGCGGTGCGGCAGTCCGTCAGGGCGCCGGCCAGCCGCCGGAAGGTGCGCCCGGCCGGCTCGTCGTTGAGGTCCCCGCCCGCGACGACGTGGTCCACGCCCATCCCGGCCACCCGGTCCAGCAGCATCCCGCCCTGCTCGTGGCGTTCGCCGGCGTGCAGGGAGAGGTGGCAGCTCAGCACGCCGAGCCGGGCCCCGCCGAACCGCACGACGGCGGTGGCGAAGCCGCGCCGGTGCTGCCCCGGGGTGAGCGGCAGCAGCACGTCCTCGGTCCGTTCGACGGTGGCGCGCAGGGAGCACAGCAGGGCGGGCCCGGCGGCGGTGGCCCCGCCGGAGAGGATCACCAGGCCGGAGTCGGAGGCGAGCCGGGCGAGCTTCTTGCGCCAGCGGAAGAAGCGGGGCGCCTCCTGGAGCAGCACCAGGTCGGGCGCGCAGGCGCCGATCACCCGGGCGAGGGCGGCGGTGTCGTCCTTCATCGAGCGGATGTTGTAGCTGAGCACCCGGACGACGGCCGAGCCGTCGGCGTCGGTCCGGGACCCGGGAAGCAGCGGAGTCGTCGCCATGCGGATCAAGATACGCCGCGCGGCCGTCCGGGAAACGGCGACGCCCGCCGTTCCCTCCGGGGGGTCGGGCGGGCGCCGCCGGGTGCCGGTGTGCCGTCACATGACCGGGTCGGGCTCGCGGGCGAGGTCCGCCGCGCCGACCAGGCCCGCCTTGTTGCCGAGCCGGGCGCCGAGGACGTCGGCGACCGGACGCCAGTTGCCGCCTACCAGCCAGCGGCGGTACGACTTGCGGATCGGGCCGAGGACCAGTTCGCCCTCGTCGGAGAGGCCGCCGCCGACGATGAAGGCGGAGGGGTCGAACAGGGAGGCCAGGTCGGCCAGGCCCGCGCCGACCCAGCGGGCCAGTTCGCGGTAGGAGTCGACGGCCACCCGGTCGCCCTGGCGGGCGGCCATGGAGACGTGCTTGCCCTCGATGCCCTCGGGGGTGCCGTCGCCGAGCGAGAGCAGGGTCTGGGCCTGGTCCGGGGTGGCGTTGGCGCGCTGCTTGGCGTAGCGGACGAGGGCACGGCCGGAGGCGTACTGCTCCCAGCAGCCCTGCGAGCCGCAGCCGCACAGCAGGCCGTCCGGCACCATGCGGATGTGGCCGAACTCGGCGGCCACGCCGAAGTGGCCGCGGCGCAGCTTGTTGCCGATGATCACACCGCCGCCGAGGCCGGTGCCGAGCGTGATGCAGATGACGTTGCGGTGGCCCTTGCCCGCGCCGAACTTGTACTCGCCCCAGGCCGCCGCGTTGGCGTCGTTCTCCACGACGACCGGGAGGCCCACGCGGGCCTCGACCTTCTCCTTGAGCGGCTCGTTGCGCCAGTGGATGTTGGGGGCGAAGTAGACCTCGGAGCGCTGGCGGTTGACGTATCCGGCCGCGCCGATGCCCACGCCGACGATGTCGTGTCCGGCGCGTGCTCCTTCCACCGCGGAGGCGATGGCGTCCACGATCTCCTCGGGCGTGCCCGGGGTCGGCACCTTGTGGGTCGAGAGGATGGTGCCTTCCTCGTCGACCACGCCGGCCGCGATCTTGGTGCCGCCGATGTCGACGCCGATGGTGAGTCCCATGAATCCCTCAGTTTCGGTCGAGCCCCGCTACGCCAACGGTACCCGAGGGGACGGACTCGCCGTCCTTGTGTCCGCAGGCCGGGCGGCCCCGCGCGGCCGGGAGGGTCCGGGGTGCGCTCAGTCCAGGTCGATGCGTTCGCCGGGGCCGGTGCCGGGGTCGTCCCCGCGGTCGCGGCGCTCGCCGGGGTCGCGCGGCGGGGTGTCGCGCGCCGTCCAGCGGCGCTCCTGGTCCTGCACGGCGGAGCGGTAGGCGGCGAGGAGTTCACTGCCGGCGGCGGCGAGGTGGTCGAACACGTCGGGGTTGCGTTCGATGACGGGCTCGACGGCGGCCTTCGCCTGCTGCACGACCTGGCGGACGGCCTGCTGGGCGGCGGGTCCGGCGACCGCGCCGAGCAGCGGGGACGGCAGTTCGGAGAGCTTGTCGGCGACCGCGTCGACGAGCTTCCTCAGTTCCTCGGCGGCGGAGCCGGGCGGCGTGCCGTGGCGGGCGCGGCGGCGGGCCCGCTCCGCCTCGAGGTCCTCGGCGGCGGCGGTGGCCCAGGCGTCGGCGTGCACCTCGGAGGGCACTTCGGCGGGCGTCTCGGCGCGGTCCGTGCGGGCGTCGTCCGCCGGCGTGCCGGGGATGTCGTCACCGGCCTGCTTCCCGGCCTCGTTCCCGGTGTCGTCGGGCGGGGGGAGCTGTTCGCTCATGACGGACTCCTTGACTGCGGGTGGCCCCCTCGACGGTACCCGAACGGCCGCCGCGGCTTCACCGGGTGCGCGGCCAGAGCTCCGGATCGGGCCGGAACCTGACGCTCAGCTCGCCCTCGCGCAGGGCGGCGCCGTCGACGGTGCAGCGGCGCAGCGCGGAGGGCAGCGGCACGACGCGGCGGAACGGCCCGGCGGTGACGGTCAGTTCGTCGCCGCGGCGGACGAGGTCGAGGGCGTCGCGGCGGGCGCCGGGCAGGGGGAGGCGCCAGACCAGGACGCCGTCCTCCCGGATGCGGTCGTCGACCGGCCACTCGACGGGTCCGGTGGCCGCGGGGGCGGCGGGCACCGCGAGGGCGGCGAGGTCGTCGGCGCCGCGCGGGTCGCGGCCGAGGTGGGCGACGGGATGCACGGCGTGCTCCGCACGCCACTCGTCGAGGGCCTTGCGCTGCTGGGCGACGGGCCCGGCCAGCCAGCCGCCGGCGTCGTCCTCCGGCAGGACGCGATTGGCGACGACCGCGTCCAGGCGCAGTCCGCGCAGGGCGACGCCGAGGACGGCGGTGCCCAGGGCGTCCGCACCGGCGGGTCCCGGTTCGGCGACCAGGCGCACGGCGGTGCCGCGGTCCGCGAGGAGGGCCTCGACGGCGGCGAGCTGGAGGTCGAGGCGGGCGGCGGTCTCGTGGATCCACTCCGCGGGCATCGGGACGCCGGCGAGCCGCCCGAGCACCGGCCGCAGCGCGCGGGCCGCCTGCCGCTCGGGCGGCAGCAGCCGGCGCAGGACGCGGCGGAGCTCCTCGGGCAGGGCGAGCAGGGAGACGGCCCGCGGGGTGGCCGGAAGATCGACGACGAGGAGGTCGTACGCCTCCTCGGAGGCGGCGGCGTCCCGCAGGGCGCGCAGCACGGCGAGTTCCTCGGCGCCGGGGAGCGGGCTGGTCTCCTCGGGCGCCAGGCGGGAGGCGCCGAGCAGGTCCAGCGCACCGCCGGCACGCTCCTGCAGCGCGGCGAGGTCCGCCCGGAACCCCGCGTCCGGATCGACCCGCCGCACGGTGAGCCCCGGCGCGTCCACGTCCCCGAGCACCGGCCCCAGGCTGTCCGCCGGGTCGGTCCCGAGCAACAGCGTGCGGGCGCCTTCCCGGGCGGCGGCGTACGCGGTGGCGGCCGCGACAGTGGTGCGGCCACTGCCGCCGGGGCCCGTGATCAGGAGGGTGCGCATGGAGGTGAACGCTACCGGCCGACCGCACGCGTTCGGCACGCGCGCCCCGCGGCCGGGCGTCCGGTCCGCGGGCCGGGCCGCGTGTCCGGGTACCACGGTGCGCTGGGGGCGTGCCCCGGAGGACGCGCGCCGGAGGCGGCTACTCGGCGCCGGACTCCACGCGCTTCTTCAGGCCCGCCAGCGCACGGTCGATGATGACCTTCTCCGCCTTGCGCTTGATCATGCCGAGCATGGGGATCTTGACGTCGACGGTCAGCCGGTAGGTGACCTCCGTCGCGCCCGCGCCCGCCGGAGTGAGGACGTAGGAGCCGTCGAGGGAGCGGAGCATCTGGGACTTCACCAGCGTCCAGGAGACCTCGTGCGGGCCGCTCCAGGTGTACGCCAGGGTCTGGTCGTCCTTGATCGCGCCGGCGTCCATGACCAGGCGCACCTGCTCGGCGCGGCCCTCGGCGTCGGTCCTGAGGACCTCCGCCTCCTTCACCTCGCCCGTCCAGTCCGGGTAGCGGGCGAAGTCGGCGATCACCCCCATCACGTCGGCCGGTGCCGCCTCGATGGTGATGCTCGAGCTGGTGTGTTCCGCCATCGCCGTGGCTCCTCCAGATGCGGGCCGGTAGGTCGTCCTCGCCGTGCGTGGGCCGGGCAGCGCACGCGCGTGCAGCGGAAGGCTATCGCGCGACGCGCCGGCCGAGCTCACCCGACCTGGGGCGTCCGCGTCCGGGACGGTCTCAGAACTCCAGTGCCCAGGGCCGTCCGGTGCTCGCGAAGTGCCCCACGTTGACGCACTCGGTGACGCCGATCCGCATCCGCCGCACCAGCGGCTGGTGGACGTGGCCGAACAGGGAGTAGCGGGGGCGGGTCCGGCGTATCGCGTCGAGCAGCGCCACGCTGCCGCGTTCGAAGCGGCGGGCGACGGTGTCGTAGACCAGTTCCGGCACCTCCGGCGGGATGTGCGTGCACAGCACGTCGACCTCGCCGACGGCCTCGATCTTCGCCGCGTACTCCTCGTCGTCGATCTCGTACGGCGTGCTCATGGGGGTGCGCAGGCCGCCGCCGACGAAGCCGAAGGTCCAGCCGCCGATCTCCGCCCGCTGCCCGTCCAGCACGGTGGTGCCGGGGCCCGCGTACTCCCGCCACAGGGGCGGCACGTCGACGTTGCCGTAGGTGGCGTACGTAGGGGTGGGGAAGGCGGCGAACAGCTCGGCGTACTGCTTGCGCACCGCCGTCTCGATCGCCGTGGCGCGGTCGACGCCGACGCCGGCCCACAGCCCGCGCTGGAACGCGCGCGCCTCCTCGAAGCGGCGGGCGGTGCGCAGCCCCACGATGCGGTGGGCGTTCTCCGTGCCGAACAGGTCGGGGAAGATGCCGCGCGAGTGATCGGCGTAGTCGAGGAACAGCACCAGGTCACCGAGGCAGACCAGGGCGTCGGCGCCCTCCTTCGCCCGGGCGAGGTCGGTCGCGTTGCCGTGTACGTCGCTGACCACGTGGACGCGGGTGCGCCGGTCTCCGCCGGGTGTGGGTGCCATGGCGATCAAGCGTAATCCTGTGGGGCATACCTGAACAATGGCGGGCCTACCTGCGGTTACTGGCTCGTCGCTTCGGCCGTGGACTACTGTGCGCGATGAAACACCAACCTGTGTGACGCAGCGAACATCTGGCAGGGACCCCCTGTCGGGACAGGCATACCGGCGGGTAACGTCCGGGCAGTCCAGTCGTGCTCGGGATTTCAACCAGTGAATTCGCGAGCATCCGCCCGAGTCTTGGACCGCACCGTCGCATCGCACAACGTCGTGGCGCCGGCGCCCTAAGAGGAGCAGCAGTCTTGCGCGAGTTCAGCCTTCCGGCCCTGTACGAGGTCCCTGCGGACGGCAATCTGACCGACATCGTCCGCAGAAACGCCGCGCGGCATCCGGATGTCGCCGTCATGGCCCGCAAGACCGGCGGAACGTGGCAGGACGTGACGGCCGCCGCCTTCCTCGCGGAGGTGCGGGCCGCCGCCAAGGGGCTGATCGCCGCGGGCGTGCAGCCCGGCGACCGGGTGGGCCTGATGTCCCGCACCCGTTACGAGTGGACACTGCTGGACTTCGCGATCTGGAGCGCCGGCGCGATCACCGTGCCGGTGTACGAGACCAGTTCGGCGGAGCAGGTGGCGTGGATCCTCGGCGACTCCGGCGCCACCGCCTGCCTCGTGGAGCTCGACACCCACGCGGCCACCCTGGAGTCCGTGCGCGACCGGCTGCCCGCGCTGGAGAACGTGTGGCAGATCGAGGGCGGCGGCCTGGCGGAGCTGGGCCGCCTCGGCGCGGACGTCGGCGACGAGACGGTGGAGGAGCGCTGCTCGGTCGCCAAGGCCGACGACCCGGCGACCATCGTCTACACCTCCGGCACCACCGGCCGCCCCAAGGGCTGCGTGCTGACCCACCGCAGCTTCTTCGCCGAGTGCGGCAACATCGTGGAGCGGCTGCGCCCGCTGTTCCGCACCGGTGAGTGCTCCGTCCTGCTGTTCCTCCCGCTCGCCCACGTCTTCGGGCGGATGGTGCAGATCGCGCCGATGATGGCGCCGATCAAGGTGGGCTGCGTGCCCGACATCAAGAACCTCACCGACGAGCTGGCCGCGTTCCGGCCGACGCTGATCCTCGGTGTGCCGCGGGTCTTCGAGAAGGTCTACAACTCGGCGCGCGCCAAGGCGCAGGGCGAGGGCAAGGGCAAGATCTTCGACAGGGCGGCGGACACCGCGATCGCCTACAGCCAGGCGCTGGACACCCCGTCGGGCCCGTCGCTCGGCCTGAGGATCAAGCACAAGGTCTTCGACAAGCTGGTCTACAGCAAGCTCCGCGCGGTGCTGGGCGGACGCGGCGAGCACGCCATCTCCGGCGGCGCCCCGCTCGGCGAGCGCCTGGGCCACTTCTTCCGCGGCATCGGCTTCAGCGTGCTGGAAGGCTACGGCCTGACCGAGTCCTGCGCGGCCACCGCCTTCAACCCGTGGGACCGGCAGAAGATCGGCACGGTCGGCCAGCCGCTGCCCGGCTCGGTCGTGCGCATAGCGGACGACGGCGAGGTGCTGCTGCACGGCGAGCACCTGTTCAAGGGGTACTGGAACAACCCGGCCGCGACCGCCGAGGTGCTGGCCGACGGCTGGTTCCACACCGGGGACATCGGCACCCTGGACGAGGACGGCTACCTGCGGATCACCGGCCGGAAGAAGGAGATCCTGGTGACGGCCGGCGGCAAGAACGTCGCCCCGGCGGTCATCGAGGACCGCATCCGGGCGCACGCGCTGGTCGCGGAGTGCATGGTGGTCGGCGACGGGCGGCCGTTCGTGGGCGCGCTCATCACCATCGACGAGGAGTTCCTGGGCCGCTGGTGCGCGGAGCACGGCAAGCCGGCGGGGTCGACGGCGGCGTCGCTGTGCGAGGACCCGGATCTGCTGGCGGCGGTCCAGGAGGCGGTGAACGACGGGAACGCGGCGGTGTCGAAGGCGGAGTCGGTGCGGAAGTTCCGGATCCTTCCGGCCCAGTTCACGGAGGAGTCGGGGCACCTGACGCCGTCGCTGAAGCTGAAGCGGAATGTCGTGGCCAAGGACTACGCGCACGAGATCGAGGCGATCTACGCGAAGCAGGGCGCCTGAGCGGGGGGTCGGCCGGCCGGCGTGGGCGGGTGCGGGTGAGTGGGGGATTGGCCGGCCGGCGTGGGCGGGTGCGGGTGAGCGGGGGCTGGTCGCGCAGTTCCCCGCGCCCCTGAGGGGCGGTTTCCGTCCGTGGCGCAAGTGCCGCGCCGTAGGGGCTGAGCGCGCAGTTCCCCGGGCCCCTTCGAAGGGAAAAGGCCGCCCTCGGCGAGGGCGGCCTTTCGGTCACAGCAGGGTTCTCAGCTGGTCGGCCAGGAGGTCCCAGCGCCATTTCTCCTCGACCCATTCCCGGCCCCGCCGGCCCATTCCGCGGCGGAGTTCGGGGTCGGCCAGGAGCGTCGTGACGCGGTCGGCCGTCCGGGACGGGGAGTCGCCGGGGACCACCCAGCCGGTCTCGCCGTCGAGGACGGCGTCCGGCGCGCCGCCGGAGTCGCCGGCGACGACGGGGAGGCCGGTCGCGGACGCCTCCAGGTAGACGATGCCGAGGCCCTCCACGTCCAGGCCGCCGCGCCGGGTCCGGCAGGGCATCGCGAAGACGTCGCCGGCGCCGTAGTGGGCGGGCAGCTCGGACCAGGGGACGGGGCCGGTGAAGCGGACGGAGTCGGCGACGCCGGTGTCGGCCGCGAGGCGGCGCAGGTCCTTCTCGTAGGGGCCGCCGCCGACGATCAGCAGCACGGTGCCGGGTTCGGCGGCGAGGATCGCGGGCATCGCCCGGATCAGCGTGTCCTGGCCCTTGCGCGGCACGAGCCGCGAGACGCACACGACCACCGGGCGGTCGGTCAGCCCGAGCCGGGCGCGCACCTCGTCGCCGCCCGAGCCGGGGTGGAAGGTCTTCTCGTCGACCCCGGGCGGCAGTTGCACCATGCGGGCGGCGGCCTCGGGGGTGAGGGCGCGGGCGATCCGGGACCGGGTGTACTCGCCCAGGTAGGTGATCGTGTCCGTGGACTCCCCGATGCGGCGCAGCAGTTGCCGTGCGACGGGCAGCTGGGCCCAGCCGGCCTCGTGGCCGTGCGTGGTGGCCACGATCCGCTCCGCGCCCGCGCGGCGCAGCGCCGGCGCCATCAGGCCGAGCGGTGCCGCCGCCCCGAACCACACCGAGCTGCAGCCGTGTTCGCGCAGCAGCACCACGGCCCGCCGGGTGACGGCCGGTGTGGGCAGCAGCATCGTCGTACGGTCGCGTACGACGGTGAAGGGCTGCTCGGCGTCGAAGGCGGCGGTGGCCTCGACGCCCTCCCGGGTGCGCTTCCAGGTGGAGGCGTAGACGACGACGCGCTCCGGGTCCAGCCGCAGGGCCATGTTGTGCAGGAAGGCCTGGATGCCGCCGGGACGGGGCGGGAAGTCGTTGGTGACGATCAGGGTCTTGTGCATCGCCGCCGACCCTACCGAACGGTTGCCGTGCGCCCCGTCACGGCGCTGCTCGGTGGCATGCACACCGGCTTCCGGGACATCATGGCCCCTCATGACCGCACACCCGACGGGCAGGGATCACGTGGAACCGACGGCCGCACGAGGCCCCCTGGCACGGCTGCTGGGGATCTGGGGCGTCACGCGCGCGGCGCTGCTGCTGTGCGTGCTGAAGGTGGTGGTCTTCCCGGGTCCGGACGTCACCAGCGACGTGTCGGTGATCTACCGGGGCTGGTACCACGTCCTGGTCACCGGAACGTTTCCGCTGGACGACGTGACCTGGCAGTACCCGCCCGCGGCGGCCCTGGCGGTCCTCTCCCCCGCCGTGCTGCCGTTCCTGGAGTACGCCACCGCCTTCTTCGTGCTGGCGCTGGCGGCCGACGCGGTGACGCTGGCGCTGCTGCTGCGCGGGGCGCGCGGCACGGGCCGGTCCCGCCGCGGGGCGTGGCTGTGGGTGGCGGGCGTGCCGCTGCTCGGGCCGACGGTGTACGCCCGGTACGACGTGATGGTGACCGCGGTGGCGGTGGCCGCGCTGCTGGCGGCCGGCCGGCATCCCCGGCTGGCGGGCGCGCTCGCGGCGTTCGGGGCGCTGCTGAAGGTGTGGCCGGCGCTGTTGCTGCTCGCGGTGCGCCGGCGTGACGCGTGGATGTCGGCGGCGGTGACCGGCGTGGTGGTGGCCGGGCTGTTCGCGGCGCTGATGCCGGGCGCGTTCGCGTTCCTGGGCTTCCAGCGGGACCGGGGCACGGAGGTCGAGTCGCTGGGGTCGCTGGTGTTCCACGTGGCCCGGCACCACGGCTGGGACGGCGAGGTGCTGCTGAACTACGGCTCGGTGGAGTTCCTCGGCCCGTACGTGAGCTGGGTGAGCACGGGGGCGCTGTTCCTGACCGGGGCCGCGCTGGCGTGGCTGGTGCTGTGGCGGCTGCTGGCGTCCCGGTTCGCGGCACACACCGCGGCGGACGCGGCGTTCACGGCGGTGCTGCTGTTCACGGTCACCAGCCGGGTGATCAGCCCGCAGTACATGGTGTGGCTGGTGGGCACGGCGGCCGTGTGCCTGTGCTTCCGGGACAGCCGGATGGGACGTCCCGCGGTGCTGGTCCTGGTCGCCTGCCCGGTGACGACGCTGGAGTTCCCGCTGTGGTTCGCGCACGTGGTGGCGAGCGACTGGCTGGGGATCACGCTGCTGGTGGTGCGCAACGGGCTGCTGGTGGCGGCGTCGGTGCTGGCGGCGCGGGCCCTGTGGCGCGCGTCGATGCCGGGGCGCCGGGAGGCCCCCGCGGTGTCCGGGCCGTCGTGGGCCGAGCGGACCACGGTGTCGTCCTGACCCGGTGCGTCACCGCAGCACGGCCCCCACGTAATCACGCCACCGAAGGGTGAACTCCCCCGGCGTCGTGCCGAGGACCCGGCGCATCGCGTCCTCGACGGCGCCCTCGCGGTCCCCGTGGGCGCCCACGGCGCGGTAGAAGGCGCCGAGGCGGTCCTCGCCCCAGTGGTCGGCGATCATCCGGCAGGCCAGCCAGCTCCCCTCGTAGGCGCGGGCCAGGCCGTCCGCGTCGCCGGTGAAGCCGAAGTCCTCGTCCTCGGGCAGCGCGTCCGGCACCTCGCCGCGGCCGACGGCGTGCGCGAGCTCCGGCGCGGCCTCGGCGGGGGTGCCGTCCGCGCCGCGGTAGCCGACCCAGTCCGCGTATCCCTCGGACAGCCACAGCGGGGTGGCGGCGGAGGTGTGCGCGCGGGTGGCGACGTGGGCGGTCTCGTGGGTGAGGACGACCTGCCGCCCGGAGTCGCCGAGCAGCACGAAGGCGTCCGGGTTGACGATCACCCGGTCCGCGGGCGCCCGCGGGCCGCCGCCGGTCGCCCCGGTGGTGACGGCCGCGATGCCCCGGTAGGAGGACGGGGGCGAGCCGAGCAGGCCCGCCATGCCCTCCAGGGTCTCCGGGACCAGGACGACGACGCTGCGCGCCCACGCGGGGCCCCAGGCGTCGGAGACGGCGGGCACCGCGCGGTCGGCCAGTTCCGCGTAGTCGCGCAGGGTCGCGTCGGACTGCCCGACGCCCAGCACCAGGCTCCGCTCGCCGCGCACGGCGCGCGCCCGGCCCTGGTCCCAGAGCTGCTGGCCGGACTTCTCGGCGGGGCGGTCGGACTCCACCGTCCAGCGGCCGTCCCGGTCCCGGCTGAGGCTCAGGGTGCGGGCGGTGACCACCGGGGAACGGTCGTGGCCGTCGACGCGGTAGCTGAGGTCGGCGGCGGCGGTGGCCCGGTCGCCGGTGCGGTCCAGGGCGGTGACGCGGTAGGACCAGTCCGCGAGCGGCACCGCGCGCAGGTTGTCGAAGCCGTCGCGGGTGCCGGTGCGGGCGTAGGCGGCGGCGTCCCGGTCGAGGACCGCCTCGGCACGCCGGTCGAGCAGGGACTGCACCTCCGCGCGGGCGGCGTCCACGGCGGGACCGCCGCCGCATCCCACGAGGGCGGCCAGCAGCAGGCACCACGCCGCCACCGCCGCCTGCGACACCCGCGTTCGACCGGCCACCTTTCCGAGGGTACGGGCGCGGGCCCGCCGGAGTCAGACCCTGGTGACCGACGAGACCGGCATCATGCCGACCGGGTCGTAGCGCACGGGGGCGCCGGGGTACGGCGCGTGGATCACCTGGCCGTTGCCCGTGTACATCCCCACGTGGGAGGCGTCGGAGCGGTAGAGGACCAGGTCGCCGGGGCGGGCCTCGGACAGCGGGACCTGCCGGCCGGCGTACCGCTGGGCCTGCGAGGTGCGCGGCAGCGCGACCCCGGCCTGCGCGTACGCCCACTGGGTGAGTCCGGAGCAGTCGAAGGCGGAGGGGCCGCTCGCACCCCAGACGTAGGGCTTGCCGAGGGCGGAGCGGGCGGCGGCGAGGGCGGCGGCCGCGCGCCCGGAGGCGGGGGCGCCGCCGGGGCCGTCGGTGCGGCCGGAGCGGGAGGCGCGGTCCCAGGCGGCCCGTTCGCCGGCCGGGAGGGAGCCGAGCAGCCGGCGGGCCTCGGCGAGCTTGCCCTCCACGGTCCGCTTGTGGGTGGCGGCGGCCTTGCGGCTGCGTTCGAGGGCGCCGAGCCGCTTCGCCGCCTCGGCGCGGTCCTGGGACAGCGAGCGCAGGGTGCCGCGGAGCCTCTTCAGCTGGGCGGCCTGGCGGGCGCCGATCCGGTCGAGGACGGAGGCCTTCTCGAGGTAGTCCTCCGGGTCGTCGGAGAGCAGCAGGGCGAGGGCGGGGTCCAGTCCGCCGGAGCGGTACTGGGAGCCGGCGAGCGAACCCAGCGCCTCCCGCATGGTGTTGACGCGCTGCTGTTTGCGGGCGATGCCGTCCTGGGCGTCGGCGATCTCCCGGCGCAGGGCGCCGGCGCGCTCGTCGGCCGCGTTGTAGGCCTCGGTGGCCCTCTCCGCCTCGCGGTAGAGGCGGTCGACCTCGGCCCGGGTGTCCTCCTGGGGCGCGGCCGTGGCCGGTACCGCGCCGAGGGCGGTGGCGGCCGCGGAGAGCAGGCCCAGGGCGAGGGCGGCACTCCGCTCGGCCCCTGAGGACGGTGCGGTACGACGATGGGACCCCACGGGAAGCCGCGCTCCTTCCGCTGGCGGACAGGGAAACGCGGCAGACAGTAGCCTCCGGGGCGGCCGGCGGAGCCACGGCCAGGGCGGCACACACGGTGACGCCCCGCCGTTGACCTGGATCGAGGCGGGGCGTGGAGGCGGCGCGGAACCGCCGGAATCCCCCGAACGGGGGCACCCAGGGCGGTGTACGTCAGACGCGGACGCCGAACATGAAGGGGCCGCCGATGGTGTTCATCGACTCGTAGCGCACGACGGTGCCGGAGCGCGGGGCGTGGAGGACCTGGCCGTTGCCGGCGTAGAGGCCCACGTGGTGCAGGTCGTTGAAGAAGAACACCAGGTCGCCGACCTTGAGCTGGTCCACCGAGTAGATCTTGGTGCCGGCGCCGGTCTGGGCCTCGGAGGTGCGCGGGATGCCCACGCCGGCCTGGGCGTACGCCCAGGAGGTCAGGCCCGAGCAGTCGAAGGAGGACGGGCCGGTGGCGCCGTAGACGTAGGGCGTGCCGAGCTTGCTCTGGGCGGCGGCGAAGGCGGCGGCGGCGCGGCCGGAGCCGGCCGGGACGTTGACCGAGAGGGCGTCGCGCTCGCTGGCGCGGGTGGCGCGGTTCTCCTCATCGGCGAGCTGCGCCTTCTCCTCGGCGGTGAGGCTGTTGAGCAGCTTCTGCGCGGCGGCGAGCTTGCCCTGGACCTCCTTCTTCTTCTTGCCCAGTTCGGTCCGGGTGGAGGAGAGGTCCTTCAGCTTCTCGGCGGCCTCGGAGCGCTGCTGGGCCAGCTCGCGCTGCTTCTCCTGGATCTCCTTCAGCGCCTCGACCTGCTGGGCGCTCAAGTGGTCCAGGGTGGACGCCTTGTCGAGGTAGTCGTCCGGGTCGGCGGAGAGGAAGAGCTGGACCGAGGGGTCGATGCCGCCGCTGCGGTACTGGGCGCTGGCCATCGAGCCGAGGCCGTCGCGCAGGTCGTTGAGCTCCTGCTGGCCCTTGGCGACGTTGTCCTGGATCGTGGAGATCTCCTTCTGGAGCTTCTCCTGCTTCTCCTTGGCCCCGTTGTACTTCTCGGTGGCCTGCTCCGCCTGCTGGTAGAGCTTGTCGACCTTGGCCTTGACCTCGTCCTTGCTCGGCTTCTCGCCGGGGGCCGCGTTGGCGGCCTGCGAGCTCATGACGACGGCAGCGGCGGCGGCGGTGAGCACGGTCACGCGTGCGCGGCTCGGCTGCTTGGGACGACGGTGGGACGCCACGGAGACGAGCTCCTTCTCGAGAGTGATCGCGCGAGCGAGGGTTCGAGGGCTGACCCTAGTGATTCTCCTGTGATCAGTTCAAATCCCTGGGCACGAAATTTCCGCTACAGCGCGTTTATCCCATGACAACTCACCTGCAGTGACGCCTTCTTGACGCTACGTTGCGTGATGGTTCCGTCAATTAGGGCATTGCCCCTGTACGTTGCACGAGGGACAGATGTGCATCAGATACTAGGAAAGCCTTTTGAGGAGCACGGCTGACGCGACGGGGCGCGCGCCGGCGCGCGCGACCCCGTCGGCGACCTCGCGGTCGGTGGAGGCGACGATGACCGGCCGCCCCGGCGGCTCGGCGCGCACGAGCTGGCGGATGAGCTCGTCGGCGGTGACGCCCGGCTTGGAGAACAGCACCCGCACCCCGCGCGGCGGCGCCAGCAGCACCGGCGCGGCCAGTTCGGCGCCGTCGAAGACACAGGTGACCTCGGCGCCGGTCTGGGCGGCGAGCTGGGCGAGCTGGCCGAGCAGCCGCAGCCGCTGCTTCTCCAGCGGCATCTGCGGATAGCCGGTCTTGGTGACGTTGTAGCCGTCGACGACCAGATGCGCCTGCGGGAGGGCGAGGAGCTGGTCGAGGACGGCCGGGTCGTCCTCGGACAGCGCGCGGGCGGCGATGTCCTTGGGGGTCATCCGGCCCGGCTCCACGGCGTCCACGGTCTCCGCGGGCCGTACCGACACGGGCGGCAGTGCCAGTTCGCGCCGCAGCCCCTGGGCGGCGTCCAGCACGGTGTCGAGCAGCAGCCGTACGCGCATGTCCTCGACGCTGCGGCCCTCGCGGGCGGCACGGCGGGCGGCCTCCAGGGCGGCCTCGGTCTCCCCCAGCCGGGCCTTGAGGCGCCGGGTCTCGCTCTCGGCGGCCGACACCTGGGCCTGCCCGTCGGCGCGCACCGCCTCCATCTCGCCGCGCAGTTTGCGCAGGGCGGCCTCGCCGCGCTTGACGTCGGCGAGGGCGGACCGCAGCTTGCGGTGCAGGGAGTCGCTCTCCCTCTTCGTCGCGTCCAGCTCGGCGCGCAGCCGCTCGGTCTCGGAGCGGGTGTGCTCGCGGGCGCGGTCGAGTTCGGCGCGCAGCCGCTCCAGCTCCGCGCGGGTCTCCTCGTCGGCGCGTTCGGCGTCGGCGCGCTGGACCTCCTCGCCTGCGGCGGCGACCAGCTTGACCCAGCCCGGCGGGCGGAGCACATAGGCCGCGGCCGCCACGTCGAGCGGGTCCGCGGCCGGGGGCGGGGAGCCGGAGTCGAGGGCGCCGGTCAGTTCCGGCTGGGCCTCTCTGAGCTTCTCCCCGATCCGCTGCCGGAACAGCGGATCGGTCTCCAGCGCCGCCGCCATGGCGTTCCCGGCGAACTTGGCGCGGCGGCTCGGGGTGAACCGGGCGTACTGCCGCAGTTGCGCGGGCAGCTCGGCGACGGTGAGTCCGCCGAAGCCGTCCGCGACGATCTGGACGACCCTGCGGCGCACCCCGTCGGGCAGCGGACGGTCGAGCACCTCGGCGGCGCCGTCCTGCGGCCCCCCGCCTGTGGTCTCCACCATCCGTCACACCCCAATGCCTGTGTGCGGCCCCGTCCGCGGGGCCGCCGTCAGCGGGGCCCTCCCCCGCTCTCGACTTCGCTCGAGCGGGAGGGACCCCCTTGTCTCAGGAGCCGGCGCCCGGCCTGTCCACGAGTTCCACCTGGTCCACGGCGTTGCACCAGCGGCACCGCACCGACTCGATCGCCTCGTCGAGCACCTCGCGCTCCTCGACCTCGGGCTCGCCGGCCAGATCGAGGTGCACGTACTCGACGACCTTCGACGAGCGGGTGACGTCGAAGCGGGTGAGGTTGCCGCAGAGGGTGCAGCGCCACCGCGTCGAGGCGGTCGGCAGGGGAACCGTCATCGTGGCTGTCCGCCTTTCTCCAGTGTCCGTGACGCGCCGGGCGGCCGGTGCGTGTGGCTCGTAACCCTACGGCCTGCCGGGCTTCCGCCGCCCGCCCGTCCACGGCGGCGAGGCGATCCGCACGGTTACGTCCGGCTACGTCATGCTCTGTACTCATGATCCGCACCTGGACCACGGCGGCCGCCGGGGCGTTCCGGACCACGCCCGCCCCGGTCACCCGCACCCTCATCGTGCTGTGCTGCCTGGTCTTCCTGATCGGGCCGGTCTCGGGGCTGCACCCGGCCCACGGCTCCGGGGAGGAGCTGCTGGCCGCGCAGCGGGCCTACGTCCGCCGCTGGGGCGTCATCCCCGCAGACCTGTTCGACGGATCCCCCGCGGCCGTCCTCACCCCCGCCACGGCGCTGTTCGTGCACGGCAGCTGGGTGCACCTGCTGGGCAACATGCTGTTCCTCCACGTGTTCGGGCCGATGACCGAGGCACGGATGGGCCGGGTACGGTTCGCCCTGTGCTACGCCGGCTGCGGCTACCTCGCGCTGCTGGGGTACGCGGCCGCCCACGCCGGCTCCGAGCGGTCCCTGGTCGGGGCCTCGGGGGCGATCTCGGCGCTCCTCGGTGCGTTCCTCGTCCTGTTCCCCCGGGGGCGGGTCACCAGTCTCCTGCCGTTCGCCTTCTTCCTGCCGGTGCGGCTGCCCGCGTGGGTGGTGCTGCCGTTCTGGGCGGCGCTGCAGTGGGCGGCGGCCGGGCGGGCGGCGGAGGGCGGGCCGGGGGTGGCGTATCTGGCGCACCTGGTGGGCTTCGGGCTGGGGATCGGCTGCGCATGGGTGTGGCGCGGCGGGGCGACTACAGTGAAGTCCGCCCCTGCTCCGGCCCCCGAGGGAGAGAACCAGCCGTGATCACCGCGATCGTCCTCATCAAGACCAGCGTGGACCGGATCCCCGAGATCGCGGAACGGATCGCCGCGCTGGACAGCGTCAGCGAGGTCTTCTCCGTCACCGGCACCTACGACCTGATCGCCATGGTGCGGGTCCGGGAGCACGAGGACCTGGCGGAGGTCATCCCCGGCCGGATCAGCAAGATCCCGGGCGTCGAGGGCACCGACACGCATGTGGCGTTCCGCACGTACTCCCAGCACGATCTCGAGGCTGCCTTCGCCATCGGGCTCGACAGCTGACGTCCTTTCCGGGCCCCGCCCCGGACCCCTCTCCTCAGGCGCCGGAAGGGCTGGTGCTCGCGCAAGATGAAAGGTTCCTCATCGGAGCCTCATCCTGGGCCGCGGGTGCCCGGCCCAGGATGAGGGCATGGCCTTCACTCGCCGGATGGCGGCCCTCGCCGCCGTCGTACTGATTCCCCTGGGCGTCGCCGCGACCAGCTTCGCGCTCTCCGACAGCCCCGAACCGCCGAAGGTGCCCCCGCGGGTCGAGCTGGACAGCGGGTCGCCCGCGCCGACGCCGTCGGACGCCCGGCCCGCCCCCACGCCCAGCGACGAGGTCGTGTCCCGGCCTCCGGTGACCGACGGACCGACGGACGACGACGATGACGACGACCAGGACCGAGGCCCCTCGGACGACGGACCCGACCGGGACGACGGACCCGACCGGGACGACGGACCCGGCGGGGACGACGGCTGACCGGGGCCGCCGGCGGCTCTCCGCCCGGGTCCGCATCCTGCTGTGGCTGCTGTTCGTGATGACGGTGGCCCTCACCTCGGTCGCCGCCACCACCCGTTCCTTCCTGCTGCGGGACGTCGACCATCGCAGCAACGGGCTGCTCGCCCAGGAGACCGGCGAGTTCGCGGCGTTCGAGGAGCGGGGCCTGGACCCGGAGACGGGCCGGCCGTTCACCGAACCGGACCGGCTGCTCAGGGTGTTCCTGGAACGGCAGTACGCCGACCCCGACGAGGAGCTGATCGGCCTGGTGGCCCGGCCCGGCGGCGACCCGGCGCAGATCATCCAGCCGCGTGACCTGCCCGTCGCGCTGCCGCTGCACCGGGACGCCGGCGCCCGGCGCCGCATCTTCGACTCCCCCGACCCGTCCGGGGTGCTGCACCGGCCCGAGGGCGAGATCCGCTGGGCGAAAGTGCCCGTGGCCCGGCACGGCGGCCACTCCGAGGTGGCGTTCGTCGTCGCCTACCACCCCGAGCGGGAACTGGCCCGCGTGGACCAGGTGTTCCGGGTGCTGCTCGCCATCTCGGGAGTGGCGCTGCTGCTCACCACCGGCATCGGCTGGGCGGTCGCCGGGCGCATCCTGCAGCCCGTACGGCTGGTGCGCACCGCCGCCGCACAGCTCACCGAGCAGGACCTCACCCGCCGCATCCCGGTGCGCGGCCACGACGACATCGCCGCCCTCGCCAAGACCTTCAACGCCATGCTGGACCGGCTGGAGCGGGCCTTCGCCGTCCAGCGCCAGTTCGTCGACGACGCCGGGCACGAGCTGCGCACCCCGATCACCATCGTGCGCGGCCATCTGGAGCTGATGGGCGACGACCCGGCGGAACGCGAGGAGACCGTCCGCCTGGTCACGGACGAACTGGACCGGATGAGCCGCATCGTGGAGGACCTGCTGCTGCTCGCCAAGGCCGAACGGCCCGACTTCGTCAGCCCCGAGCCGGTGCAGCTCGCCGAACTCACCGCCGACGTCTTCGTGAAGGCCCGCACCCTCGGCGACCGCGACTGGCAGCTCACCGACACCGCCGACCGGGAGGCCGAGCTGGACCCGCAGCGCATCACGCAGGCGATGGTGCAGCTCGCGCAGAACGCGGTGCAGCACACCACGCCCGGGCAGACCATCCGCATCGGCTCCCGCGCGGAGGGCTCCCGCGTCGAGCTGTACGTCGCCGACTCCGGCCCCGGCGTGCGCCCGCAGGACCGGGAGCTGATCTTCGAACGCTTCCGGCGCGGCACGTCCCGGCGCGGGGCGCGCGGCTCCGGCGCCGGTCTCGGCCTGTCCATCGTCAAGGCCATCGCCGAGGGCCACGGCGGGCGGGTCCGGCTGCACGACACCGAGGGCGGCGGCGCCACCTTCGTCCTCACCCTGGAAGAGGCCCGCGGATGAACCGGATCCTGATCGTCGAGGACGAGGAGCGCATCGCCTCCTTCATCGAGAAGGGGCTGCGCGCCAACGGCTTCACCACCACCGTCGCCGGCGACGGCGAGGCCGGCCACGCGTACGCCCTGACCGGCGGCTTCGACCTGGTGGTCCTGGACATCGGGCTGCCGGGCCGGGACGGCTTCACGGTGCTGCGCGAGCTGCGCGAGGCCCGGGTGACGGCCCCGGTGATCGTGCTGACCGCCCGGGACTCGGTACGGGACACCGTGGCGGGTCTGGAGGGCGGCGCGGACGACTGGATGACCAAGCCGTTCCGCTTCGAGGAGCTGCTCGCCCGGATCCGGCTGCGGCTGCGCACCGCGGCCCGGGCGCCGGAGGTGACCGTGCTGCGGTCCGGCGCGCTCAGCCTCGACCTGCGCACCCGGCGGGCCCGCGCGCACGACCGGACCGTCGACCTGACGGCCCGTGAGTTCGTGCTGCTGGAGCTGTTCCTGAGGCATCCCGGCCAGGTGCTGTCCCGCGAGCAGATCCTCTCCCACGTGTGGGGCTACGACTTCGACCCGGGCTCCAACATCGTGGACGTCTACGTGCGGGCGCTGCGCAAGAAGCTGGGCGCGGACCAGCTTGAGACGGTCCGCGGGATGGGCTACCGTCTGCCGGCCTGACGTACCGGCGTCCCGGTGAAGGTTCCTTCATCGAGGACTCATCGGCGGCTCACCGCCCGAGGGGACCGTCGATGACGTGACCTTGAGCATCCGTTCCACCGTGGCGCTGTGCGCGGCCCTGTCTCTCTGCGCGGCGCTCGCCGTTCCCGGTGTCTTCCCCGGCCTCGGCGGGGACGCCCGGCTCACCCTCGCCGTCTTCGCGCTGGCCACCTGCGCGTGGATCGGCACTCCCGTCGACGACACCTACATCGCGCTCGGCGCGGGGCTCGCGCTCACCGTGACCGGGGTGATCGACAGCGACACCCTGTTCGGCACCCTGGGCGACTCGACCGTGTGGCTCCTGATCTGCGCGTTCGTGCTGGCCGCCGCGGTCACCCGGACCGGGCTCGCCGGGCGGGCGGCCGCCTTCCTGGTCGGCGGGGCGCGCACGGTACGGCAGTTGACGCATCTGACGACGGCGGCGCTGGTCGTCACCGCGTTCGCGGTGCCGGCCACCTCGGGCCGGGCGGCGCTCGCGCTGCCGGTGTTCCTCGCGCTGGCCAAGGCGCTGGCCGGGCGCGGGCGGCTGGTGGTGATGCTGGCGCTGCTGTTCCCCACCGTGATCCTGCTGTCCGCGGTGGCGACCCTGATCGGCGCGGGCGCCCATCTGATCACCGTGTCCGTGCTGTGGGAGGCCACCGGGGAGCGGGTCGGCTTCACCGAATGGCTGCTGCTGGGGCTGCCGCTGGCCGTGGTGTCCTCCCATCTCGCCGCCGAGACCGTGCTGTTGACGACCACCCGGCGGGCCGACCGCGCCGGTCCGGTACGCATCACCGCCGAGGAGATCCAGCGGCACAGCGACCGCCCGGTCACCGGCCCCTGGACGCAGGCGGAGAAGCGGTGCGCCCTGCTGCTGGCCACGGTGGTCGCCCTGTGGTGCAGCGAACCCCTGCACCAGGTGTCCCCGGCGGTGATCGCGCTGATCGGCGCGGTCGTCGCCGCCTCCCCGGCGCTGGGCACCGTGCGCCTGAAGGACGCGCTCAAGACGGTGCCGTGGTCGCTGCTGCTGTTCATGGCGGCGACCATGGCGATGGGCGTGGCGCTCGCCGAGTCGGGCGCGGCCCGCTGGCTGGTCGACGGACTGCCCGCGGGCATCGGCCCGTTGACGTTCCTGACGGTCGTCGTCGCCGTCAGCACGGCCGCCCACCTGGTCCTGCAGTCACGGTCCGCGCGCTCCTCCGTGCTGGTGCCGCTGGTGGTCGCGGCGGCCGTGACGGCCGGGGTGAACCCGGTGGCGGCGGCGCTCGCGTCCACCGCCGCGGCCGGCTTCTGCCACACCCTGCCCGCCTCCGCCAAGCCGGTGACGCTCTTCGCGGACATCCCCGGCACCCCCACCTACACCCCGCGCGACCTGCTGCGGCTGTCCGCCGTGCTGGCCCCGCTCACCGCCGCCCTCGTCCTGCTGTTCGCCGTCACCGTGTGGCCCGCGCTGGGCGTGCCGGTGACCCGCTGAGGAGTGATCGCCCATGCTGAACCGAGTCGTCGTGGCCCCCAGCGGCTTCAAGGAGTCGCTGTCCGCCCCCGCCGCCGCCGACGCCATCGCGGCGGGCGTCCGCCGGGTGCTGCCGGACGCCGAGATCGACCGCATCCCGCTGGTGGACGGCGGGGAGGGAACCGCCGCCGCGCTGGCCCGCGCGACCGGCGGCCGGCTGGTCGCCCTGGCCGCCACCGGCCCCGTCGGCGAACCGGTCGGCACGCACTTCGCGCTGCTCGGCGGGCAGGACACCGCGGTGGTGGAGATGGCGGCCGTCGCCGGGCTGTCCCTGGTCCCCCGCGCCCGCCGCGATCCGGGCGTCACCACCACCTACGGCGTCGGGGAGCTGATCCGTGCCGCTCTCGACCAGGGGGTGCGGCGGATCCTGGTGGGCTGCGGCGACTCGGGCACCTCAGACGGGGGTGCGGGCGCGCTCCAGGCGCTCGGCGCGCGGCTGTTGGACGCGGACGGGGTGGAACTGCCCCCGGGTGGCCGTGAGTTGTCGCGTCTCACCCGGATCGACGCGACCGGGCTCGATCCGCGCCTCGACGGCGTGGAACTGGTCGTCGCCTGCAACCCGTACAACGTGCTGTGCGGGGAGCGGGGCGTGGCGCGGGTGTTCGGGCCGCAGAAGGGGGCGACCCCGGGACAGGTGGAGGAGTTGTCGGCGGGGCTGGAGAACTGGGCGCGGGTACTGACCCGGGACCTCGCCGTCACCGGCGTCGACCTGCGGCTCGGCCGCGGCACGGGCGCCTCCGGCGGGCTGGGGGCGGGGCTGGCCTCGCTGGGCGCGGCGCTGGTGCCGCGGTTTCCCGTCCTGCTGGACCATCTCGGTCTGGACGAACGCCTCGCGCGGGCCGACCTGGTGGTCACCGCGGAGGGGGCGCTGGACCGCCAGACGCCTCGCGGCAAGGTCCCCGGGGAGGTGGCCCGGCGGGCCAAGCTGGCGGGGCGGCCGGTGCTGGCGCTCGCGGGGACGTTGGGGGACGGGGCGGGGGAGGTGCCGGGGGTGGATGCGTGTCACGGCATCCTGCCGGGGCCCATGGAGCTGGCGGAGGCGCTGGTCCGGGGCGCGGAACTGCTGACGGACGCGACGGAGCGGGCGCTGCGGATGATCGTGCTGGGAGCCCGGCTCCCGTCCCCTCAGGGGTGATTCGCCCCCCGCCGCCCTGTCCCGTCCCACCCCGGGGCTCCGTCCCGGACCCCGCTCCTCGAGCGCCGGAGGGACTGATTCCAGCCCGTCCGGCGTTCGAGGACGAGGGGGTCCGGGGGCGCAGCCCCAAGGACGGGAAGGGGCGGCGGGGGCGGCTCCCTCCTACGCCCGCCCCGACGTGTCCGGCACGCACCGCCCGTCCACCGTCCGGTACTTCCACCGCGCCCCGTCCCGCACGAGCTCCCGCACCGCCCGCACGAACCGCTCGACATGCTCCTCCGGCGTGCCGGCGCCGAAGCTCACGCGGATCGCGTTCAACGCCCCCGCCTCCGGCGCCCCGCACTCCCCCGCACCGCCCGTGTCGCCGCCCAGCAGCCGCCGTACCAGCGGGTGCGCGCAGAACAGGCCGTCCCGCACCCCGATGCCGTACTCGGCGGAGAGCGCCGCTGCGAAGTGGGAGCTGTTCCAGCCGGCGACCACGAAGGACAGCACCCCCACCCGGGGCGCGTCGTCGCCGAACAAGGACAGGAACCGCACCTGAGGCACGTCCGCCAGCCCCTCCCGCACCGTGCGGACCAGCGCCTCCTCCCGCGCGGCGAGCGCGTCGAACCCCGCCTCGGTGAGCGCCTTGCAGGCGGAGGCGATGGCGTGGGCGCCGATGACGTTGGGCGAGCCGGCCTCGTGGCGGGCGGCGGTCTCGTGCCACTCCACGTGCACCGTCCCGTCCGCGCGCCGCGTGACCTTGCGGCTGGCGCCGCCGCCGGCGAGGTAGGGCTCGGCCTCGCGGAGCCAGTCGGCGCGGCCGGCCAGCACCCCGGCGCCGAAGGGCGCGTACAGCTTGTGTCCGGAGAAGGCGACCCAGTCGACGTCGAGGTCCCGCACGGACACCGCGCGGTGCGGGGCGAGCTGGGCGGCGTCCAGCACGATGCGTGCGCCGTGCGCGTGCGCGGCGGCGGCGAGTTCGCGGACCGGCCACAGCTCGCCGGTGACGTTGGAGGCGCCGGTGACGCAGACCAGGGCCGGGCCGTGGGGGTCGCGGCCGGCGAGGGCGCGCTCCAGCGTCTCGACGGCCTGCGCGGGGGTGCCGGGCGCGTCGAGGACGGTCACCCGGGCCGCCCGCCGCCACGGCAGCAGCGCCGCGTGGTGCTCGGTCTCGAAGACGAAGACCTCGCAGTCCTCGGGCAGGGCGGCGGCGAGCAGATTGAGGGAGTCGGTGGTGGAACGGGTGAACACCACCTGGTCCCCCTCCCGTCGCCCGCCACCGCCCTTGCCGGACCGGGCTTCGCCCGGGCTGTCCTCGATGCGGCAGCCGAGGAACTCGGCGACGGTCCGGCGGGCGTTCTCGAACAGGTCGGTGGAGAGCTGGGAGAGGTAGCCGGCGCCGCGGTGGACGCTGCCGTAGTAGGGGGCGTAGGCGGCCACGTCGTCCCAGACGCGCTGGAGGGCGGGGGCGCTGGCGGCGTAGTCGAGCGCGGCGTAGACGGCCTCGCCGCCGGTGACCAGGGGGACGGCGACGTCCCGGCCGAGGACGGGCAGCGGGGAGCGGACGGACGGCTCGGCGGCGACGGTGGGGGCAGCGGGCATGACGGAACTCCCGGAGGGCAGGCGGGTCCCCGCGCGAGCGGACGGCACGACGGCGGCGCTCCAGCGCGAAGGAGAAGAGGGAAAGAGGGTGTGCGGAGGCGGGGCTCGACGCCCTAGCGCATTCGCTTGCTCACGGAAGACTCCTCGACGACCAGGACCCCTGGTGTGCGAGGGGTCCGCGCTTGCCGTGAGCCCTGCTGCTCACGGCCCGGTCTTCACCCGGGGCACCCCGCCACGGACGGAGGGTTGCCGGACAGCCGGCCGGGGCCTGATGGCTGTCACTCATGACCTGAGAGGGAACGTACGTGAGGTGACCGGCGTCCCGCAACCCGCATCCGGATCGCGGGACGGCCGTCACGGGGCCCGCGCGTCGGTCCGCGCCGCGGCCTACGCGTGGGTGACGGCGACCCAGCGCTCGAGGACCCGCTTGGCGGCGCCGGAGTCGATCGACTCGGCCGCCTTCGCCATCCCGGCGCGGATCTGCTCGGTGAGCGTGCCGCTGCCGGGCTCCAGGGCCACCAGCGCCGCCGCGGAGTTCAGCAGCACCGCGTCGCGGACCGGACCGCGCTCGCCGTCCAGCAGCCGGCGGGCGACCTCGGCGTTGTAGGAGGCGTCGGCGCCGCGCAGCGCCTCCACCGGGACCAGCTCGATGCCGGCGTCCCGCGGGTCGAACGTCTCCTCGGTGACCTCGCCGTCGCGCACCACCCACACCCGGGAGGTGCCGGTGGTGGTCAGCTCGTCCAGGCCGTCGTCGCCGCGGAACACCAGGGAGGAGTGGCCGCGTCCGGCGAACACCCCGGCCATGATGGGCGCCATGCGCGCGTCGGCGACGCCGACCGCCTGGGCCTTGACCTTCGCCGGGTTGGCGAGCGGGCCGAGGAAGTTGAACACCGTGCGGATGCCGAGCTGGCCGCGCGCGGCGGCCACGTGGCGCAGCGCCGGGTGGAACTTCACCGCGAAGCAGAAGGTGATGCCGGCCTCCTCGGCGACCTCGGCGACCCGGCGCGGGGTCAGGTCGAGGTTGACGCCCAGCTTCTCCAGGACGTCGGAGGCGCCGGAGGCGGAGGACGCGGCGCGGTTGCCGTGCTTGACGACCTTGGCCCCGGTGCCGGCGACGACGATCGAGGACATGGTGGAGATGTTCACCGTCCTGGCGCCGTCGCCGCCGGTGCCGACGATGTCGACGGTGGCGCCCGGCACCTCGATGACGTTGGCGTGGTCGTAGAGCGCCCGGACGCAGCCGGTGATCTCCTCGACGGTCTCGCCCTTGGCCCGCAGCGACACCGCGAAGCCGGCGATCTGCGCGTCGGTCGCCTCGCCCCGCATGATCAGGTCCATCGCCCAGGCGGTGTCGTCGGCGGACAGGTCGCGGCCGTCCAGCAGTCCGTTCAGCAGGGCGGGCCAGGAGCGGCCCGCCGCGTTGTCGCCTCCAGCGGGGGTCACAGCGCTCATGGTCGCTCCTGACGGTCGTAGCGGGTGCCTGGGGACCGGACGGGTCCCGCACCCACCCTATCCAGCTCCGGGCACGGCGAAGGGCCCCCGTCCGCAGAACGGACGGGGGCCCTTCGCTGTCGTGTGGCGACGTGTGGAGCTCGGGGGATCAGTGGTGGCCGTGGCCGCTCGTGATCTCCTTGTACTCCTCGACGGTCGGCTTCGGAACCTGCGACTCCTCGCCGTAGAAGCCCTTGCTGAGCTTCGCGCGCAGCTTCTCGGTGGCCTTCACCTTGCGGCGGACACCGTTCTCGTCGACCTCGGGGCCGATCTCGAGCGGCTTGGGCTGCTCGTGCGCGGTGAGGGTGTAGAGCTGCTCCTGGCTGAGCGGCTCGTGGACCTCGATGAACTCACCGTGCGGCAGGCGCTTGATGATGCCCGACTCGCGGCCGTGCAGCACCTTCTCCTTGTCCCGGCGCTGCAGGCCGAGGCAGATCCGCTTGGTGACGATGAACGCCACGACCGGGGCGACGAAGAACGCGATCCGGACGAACCAGGTGATGGCGTTGATCGACAGGTGGAAGTGCGTGGCCCAGATGTCGTTGCCGCCGCCGACGAGGAGGACGAAGTACAGCGTCATCCAGGCGACACCGAACGCGGTGCGGGTCGGGGCGTTGCGCGGGCGGTCCAGGATGTGGTGCTCGCGCTTGTCGCCGGTGACCCAGGACTCGATGAACGGGTACACCGCGATGGCCGCCAGGACCAGCGGGAAGACCATCAGCGGGATGAACACGCCCAGGGCGAGCGTGTGACCCCAGAAGTTGATCTCCCAGCCCGGCATGATGCGGACCAGGCCCTCGGAGAAGCCCATGTACCAGTCCGGCTGGGCGCCGGTGGAGACCATGTCCGGCCGGTAGGGGCCGATGGACCAGATCGGGTTGACCGTGGCGATCGCGGCGATCGCGGCGATCACACCGAAGACCAGGAAGAAGAAGCCTCCGGCCTTGGCCATGTACACCGGCAGCAGCGGCATGCCGACGACGTTCTTGTTGGTCTTTCCGGGGCCCGCGAACTGCGTGTGCTTGTGGTAGAAGACCAGGATCAGGTGCGCCACCACGAGGCCGAGCATGATGCCCGGCAGCAGCAGGACGTGGATCGAGAAGAACCGGGCGACGAAGTCGTCGCCGGGGAACTCGCCGCCGAAGAGGAAGAACGCGAGGTACGTGCCGACGACCGGCACGGACAGGACCGCGCCCTGCATGAAGCGCATACCGGTGCCCGAGAGCAGGTCGTCCGGGAGCGAGTAGCCGGTGAAACCGGTGAACATGCCGAGGACGAGCAGCAGGAAGCCGAACAGCCAGTTGATCTCACGCGGCTTGCGGAACGCGCCGGTGAAGAACACGCGCATCATGTGCACGAACATGCCGGCCACGAAGATCAGCGCGGCCCAGTGGTGGATCTGCCGGATGAGCAGGCCGCCACGGACGTCGAAGCTGATGTCCAGCGTCGACTTGTAGGCCTCACTCATCAGCTGGCCCTGCAGCGGGACGTAACTGCCGTGGTACTCCACCTCGTTCATCGCCGGGTGGAAGAACAGCGTCAGGTACACACCCGTGAGGATGATGATGATGAAGCTGTACAGGCAGATCTCACCCAGCATGAACGACCAGTGGTCGGGGAAGATCTTGCGCATGTTGGCCTTGGCCAGGGAGTAGATCCCCAGCCGGCCGTCGGCCCAGTCGGCGACCCGCTCACCGGCCGGTGCCTTCCCGCGCGAGCGGGACTCGGTGCTGGTCGTAGTACTCATCCGCGCTCCCAGAAAGCAGGGCCGACGGGCTCTTCGAAGTCGCCGAGCGCTTCGAGGTAACCCTCGTCGTTCACGCCGATGCGCAGCTGCGGCAGCGGGTGGCCGGCAGGACCGAAGATCACCTTGGCGCCGTCGGCAAGGTCGAAGGTGGACTGGTGGCAGGGGCACAGGGCGTGGTGCGTCTGCTGCTCGTACAGGGAGACCGGGCAACCGACGTGGGTGCAGATCTTCGAGTACGCGAGGATGCCCTCGTGCGACCACTCGAGCGTGCGCTTGTCCTTGATGTCCTCCGGCTCGATCCGGACCAGCATCAGGGCGGCCTTGGCGATCTCGTTCTGGAAACCGTGGTCGTGCTCGTCCAGGCCCTCGGGCTTGGCGAAGGCCAGCGAACCCACGATCAGGTCCGACGGGCGCATCGGCTCGTTGGTGTTCACGTTGACGAGCAGCTTGCCCTTGGACCACAGGGTGTGGCGCAGCTTCGTCCCGGGCAGCGGCCCGAGGTCGCGCAGCAGCATCACGCCGGAGAGCGGGAACAGGGCCAGCGCGCCGAACATGGTGTTGCGGATCAGCTTCCGGCGGCCGAGCGCCGACTCCTTGGCGCCCTGGCGGAAGTCGTCCATGACCTTCGCGCGGACCTCGGGGGCCGCCTCGACCGGGTGACGCTCGTCGGCGAGCTCGTGGTCCGACATCAGCGTGCGGGCCCAGTGGACCGCGCCGGCGCCGATGCAGAACAGGGCGGTGCCGAGCGTCATGCCCAGCGCGAAGTTCATCGCGCTGATGTGACCGAGCGTCCAGATGTAGATCGTCTTGTCGATCGGGATGGCCACGTACGAGACGATGAAGCCGATGGTGGCCAGCATCGACACCGTGAACAGCAGGGCGACCGTGCGCTCGGACCGCTTGGCGGCCCGCTCGTCGATGTCCTGGATCCGCGGCTCGTGCGGCGGCAGGCCCGGGTCGGCGAACGGGTTCTGCTCGTCCGCGAGCTTCACCCGGCCGGGGCCGGTGTCCTGCGCTGCGGGCAGGTTCTCTTCGGGAATGTCTTGGCTACTCATGACTTCTTGGCCTTTGCGGTCCGAGCGGCGACCCAGACGGCGACCGCGATCAGCGCCCCGAGTCCGAAGATCCACGCGAACAGACCCTCGACGACGGGACCGAGACCGCCCAGCGCCAGCCCGCCGTAGCTCTCGGTGTCATCGCTGTTGACCTCGTCGAGGTACGCGATGATGTCCTTCTTGTTCTGCTCCGACAGCACGCTGTCGGGGAAGGAGGGCATGCTCTGCGGGCCGGTCAGCATGGCCTCGTAGATGTGCTTGGGGTCGACGCCCTCCAGGCTGGGGGCGTACTTGCCGTGCGTGAGCGCACCGCCCTTGCCGGTGAAGTTGTGGCACTGCGCGCAGTTGTTGCGGAACAGCTGCCCGCCCTCGGCGGCGTCGGCGCCCTCGGGGCCGTACTGCTCCTCGGTCGGGATGGCCGGGCCGGAGCCCAGGGAGGCGATGTACGCCGCCAGCTGGTCGATCTCGGCCTGGGTGTAGATGTTCCTCTTGCGCGGGACCTGCGCGGTCTGGGAGGTCGAGGCAGGCATACGGCCGGTGGCCACCTGGAAGTCGACCGCCGCGGCGCCCACGCCCACCAGGCTCGGGCCGTCGGTGGTGCCCTGACCGCCGGTGCCGTGGCAGCTCGCGCAGCCGACGGTGTAAAGCTTCTTGCCCTCCTCGATGGTGAGGGACTGGGCGGTTTCGTCGGCCTGCGCCTTGTCCGCGGGTGCGAACACGGCGTACAGCCCCCCGGTGCATGCCAGCGCGAGGAGTAGGACGACGAGCGCCGCCAGCGGATGGCGTCGTCGTGCGGAGAGCTTTTTCACGGATTACCCCGGTGTCAGGATCTTCTGCGTCGATGCTTCTGTTGGGTGCGCTGTGTCCAGCGCGCGGATGAGGGCCCGCCTACTTGATCATGTAGATCGTGGCGAAGAGGCCGATCCAGACGACATCGACGAAGTGCCAGTAGTAGGACACGACGATGGCCGCGGTCGCCTGTTCATGGGTGAACCTCCGGGCCGCGTAGGTCCGGCCCAGGACCAGCAGGAAGGCGATCAGGCCGCCCGTCACGTGCAGGCCGTGGAAGCCGGTGGTCAGGTAGAAGGCCGAGCCGTACGGGTCGGAGGAGAGGGACAGGCCCCCGTGCTTGACCAGCTCGGTGTACTCGAGGACCTGGCCGCCGATGAACACCGCCCCCATGATGAAGGTGACGATGAACCACATCCGGAGCTTCTTCACGTCACCGCGCTCGGCGGCGAAGACGCCGAGCTGGCAGGTGAGCGAGGAGAGCACCAGGATCGTGGTGTTCGTCGCCGAGAACGGGAAGTTCAGCAGGTCGGCCTTCTCCGACCAGAACTCGGGTCCGGTCACCGATCGCAGGGTGAAGTACATCGCGAAGAGGGCCGCGAAGAACATCAGCTCGGAACTCAGCCAGATGATGGTTCCGACGCTGGTGAGGTTCGGTCGGTTGACCGACGGGTGCGCGTGCCCGGTGTCTACTGTCGTTGCTGTCGCCACGCCGACATTATGTCGGTCGCTTATCCCGCCCTCACTCCCGGGGGTGCCGTTCGGTGTGTTCGCCCCTCCTGGACTGCCCGTATGGCCCATGAGAGCCCCCTTCGAAGCCGTGTCCGAACAGTGTTGACAGGCGGTCCGAGGGGGTAGCATCCGCGCCATCGGTACCCGAAGTTCCCGACAAGCCGTGCCCTCTCTCTTACGCGTGGAGGAACAATGCAGGCGACCGCCACGGTGCTGGTCTACAGCGACGACGCCAACACCCGGGAGCAGGTGCGGCTCGCCACCGGGCGGCGGCCGGCACCGGACGTGCCCCCCGTGGAGTTCGTCGAGTGCGCGACGCCGGCGGCCGTGCTCAAGGAGCTGGACCGGGGCGGCATCGACGTGTGCGTGCTGGACGGCGAGGCCGTGCCGATGGGCGGCATGGGCGTGTGCCGGCAGATCAAGGACGAGATCTTCGACTGCCCGCCGGTGCTGCTGCTGATCGGACGGCCGCAGGACTCCTGGCTGGCGACCTGGAGCCGCGCGGAGGCCGCGGTGACGCACCCGGTGGAGCCGGTGGAGTTCGCCTCCGCCCTGGCCTCGCTGCTGCGCCGGAAGGCGCTGGCGGGCGCCTAGGAGCTCCCGCGGCGGCCGTGCGGGCTCACACGGCCGCCGGCCGCAGCCGGGCCGTCTCCTGGACGGTGCCGGGGGTCTTCCCGCCGCCCGTGAGGGCGCTGCCCTCGCGCCACCTGTCCCAGTCCAGGTTCCAGTCGCCGAAGCCGTTGCCGAACGGTTCCATCGTGTCGCCGTCCGAGTTCACGACCTCGACGAGGTCGCCCTGGCGGACGGTGTCGAAGAACCACTCGGCGTCGGCGGTGCTCATGCCCACGCAGCCGTGGCTGACGTTGGCGTAGCCCTGCGAGCCGACCGACCACGGGGCGGCGTGCACGTACTCGCCGCTCCAGGTCACCCGGGTGGCGAAGTGCACGTCCAGGTCGTACGACTCGGCGGAGCCCTCGGCGATGCCGACGGTGGTGCTGCGCATGCGTACGAAGCGTTCCTTGGCGAGCACCACCTTGACGCCGTTGCGGGTCTCGAAGCCGGGCTTGCCGGTGGTGACGGGGATCTGCTTGATCTCCTCGCCGTTCTTGTAGACCGTCAACCGGTGGGCGGCGGCGTCCGTGAGGGCTGTCACGCGGTCACCGGTGCGGAGGGTGAGCGGCTCGGCCCCGCCGCCCCGCAGCCGGTCGCCGATCCAGACGCCCTCCAGGTTGCTGCGCACCCGCACGGTGGCGTGGGCCGGCCAGTACTCCTCGGGCCGGAAGTGGAGCTTCTTGTCGTCGACCCAGTACCAGGCGCCGGTCACGGCGGGCGTGGAGTCGACCTCCAGGCCGCGTTCCACGACGGCCCGCTGCGCCCGGTCCCTGACCGGCTCGCTGAGCTCCGCGACGAGCGGCTGGCCGACCCCGTACGTGCCCGCCCCGGGGCCGAAGGCGACGCCCAGGCGCTTGGCCGTGCCGGGCCTGCCCGTGGTGAAGGCGACGACCTTGCGGCCGGGCCTGCCGTCCTCGTCCTCGGTGCTCACGCGGACCGTGTACTGCGCGTCCTCGGCCAGCGGGGACGTGCTGTGCCAGCGGCTGCCGTCGGCGGCCAGTTCGCCCGACAGGTGCCGTCCGGCGGCGTCCACCGCGACGACGTCCGTGATGCGCCCGTCGGAGTTCTCGGCGGTGATCTCGAGGGGCTGGTCGGGGTCGACGGGCCCGCCCTCGTCGAGGGAGCCGCTGAAGGAGATCTGGTCCGCCGCGTCGTACGGCTCGGCGGACAGCGGGCTGCTGTCGGAGGAACAGCCGGTGACGCCCGCGCCGAGGGCCGCCGCCAGCAGCGCGCAGCCGGCGAGACGGGCCCGCGCGCCGCGGAGGCCGGTGCGGGGGGACTCGGTGTCTCTCATGGCCTCACGCTAGGGAGCCGGGCCGGTCCCGGCTCACCGGACGGCCCGAACGGGTGAGGCGGACGCGGCACGAGCGGGAGCCCGGACCCTCCTGACGGAGTGTCCGGGCTCCCGGGTGCCGTGCGGCGTGCTACTGGGTGCGGTTCTCACCGCGGTAGTACTCGAAGACCCAGCCCCACAGACCGATCAGCAGGATCGGAGCGGAGAAGTACATCAGCCACCAGCCGATGGCCACGCCCATGAAGGCCAGGGCGGCGCCCACGCCCAGGGCCAGCGGCTGCCAGCTGTGCGGGCTGAAGAACCCGACCTCGCCGGCGTCGTCGGCGACGTCCGCCTCCTTGTCGTCCTGGGCGCCCACGTCGACCCGCCGGGCCGTGAAGCCCAGGTAGAAGCCGACCATGATGCTCAGGCCGAAGGCCAGGAAGAGGGCGGTGGTGCCGACCGGCTCCTTCGACCAGACGCCGTAGACCACGGCGATGGCCAGGAAGAAGAGGCTCAGCCACATGAACATCTTGCCCTGGATCTTCACTTGCCGGCCTCCTTGCCGCCGGAGAGGGCCTTCTCACCGTGACCGGCGTTCTCGAGCTCGTCGAGCGCGGCGATCTCCGGGTGGTGCAGGTCGAACGCCGGGGATTCGCTGCGGATCCGCGGCAGGGTGAGGAAGTTGTGCCGGGGCGGCGGGCAGGAGGTGGCCCACTCCAGCGAGCGGCCGTAGCCCCACGGGTCGTCGACGGTGACCGGCTTGCCGTACTTGGCGGTCTTCCACACGTTGTAGAAGAACGGCAGCATCGCCATGCCGAGCAGGAAGGAGGCGATCGTCGAGACCGTGTTCAGGGCGGTGAAGCCGTCCGCGGCCAGGTAGTCCGCGTACCGGCGCGGCATGCCCTCGACACCCAGCCAGTGCTGGACCAGGAAGGTGCCGTGGAAGCCGACGAACAGCGTCCAGAAGGTGATCTTGCCGAGCCGCTCGTCGAGCATCTTGCCGGTGAACTTCGGCCACCAGAAGTGGAAGCCGGCGAACATCGCGAACACCACGGTGCCGAACACCACGTAGTGGAAGTGCGCCACCACGAAGTACGAGTCGGAGACGTGGAAGTCCAGCGGCGGCGAGGCCAGGATGACGCCGGTCAGACCGCCGAAGGTGAACGTGATGAGGAAGCCCAGCGTCCACAGCATCGGCGTCTCGAAGGACAGGCTGCCCTTCCACATGGTGCCGATCCAGTTGAAGAACTTCACACCGGTCGGGACCGCGATCAGGAAGGTCATGAAGGAGAAGAACGGCAGCAGCACACCGCCCGTGACGTACATGTGGTGCGCCCACACCGTCACCGACAGACCCGCGATCGCGATGGTCGCGCCGATGAGACCCATGTAGCCGAACATCGGCTTGCGGGAGAACACCGGGATGATCTCGGAGACGATGCCGAAGAACGGCAGCGCGATGATGTACACCTCGGGGTGACCGAAGAACCAGAAGAGGTGCTGCCAGAGCAGCGCTCCGCCGTTCGTCGAGTCGAAGATGTGCGCCCCGAACTTGCGGTCCGCCTCCAGGGCGAACAGCGCGGCGGCGAGCACCGGGAAGGCGAGCAGCACCAGCACACCGGTGAGCAGCACGTTCCAGGTGAAGATCGGCATGCGGAACATCGTCATGCCCGGAGCGCGCATGCAGATGATGGTGGTGATGAAGTTGACCGCGCCGAGGATGGTGCCGAAGCCGGAGAGGGCGAGGCCCATGATCCACAGGTCGGCGCCCATGCCCGGCGAGCGGACCGCGTCCGACAGCGGCGAGTAGGCGAACCAGCCGAAGCTGGCGGCGCCGTCCGGGGTGAGGAAGCCGCCCACCGCGATGAGCGAACCGAGCGAGTAGAGCCAGTAGGCGAACATGTTCAGCCGCGGGAACGCCACGTCGGGCGCGCCGATCTGCAGCGGCATGATCCAGTTCGCGAAGCCGGCGAACAGCGGCGTCGCGAACATCAGCAGCATGATCGTGCCGTGCATCGTGAACGCCTGGTTGAACTGCTCGTTCGACACGACCTGCAGGCCCGGGCGGGCCAGCTCGGCGCGCATCACCAGGGCCATCACGCCGCCGATGATGAAGAAGACGAACGACGTCACCAGGTACATGGTGCCGATCGTCTTGTGGTCCGTGGTGGTCAGCCACTTGACCACGACGCTGCCACGGTTCTGGCGCCTGACCGGCAGTTCGTCCTCGTAGTGGGACCCTGCTGCCGCGGCACCCTTGGGTTCGTTGAGGATGCTCACAGGATGTTCGACTCCCGGTTCTTCTCGGGGCCGGACTGCTCGATGCCCGCGGGCACGTAGCCCTGCTGCCCCTTCTTCGCGAGGTCCTTCAGGTGCTGCTCGTACCGCTCGGGGGAGACGACCTTCACGTTGAACAGCATCCGGGAGTGGTCGACGCCGCAGAGTTCGGCGCACTTGCCCAGGAAGGTGCCCTCACGGTTGGGGGTCACCTCGAAGGCGTTGGTGTGGCCCGGGATGACGTCCTGCTTCATCAGGAACGGCACCACCCAGAAGGAGTGGATGACGTCACGCGAGGTCAGCACGAAGCGGACCCGCTTGCCCTCGGGCAGCCACAGGGTGGGGCCCGGGTTGTTGGTCTGCGGGTTCCGGGTACCGGGGATGCCGCAGTCGTGCACACCGCCGGCGTCGGCCGGGAAGGCCTCCTTGTAGCGGTCCGGGATCGCGTCGAGTTCCTTGGACGTCTTGGCGTCGCCCGTGGAACCCTCGACGTTCTCGACGTAGTTGAAGCACCAGCTCCACTGGAAGCCGACCACGTTCACCGTGACGTCGGGCTTCTTCTCGAGCTTCAGCAGCTCGGATTCGTCACGGGCGGTGAAGTAGAAGAACACCGAGACGATGATGAGGGGGACCACCGTGTACAACGCCTCGATGGGCATGTTGTACCGGGTCTGCGGAGGTACCTCGACCTTGGTGCGGCTGCGCCGGTGGAAGAAAGCACTCCACAGGATCAGGCCCCACACCAGCACGCCGACGGCGAGCGCGGCCGCCCAGGACCCCTGCCACAGGGAGAGGATCCGCGGAGCCTCTTCCGTCGTGGGGGTGGGCATGCCAAGGCGGGGGAAGTCCTCCCATGTGCAACCGGTGGCGGTCGCCAGGACCAGGCCCGCGGTCAGTGCCTGCAGCAGCTTCCGCCGCATCGGGCGCCGCGGCTTGGGGGTACCGCCCACGCCTTCCAGGCCGTGGGGGAGGTCGGAGCCGTTGGGACTCACGTAGCGCCTTCCCGAGAGTCTCGCCCGCGCTGTTCGGCTGCGGCCTGGCCTTCTCGCTGGTCGGTCGCCGCCCTGCGTCGGGCAGGGGTTTGGATGTTTATGCGGACCAAACCCTAGCCGACGCCTTTTGAGCTCTCGCGGGGAGGGGTGCCATACGCGCCGCGGGTTACACCGAGCGCCCCATCGCCCGGGCGTCCGGGATGTCACGCGGGCGGGTGCGGAAGCCTCCCCCGGCCGCCGGAGCGCGCCCGCGCCCGGGCCGGTTCCCGGGTTCGCGCCGGGGCGCTTAGCGTGGGGGCGTGTCCTACTTCGATGCCGCTTCCGCCGTTCCGCTCCACCCCGTCGCCCGGCAGGCCCTGTTGGCCGCCCTGGACGAAGGGTGGGCGGATCCGGCGCGGTTGCACAAGGAGGGGCGGCGGGCCCGGCTGCTGCTGGACGCGGCGCGCGAGGCGGCCGCGGAGTCGGTGGGCTGCCGGCCGGACGAGCTGGTGTTCACCCCGTCGGGCACGGCCGCGGTGCACTCCGGGATCGCGGGGGCGCTGGCCGGGCGGCGGCGCACGGGGCACCACCTGATCGTGTCAGCGGTCGAACACTCTTCTGTACTCCATGCGGCGGAAGTTCACCGGGCCGGCGGCGGCACGGTCACCGAGGTCCCGGTGGACCGCACGGGCGCCGTGAGCCCGGCGGAGTTCGCCGGGGCGCTGCGGCCGGACACCGCGCTGGCCTGTCTGCAGTCCGCCAACCACGAGGTGGGGACCCTCCAGCCGGTGGCCGAGGCGGCCCGGGCGTGCCGGGCGGCGGGGGTGCCGCTGCTGGTGGACGCGGCCCAGTCGCTGGGCTGGGGGCCGGTGGACGGCGACTGGTCGCTGCTCGCGGCGAGCGCCCACAAGTGGGGCGGCCCCTCGGGGGTCGGGCTGCTGGTGGTGCGCAAGGGGGTGCGGTTCGCGCCCCGGGGACCGCGCGACGAGCGGGAGTCGGGGCGGGCGCCCGGGTTCGAGAACCTCCCGGCGATCGTGGCCGCGGCGGCGTCGCTGCGGGCGGTGCGGGCGGAGGCCGCCCAGGAGGCGGCCCGGCTGCGGGAACTGACGGAGCGGATCCGGGCGCGGGTGCCGGAGCTGGTGCCGGACGCGGAGGTGGTCGGGGACCCGGAGCGGCGGCTGCCGGGCGTCGTCACCTTCTCGTGTCTCTATGTCGACGGGGAGACCGTGCTGCACGAGCTGGACCGGGCCGGGTTCTCCGTGTCCTCCGGCTCCTCCTGCACCAGCAGCACGCTGACGCCCAGCCACGTGCTGAGGGCGATGGGGGTGCTCAGCGAGGGCAACGTCCGCGTCTCGCTGCCGCCGGGCACGGAGGAGGGGGACGTCGAGCGGTTCCTCGCCGTGCTGCCGGGCGTGGTGGCCGGGGTGCGGGAGAGGCTCGGCGCGCCGGTGTCCCGGACGGACGTGGTCACGGAGGAGCGGGACGAGGCGCTGGTGGTGGACGCGCTGGGACGGCGCTGCCCCGTCCCGGTGATCGAGCTGGCCAAGGTGATCGGCGATGTGCCGGTGGGCGGCCTGGTGCGGGTCCTCGCGGACGACGAGGCGGCCCGGCTGGACATCCCCGCGTGGTGCGAGATGCGCGGGCAGGAGTACGTCGGCGAGCAGCCGGCGGACCGGGGCACGGTCTATGCGGTCCGCCGGCTGTCATGACCGGGCTCAGCCCAGGTGCTGCCGCACCTCGGTGGCGGCGTCGTCGCCGTAGGCCTTGGTGAAGCGCTCCATGAAGTGGGCGCGGCGCAGCTGGTACTCCTGGGTGCCGACCGTCTCGATGACGAGGGTCGCCAGCATGCAGCCGACCTGCGCCGCGCGCTCCAGCGAGACGCCCCACGCCAGGCCGGACAGGAAGCCGGCGCGGAAGGCGTCGCCCACGCCGGTGGGGTCGGCCTTGCGCTCCTCGTCGGGGCAGGCGACCTCGACGGCCGGCTCGCCGGCCTGCTCGATGCGCACGCCGCGGGCGCCGAGGGTGGTGACGCGGTGGCCCACCTTGGCGAGGATCTCCTCGTCGGTCCAGCCGGTCTTCGTCTCGATGAGGCCCTTCTCGTACTCGTTGGAGAAGAGGTACGTGGCCCCTTCCAGCAGTATCCGGATCTCCTCGCCGTCCATGCGGGCGATCTGCTGGGAGAAGTCGGCGGCGAACGGGATGCCCCGGGAGCGGCACTCCTCGGTGTGCCGGAGCATCGCCTCCGGGTCGTCGGCGCCGATGGACACCAGGTCGAGACCGCCCACACGGTCGGCGACGGTCTTCAGCTCGATCAGGCGGGCCTCGCTCATCGCGCCCGTGTAGAAGGAGCCGATCTGGTTGTGGTCGGCGTCCGTGGTGCACACGAAACGGGCGGTGTGCAGCGTCTCCGAGATACGCACGGAACCGGTGTCGACGCCGTGCCGGTCCAGCCAGGCCCGGTACTCGTCGAAGTCGAAGCCGGCCGCGCCGACCAGGATCGGGCGGGTGCCGAGCTGGCCCATGCCGAAGGCGATGTTCGCGGCCACTCCGCCGCGACGCACGTCGAGGTTGTCGACCAGGAAGGACAGCGAGACCGTGTGCAGCTGGTCCGCGACGAGCTGGTCCGCGAACCGGCCGGGGAAGGTCATGAGGTGGTCGGTGGCGATGGAGCCGGTGACTGCGATGCGCACGGCGTGGAATCTCCTGAGGGAGGGGGTTTGACACTTCACGCTACCGGGTGGGGACGGCCCGCAGAAGCAGCCGAAACTACCCGATAGTAGCCCTTTCTTCGCGGCTGCCGGCGTGCATACGGTGCGGACATGACGAACATCAAGGCCCACGCCCCCGCTCCGGTCGACCTCGAGGGCGACCTGGCCTCGCTGCGCGGCGACTGCGCCCGGATGGCCCCGCACTGGACGGCGCCCGAGCGGGCGGCGGCCCGGCCGGTCGCCCCCTCCCTGATCCACGGGGTGGACGTGCCGCCCGCCTCCGCGCGGATGCTCGACGCCATGTGCGACTACGGCGACTGAGCCGACGCGGGGAACCGCGCGCTCCCCCGCTGCGTCCCATCGCCGTCCCCCGTGGGGGGGACGCGGGACACGAACCCTCTGCAGTCCCGGTGCGACCGGGCAGGGTCCACAGGGGACGGCTGTGCAGGCGAAGGAGCGATGCGGTGAACACCGAGCGACCCGACCACGACGACGAGCCGCGCCCCGCCACGGGCGACGCGGGGGGCGCAGGACCGCGCGCCGCCTCCGCCGCGGAAGCGGCCGCCTCCGGTGCCACGCGGACGCGTGGCGCGGGCGAGGACGCCGGGACCTCGGAGCCCGAGGGCGCCAGGACTTCGGCGCCCGGGGATGCGGACGCCGTGACCACGGACACCGGGACGGGTGAATCCGAAGCGGCCGGCCCGCGGACCGCCGGCGGTGAAGCGGCCGATGCCGATGAGGACGGGCCCGCGGGAAGCGGCGGTGTTCCCGCAGCCGGGGCGGACAGGCCCGCGCGCGCCGGGGCTCCCGCAGCGGAGGCGGACGGGTCCGTCGAACCGGATGAGCCGGTGGTCGGCGCGGGCCATGGCGGCGACCGCGGGTCCGGGAGAGCGGGGCGGCGGCGGACGCCGGCGTTGGTGGTCTCCGTGGCCGCCGCCGTGCTGCTGGCCGGCGGTGGCGGGGCGTATCTCGCGGCCGGGGCCGCCGGGGACTCCGGGGGCGGTACGGCCCCGGGGGCGAACGGCGACCCCGCTCCCCCGCCGCTCGCCCTGGACGGCCACTCGGAGAGCGGCCCGGCCGGCATCGCGCCGGGCGAGCCGAATCCGTACGGCGCCACCTACCGCGCCGACGGCACGCTCCCCGAGGGCCCGGACTCGGCGCCGGTGTTCCACGCGCGGGGCCAGGTGACCGAGGACAGGGTGGTCGCGCTGGCGAGGGCGCTGGGGATGGAGGGCGAGCCGGTCGCCGAGGGCGGTTCCTGGCGCATCGGCGGCCAGGACGGCTCCGGTCCGGCCCTGCGCGTCGACCAGCGGGCCCCCGGCGCCTGGACGTTCAGCCGGAACATCCCCGGCAGCGACAACTGCAAGGGCGCCACCTGCAAGGCCCCGGCCGGCGCGAACACCCCAGCGGTGAGCGAGGCCGCCGCGAAGAAGGCCGCCGCGCCGGTGCTCAAGGCGGTGGGCCAGGACGACGCCAAGCTGGACGCGAGCCAGGTGCTGGACGGCAGGCGTGTGGTGAACGCCGACCCGGAGGTCGGCGGGCTGCCGACGTACGGGTGGACGACCGGGGTGGTCGTCGGGGCCGGCGGCGAGGTGGTCGGCGGCAGCGGCCGGCTCGCGGAGCCGGTGAAGGGGGACGACTACCCCGTGGTGAGCGCCCGCGAGGCGCTGGACGCGATGAACGGCGCGCCCGGCGCCGGGGGCCGGGTGGAGATCGGCGGCTGCGCCACCCCCGTACCGCTGGACGAGGGGCAGCGGCAGGAGGAGCCGTGCGTCCCGGCGGCGAAGCCGGCCGGCGACACCGTGTCGGTGGACGAGGCGGTGTTCGGGCTGGCCGCGCACGCGGTGGACGGGCGTCCCGCGCTGGTGCCGTCCTGGCTGTTCGAGGTGCGCCCGGCGGGCTCGGAGAGCCCGTTCACGGTGACGCACCCCGCGGTCGCCCCCTCGTTCCTCGCCCCGCCGGAGGGGTCCGGACAGCGGCCGGGCGAGGAGCCGTCCGGCCCCGGTGACGAACCGACGTCCGCGCCGGCCACGCGTGAGGTCGAGGTGGAGGGCTACACGGCGGAGGGCGACGAGCTGACCGTGGCGTTCACGGGCGGCGTCTGCGCGGACTACGAGGCGACGGCGAGCGAGAGCGGGGACGAGGTCACGGTACGGGTGACCGAGACGTCCCGGCCGGGCGAGGTGTGCATCCTGATCGCCAAGCAGTACCAGGAGACGGTGCGGCTGGACGCTCCGCTCGGCGACCGCGAGGTCGTGGACGCGAAGGGCGAGCCGGTGCCGCTGCACAAGGAGGGCGCCCGCCTGCCGGCGCCCCGCACCCGCTGACGGCGGACGCGCACGACGAAGGCGGCGGTCCCGTGAGAACGGGACCGCCGCCTTCGTCGTGCGCTGTGGAGGCGGAGCCGCTCAGCTGAAGGAGTCGCCGCAGGCGCAGGAGCCCGTGGCGTTCGGGTTGTCGATCGTGAAGCCCTGCTTCTCGATGGTGTCGACGAAGTCGATGGTGGCGCCGCCCAGGTACGGGGCGCTCATGCGGTCGGTGACGACCTTCACACCGCCGAAGTCCTTCTCCACGTCGCCGTCGAGCGAACGCTCGTCGAAGAAGAGCTGGTAACGCAGGCCGGAGCAGCCGCCGGGCTGGACGGCGACGCGCAGGGCGAGGTCGTCACGGCCTTCCTGGTCGAGCAGCGCCTTGACCTTGGACGCGGCGGCGTCGGTCAGGATGATGCCGTCGGTGACGGTGGTGGTCTCGTCCGATACGGACATCTACATCTCTCCCGGGTTGTACGGAGACTGCTTGCCGACGGTTGCAACCGACGGGGCCGCGGATTCATTCCGGGCCGGGCGCGTCTTTTCCTCGGCTCCCTCCTCATGCTCGCACACGCCGTGCGGAGCGGAAACCGTCGCTCGCGGGGCCCGCGGGGAACGCACGGGCGGCCGGCGGGATTCACGTCACATGGACGCTATGACCATCGTCAAAGTGACATGAACCGGTTATGATAAATAGCGTCAATTAGACGAGAAGTCGCCAGAACAGAAAGGGTGCGTGCCGTGACCACCGCCCAGCCCCAGGAGCTCGACGTCCAGCCGACGCCCCTCGCCCTGCTGCTCCTCGGCCGTGAGGCCGACCCGAGGAGCGAGCGCGGTGTGGAGTGCCCCGGCGACCTCCCCTCGCCGTCCGACCCGGACCTGGTGGAGCGCGCCCGCGCGGCCAAGGCGAAGCTCGGGGACAAGGTCTTCGTGCTCGGCCACCACTACCAGCGGGACGAGGTCATCCAGTTCGCCGACGTCACGGGCGACTCCTTCAAGCTGGCGCGGGACGCCGCCGCGCGCCCGCAGGCCGAGTACATCGTGTTCTGCGGTGTGCACTTCATGGCCGAGTCCGCCGACATCCTCACCGGCGACGACCAGAAGGTGGTCCTCCCGGACCTCGCGGCCGGCTGCTCCATGGCGGACATGGCCACCGCCGAGCAGGTGGCCGAGTGCTGGGACGTGCTGACCGAGGCCGGGATCGCCGAGCAGGTCGTCCCCGTCTCGTACATGAACTCCTCCGCCGACATCAAGGCCTTCACCGGCAGGC
Organism: Streptomyces sp. NPDC096105; assembly: GCF_044763335.1. Lineage (NCBI taxonomy): Bacteria > Bacillati > Actinomycetota > Actinomycetes > Kitasatosporales > Streptomycetaceae > Streptomyces > Streptomyces sp. NPDC096105. Next base: position 239,521 of record NZ_JBIWGC010000001.1, read on the forward strand.
ACGGCGGCACGATATGCACCTCGTCGAACGCCAGGCGCGCCCTGGACTGGGCGTTCCAGCAGGGCGAGAAGGTCCTCTTCCTCCCCGACCAGCACCTGGGCCGCAACACGGCGGTGCGGGACATGGGGATGTCGCTGGAGGACTGCGTCGTCTACAACCCGCACAAGCCGAACGGCGGTCTGACCGCCGAGGAGCTGCGCGCCGCGAAGATGATCCTGTGGCGCGGCCACTGCTCGGTGCACGGCCGCTTCAGCCTGGACTCGGTGAACGAGGTCCGTGAGCGCATCCCGGGCGTCAACGTCCTGGTGCACCCCGAGTGCCGGCACGAGGTCGTGGCCGCGGCGGACCACGTCGGCTCGACCGAGTACATCATCAAGACCCTGGAGGCGGCCCCGGCGGGCTCCAAGTGGGCCATCGGCACCGAGCTGAACCTGGTCCGGCGCCTGGCGAACCGTTTCGCGTCCGAGGACAAGGAGATCGTGTTCCTCGACCGCACGGTCTGCTTCTGCTCGACCATGAACCGCATCGACCTCCCCCACCTGGTCTGGGCCCTGGAGTCCCTCGCCGAGGGCACCCTGGTCAACCGCATCGAGGTCGACAAGGAGACGGAGGCCTTCGCGAAGCTGGCCCTGGAGCGCATGCTGGCGCTGCCGTAACTCCGGCACACGGCGCACGCGGCGAAGGCCCTCGCCCGGCACCTTCCGGTGCCGGGCGAGGGCCTTCGCGGGTTCCGCGGGGTCAGACCTGCGCCGCGGCCGCCTCGTCGGAGGAGGACTCCGGCCGGGAGGCCGCCTGCCGCTTGGCCGCGCGCCGCTGGGCGCGGCGCTCCTTGCGCAGTTCCAGCATCGCGTAGAGCGTCGGGACCAGGAGCAGGGTGAGCAGGGTCGACGTGATCAGGCCGCCGATGACCACCACCGCGAGCGGCTGGGCGATGAAGCCGCCCTCGCCGGTGACGCCGAGCGCCATCGGGAGCAGGGCGAAGATCGTCGCCAGGGCCGTCATCAGGATCGGCCGCAGTCGGTGCCGGCCGCCCTCGATCACGGCCTCGATGACGCCGTGGCCCTGCGCGCGGTACTGGTTGATCAGGTCGATCAGCACGATCGCGTTGGTGACCACGATGCCGATCAGCATCAGCATGCCGATCATCGCCGGGACGCCCATCGGGGTGCCGGTGAGCAGCAGCAGGCCGAGCGCGCCGGTCGCCGCGAACGGGACGGACACCAGCAGGATCAGCGGCTGGGCCAGCGACCGGAAGGTGCCGACCAGCAGCATGAACACGATGGCGATGGCGGCCAGCATGGCGAGGCCCAGGTTGACGAAGGCCTCGTCCTGGTCCGCGGTCACGCCGCCGATCTCGGCCGTCGCACCCGCGGGCAGCGTCAGCTCGTCGATCTTCTTCTGGAGCTCCGTGCCCACGGCGCCCGTGTTCTCGCCGACCGGGCGGGCGGTGACGGTCGCCGCGCGCTGGCCGTCGATCCGGGTCATGGAGACCGGGCCGTCCACCAGCCGGACGGTGGCGATGTCACCCAGCTTCACCGGGCCGAGGCGCAGGTTGCGCAGCTGCTCCACGGTCGTGGCGGGCCGCGCCGAGCGGATCACGACGTCCCGCTCCGCGTCGCCGAGGACCGCCTTGGCGGCCGGGGTGCCCTTCACCGACTGGGTGACGGCCATCCCGAGGGTCTGGGCGTCGAAGCCGGCCGCTGCGGCCTTGTCGGTGGGTTCGACCGAGATGCGGGGCACGCTCTGCGCCAGGTCGCTGGTGACGTCCGTGACGTCGTCCAGCGAGGCCACCGCGTCACGGACCTGCTCGGCCGCCTTGCGCAGCACCTGCGCGTCGGCCGCCTTGACGGTCACGCTGACGTCCTGGCCGCCGAAGCCGTCACCGGCCGCCACGACGGTGGTGCCGATGCCGTCGAGCTCGGCGAGGCCCTTCTCGATGCTGTCCCGCACCTCGTCGGAGGAGGCGGACTCCTCCAGCATGACCTGGTAGCTCGCCTGGTTGGTGTCGGTGCCGCCGCCGAAGGCCGCCAGGAAGCCGGACGAACCGACCGTCACCTGGTAGTCCTCGACGCCCTCGGTGTCGGAGAGCAGCTTCTCGATCTTCTTCGCCCGGGCGTCGGTGGCGGCCAGGCTGGTGCCGGGCTCCAGCTCCTGGCGGACGGTCAGGACCTGCTGCTCGCCCGCGTCGAAAAAGTTGGTCTTCAGCAGCGGGGCCATGGCGAAGGTGGCGATCAGCACGACCACGGCGATGGCCAGGCTCGCCAGCCGGCGCCGGGTGGCGAACCGCAGCACGGGCACGTAGGCGCGCTGCAGGCGGCTCCTGGCCTCCTTCTCCTCCGCCAGCCGGCGGGCTTCCTCGGCGTCCTCCGGGGTGCCCTTCGGCGGCCGCAGGAACCAGTACGACAGCACCGGCACGACCGTCAGCGACACCAGCAGGGACGCCAGCAGCGCGGCGGTGACGGTGAGGCTGAAGGAGCCGAACAGCTCGCCCACCATGCCGCCGACCAGGCCGATCGGCAGGAAGACGGCGACGGTGGTGAGCGTGGCGGAGGTGACCGCGCCGGCCACCTCGCGCACCGCCTTCATGATCGCGGCGTGGCGCTCCTCGCCGTAGCCGAGGTGCCGCTTGATGTTCTCCAGGACGACGATGGAGTCGTCCACGACCCGGCCGATGGCGATGGTCAGACCGCCCAGGGTCAGCATGTTCAGGGACAGGTCACGGGTCCACAGCACGATCAGCGCGAGCACCACCGACAGCGGGATGGACACCGCGGTGACGAGGGTGGAGCGGACCGACGTGAGGAAGACGAGGATCACCAGCACGGCGAAGACCAGACCGAGCGCGCCCTCGGTGGTCAGGCCGTCGATGGCCTTGGAGACGGCGGGGCCCTGGTCGGCGACCACGGTGAGGGTGGCGTCGTCGCCGAGGTCCTCGCGCAGCCCGGGCAGCTCCTTCTCGACGGCCTCGGAGATGGCGACCGCGCTGCCGTCGTGGTCCATGGTGGCCAGCACGGCGAGGCTGGGCTTGCCGTTGGTGCGGGTGAGGGAGGCGGAACTCGCCTCCTCCTGCCGGACGGTGGCGACGTCGCCGAGGCGGACCGGCTTGCCCTCGCCGGGGCCGGCCGTGACCATCAGGTCCTGGATCTGCCGCACCGAGGTGAAGCCGCCGCCGACCTGGACGGTGCGGTTGGCGCCGTTCTCGTCGAAGGAGCCGGCCGGGACGGTGGCGCCGCCGGCCTGGAGGGCCTGGGCGACGGAGGCCGTGGTGAGGCCCGCCCGGGCGAGCTTCGCGTCGTCGGGCACGACGGTGACCTGAAGGTCCCGTACGCCGTCCACCATGACCTGGCCGACGCCGTCGATGCCCTTCAGCGCGGGCACCACCGTGCGGTCCAGCTGATCGGCGAGCGCCTGCTGGTCCTTGTCGGAGGTGACGGCGAGCACCACGGCCGGGATGTCGTCCGTGGAGCCGGCGACGACCTGCGGGTCCACCCCGGACGGCAGCCGGGCGCCGGCCCGGTTGACGGCCTGCTGCACGTCGGCGACGAGCTGCTGGGTGTCGTTGCCGTAGTCGAAGGACGCCATGATCACGGCGTTGCCCTCGCTCGCCGTCGAGGTGACGCCGGAAATGCCGTCGACGGCCTCCAGGCTGTCCTCGATGGGTTCGACGACCTGCTTCTCCACCACGTCCGGCGACGCGCCCTGGTAGGGCGCGATCACGGAGACCATGGGCAGTTCGATGGTGGGCAGGAGCTGCTGTTTGAGCTGGGGTATCGCGATCGCCCCGAAGACGAGCGCGATGATCGACATCAGTCCGATCAGCGCCCGTTGCGCGAGGCTGAATCTGGACAGCCAGGACATGGGTCAGGGTCTCTTTTCCGTGGAGCGGCGAAGGTCCGGCAGACGGGCGCGCGCACAGCGAGCGGCCCGCTCTACACCCTGGGGCATGGCCCGGGACCGATCCGTGGTCCCGAGGTCCGATATCTTCACGCGGCGCCTACTCCGGCCGCAGTACACCCGGCTGTGCCCGGTCCGTCCTCGGACGGACCAGCCCGGACTCGTAGGCGATCACCACGAGTTGGGCCCGGTCGCGGGCGCCCAGCTTGGCCATGGCGCGGTTGACGTGGGTCTTCACGGTGAGCGGGCTGACCTCGAGGCGTTCGGCGATCTCGTCGTTGGAGTGGCCGCCGGCGACCTGCACCAGCACCTCCCGCTCGCGCACGGTGAGCGAGTCCAGCCGCTCGGCGCGCTCCGGGTCGCGGTCGGGGCCGGGCGGGCCCTCCTGGGCGAGGAAGCGGGCGATCAGGCCCTTGGTGGCCTGCGGGGACAGCAGTGCCTCGCCCCCGGCGGCGACGCGGACCGCGTGGAGCATCTCGCCGGGCTCGGAGCCCTTGCCGAGGAAGCCGGAGGCGCCGGCCCGCAGCGACTGGACCACGTGGTCGTCGACCTCGAAGGTCGTCAGTATCACCACCCGCACCCCGTCGAGCGCGGGGTCGGAGCTGATCTCGCGGGTGGCGGCGAGCCCGTCGGTGCCGGGCATGCGGATGTCCATGAGGACCACGTCGGGCCGGTGTTCGCGCGCCAGCCGGACGGCCTCGGCGCCGTCGGACGCCTCGCCCACCACCTCCATGTCCGGCTCGGAGTCGACCAGGACGCGGAAGGCGCTGCGCAGCAGTGCCTGGTCGTCGGCGAGCAGGACGCGGATCGTCATGCGGGCTCCAGCGGGGCGTCGGTCACGGGGGGCTGCCGGGGGCGGCGGAGGTGCGGGGCTCGACGGGAAGGATCGCATGCACGCGGAAGCCGCCGCCGTAGCGGGGGCCGGTGGTGAGGGTGCCGCGCAGCGCGGTGACGCGTTCGCGCATGCCGAGCAGTCCGTGCCCGCCGCCGGGGGTGGGGGCGTGGCCCGCGTCGCCGCCGTCGTCGAGCACGGTGACCTCGATGTGCGGTCCGACGCGTACGACGCTGACCTCGGCGCGCGCGCCGGCCCCGGCGTGCTTCTGCACGTTGGTCAGCGCCTCCTGGACGATCCGGTACGCGGCCAGGCCGACGGCGGCGGGCAGTTCGGTGCCCTGGTCGGCGCGGGCCACCTCGACGCGGAGTCCGGCGTTGCGGAAGGTGGCGGCGAGCTCGTCGAGGCGGTCGAGGCCGGGGGCGGGCTCGGTGGGCGCCTCGGGGTCGCCGGACTGGCGCAGCAGGCCGACGGTGGCGCGCAGTTCGCCGAGCGCGTGGCGGCTGGCCGCACGGACGTGGGCGAGGGCCTCCTTGGCCTGGTCGGGCCGCTTGTCCATGACGTGGGCGGCGACCCCGGCCTGGACGTTGACCAGGGCGATGTGGTGGGCGACCACGTCGTGCAGGTCGCGGGCGATGCGCAGGCGCTCCTCGGCGACCCGGCGGCGGGCCTCCTCCTCGCGGGTGCGTTCGGCCCGTTCGGCGCGCTCCCGGATGGCCCGGACGAACGCGCGGCGGCTGCGGACGGCGTCCCCCGCGGTGGCGCCGATGCCGGTCCAGGCGAGGATCGCCAGGTTCTCCTGGGCATACCAGGGCAGGGGTCCGGCGGCCATCGCGACGCCGGTGAGGACGGTCGTGGTGAGCAGACCGAGCCGCCAGGTGGTGGGGCGGTCGGTGGAGGCGGCCACCGTGTAGAGGGCGACGACCGCGCACATGGCGACGGGAGCGCGGGGGTCGCCGGTGACGGACTCGACGACGGAGAGGCCGCCGGCCACACCGAGCACCGTGCGGGGCGCGCGGCGGCGGAGGACGAGCGCGGCGGCCCCGAGCGTCATCAGGACCAGGCTGAGCGCGTCCGGGGTGCGCAGGCCCCAGCGGACCCCTTCGGGGCCGTGCGGGTCGACGAAGGACCCGGCGACCATGCACAGCAGGACGCCGGCGGCCAGCGCCGTGTCCACGGCGGCCGGGTGGGCCCGCGCCCGGCGCCGGACGCGTGTCAGGGTGCTCACGGCTGGTTGCGGTGACCGGAGCGGACGCCCGTGCGGCGCGGCCCCGGTCCCCCCCCCTCTCTGCGGACGGCTCCTCGCGGACGATCGGACCGGGTGGTCCCGGGGACGCCTCAGGTCCCCGGGACGAGGCCGTCGTCGGTGAGGAGGTCACGGACCTCCTCGAGGGTGGCGTCGGGGGACGGGAGGATGAGGTCGGACGGCTCCAGGGAGTCGTCCGGCACCGGCTCGCCCAGCTCGTGCACCTTGTCCAGCAGTGCCCGCAGCGTCGCGCGGAAGCCGGGCCCGTCGCCGTTCTCCATCTCGGCGAGCAGTTCCTCGTCCAGCTCGTCCAGCTCGGGGAGCCGGCTCTCCGCCAGCGTCACCTGCCCCTCCCCCATGATCCGTACGATCATGTCGCCCTCCTCGGCGTGGGACTACTGCTTGTCGAAGCGCGGGGTGTCCTGCGGCTGCTGCTGGGCCTGCGGCTGCGCCTGCTCCTGGCCGCCCTCCAGGGCCTGGCGGTCGCCGGAGCCGCCGCCGGCCAGCTCGGCCTTCATGCGCTGCAGTTCGAGCTCCACGTCCGTGCCACCGGAGAGGCGGTCCAGCTCGGCCTGGATGTCGTCCTTGTGCATGCCGGACGGGTCGTCCAGGGCGCCGGAGGCGAGCAGTTCGTCGATCGCGCCGGCCCGCGCCTGGAGCTGGGCGGTCTTGTCCTCGGCGCGCTGGATGGCCAGGCCGACGTCGCCCATCTCCTCGGAGATGCCGGAGAAGGCCTCGCCGATCCGGGTCTGCGCCTGGGCGGCGGTGTAGGTGGCCTTGATGGTCTCCTTCTTGGTGCGGAAGGCGTCCACCTTGGCCTGGAGCCGCTGCGCGGCCAGCGTCAGCTTCTCCTCCTCGCCCTGGAGCGTGGCGTGCTGCGTCTCCAGGTCGGTCACCTGCTGCTGGAGCGCGGCGCGACGGGAGAGGGCCTCGCGCGCCAGGTCCTCACGGCCGAGCGCGAGCGCCTTGCGCCCCTGGTCCTCCAGCTTCCCCGACTGGGACTGGAGCTGGTTGAGCTGGAGCTCCAGGCGCTTGCGGCTGGTCGCCACGTCGGCGACACCGCGGCGGACCTTCTGGAGCAGCTCCAGCTGCTTCTGATACGAGTAATCGAGGGTCTCGCGCGGGTCCTCGGCCCGGTCAAGGGCCTTGTTCGCCTTCGCGCGGAAGATCATCCCCATACGCTTCATGACACCGCTCATGGGCTTCGCGCGCCCCCTTCTGACGGACTCCAGCTCCAGTGACTGCGACAGAACCCACAGTACGGGCCCTGCATCCATTACCGCACTGTCCGGGGACTGATGCGCTCATCCCCAAGGACGACTGAGTACCCTCCTGATCCGGCGCAGGGAGTAGGTGGTTCCCGGGTGGCGGCCGCCGGCCGTCCCGGAGACCCCCGCTACGTCCCCATCTGTCCTAGGAGAGACGTCCGGTGTTGCCGGATCGTTCCCCGCGGGGCTGTGGTCCAACCCCGGCCACCCCGTACCCTTGGGTTTTGTGTTCCGTAGCCGCGCCAAGGAAGAGAAGGCACCGGTCGCCGACAAGGCGACGGTGACCGACTCCCATCAGCCCCGTCATCCCGAGGCCCCCAAGGGCCGCCCCACACCCAAGCGCAGCGTGGCCCAGTCGCAGCGCCGCAGCGTGGCCAGCACGACGATGTCGCGCAAGGAGGCCGCCAAGCGTCAGCGCGAGGAGCGCCGTGCCGCACTGGAGCGTCAGCGTCAGGCGCTGGCCAGCGGCGACGAGCGGTACCTGCCCGTGCGCGACAAGGGCCCGGTGCGCCGGTTCGCCCGTGACTACGTGGACTCGGGCTTCCACATCGCCGAGTGGTTCCTGCCGCTGGCCGTGGTCATCCTCGTGCTGAGCATGGTGCCGGTGCCGCAGCTGCAGAACGTCGCGCTGCTGCTGTGGCTGGTCGTCATCGCGGTGATCGTGCTCGACTCGGTCGTGACGGGCTTCCGGCTGAAGAAGACGCTCGCCGAGCGCTTCCCGGACGAGAAGCGGCGCGGCGCGGTCGCCTACGCGCTGATGCGTACGCTCCAGATGCGCCGGCTGCGGCTGCCCAAGCCCCAGGTGAAGCGCGGGGAGCGGCCCTGAGCACCACCCCGTTCGCGCACGGTACGGCGGTGCCCGGCCCGGTGAGCGGGCCGGGCCGGCTGCGTGACGTCGTCCGTGAGGAGCTGGTGGCCCGCCAGCTGGAGGAGCAGATAGTCGGCCGCTTCCCGGTCGGGAAGCGGCTGCGGGTGCTCGACGTGGGCATGGGCCGGGGCGCGCAGGCGCTGCGGCTGGCCCGGGCCGGCCATCAGGTGACGGGCGTCGAGCAGGACGCCGCGTCGATCGCGGCCGCCCGGGAGACGTTCGCCGGGGAGCCCGAGGGCATCCGGGAGCGGATGCGGATCATCGAGGGTCACGCCGGGGACACCGGGGTGCACTTCCTGCCGGGCAGCTTCGACGTCGTGCTCTGTCATGGCGTGCTCACGGGCGACGTGGAGGAGCCGGACGCGCTGCTCGCGGGGGTGGCCCGGATGCTGGCGCCCGGCGGGATGCTGTCACTGCTCGTGCGCAACGGCGACGCGGCGGCGATGCGGGCGGGGCTGTCCGGCGACTGGGCGGGCGCGCTGGCGGCGTTCTGCCCGCCGACGGCGTCGTTCGGGCTGAAGCGGCTGACGTCGACCCTCGCGGGGATCGGGGCGCCGCTGCACACCTGGTACGGCGTGCGGATCTTCACGGACACGGTGGCGGACGACGTGGTGCTGCCGGACGACCTGGACGCGGTGCTGGCGGTCGAGGACCGGGCCGGGCGGACGGACCCGTACCGGGGGGTCGCCGCGCTGCTGCACCTGTGCGGGGTCCGGGGCTGAGGTCCCAGCCCCGGACGCTTCGGCTCCGGGCGCTTCGGCTCGGGTGGCCTCGGCCGGGGTGGCCCCGGCCCCGGTGACCTCAGCCCGGGTGGCCTCGGCTCACGCCCCTTCGTCGGCGCTCCCGGTCTCCGCCGCCGTCTCGTCCGCGTGGAGGCTCATCGGGCCGTAGATCTCGGTGTCGTCCTCCAGCAGCCGCACCTGGTCGGCGCCGCCCTCCAGGAGGGCCTTCCAGTTCTCCCCGATCCAGGACTCGGCGTCCCCCTGCGTGGAGAACTCCTCCGGCGGCACCGCGGGCTCGACCTGCGTCCCGTCGGTCTTCTCGAACCGCCACGTCCATGCCGCCATGTACGCCTCCCAAGCGTGTGAGCTCACTGCACAGCAGAAGCCGGATCTTGGTCCGGCTCCTGACCAAGAGCGTAGTCGGACGGGCATCGGCTGTGGGGAAAGGCGAGAATCGGGGCGTGGAACTGACTCTGCTCGGCACCGGCGCCCCGGCGGGACTGCCCCGCCCCGACTGTCCCTGCGCGGCGTGCGCGTGCGCGCTCGGGCCGGACGCGCGGGCGGCCACCGCGCTGCTGGTGGACGGCGTACTGCTGCTCGACCTGACCCCCGGCGCGGCCGTCGCCGCGGCCCGTGCGGGGCGTTCGCTGGGCGGAGTGCGCCAGGTGCTGCTGTCGCACCCGCACGACGGCCCCGCGGTGGAGGTGCCGGCCGGGCTGCCGCAGCCGGGCCGGGTGCCGGACGGACGGGAGCTGACGCTGCTGACCGGGCACCGGGTGCGGGCGGTCGCGCTGGACGCGCCCGGCACCGGGTACACGGTGACCGGCCCGGACGGGCAGCGGCTGCTGTACCTGCCGCCGGGCGGCGCCCCGGCCGGGCTGGAGGCGCCGGCCGAGCCGTACGCGACGGTGGTGCTGGACGTCGTGGGCCGCCCGGACGCGCTGGCGCGGCTGCGGGAGGCGGGCGCGGTGGCGCCGGCCACGGACGTGATCGCCGCGCACCTGGACCACGACGTGCCGCCGGGCGGCGAGGTACGGCGCCGGCTCGCGGCGGCGGGGGCGCGCGCCGTGCCGGACGGGACCACGCTGGAGGCCGGCGCCTGTGAGGACGTGCCCGACGTGCCGCGGCGCACGCTCGTGCTGGGCGGGGCGCGGTCGGGCAAGTCGGTGGAGGCGGAGCGGCGCCTGGAGTCGTTCCCCGAGGTGCTGTACGTGGCGACCGGCGGCTCGCGCAACGGGGACACCGAGTGGGCGGCGCGGGTGTCCGCGCACCAGGAGCGGCGGCCGGGGTCCTGGCGGACCGTGGAGACCTGCGACCTGGTGCCCCTGCTCGGGGACGACGGCCCGCCGCTCCTGGTCGACTGCCTGTCGCTGTGGCTGACGGACGCGATGGACGCGGTGGGCGCGTGGGACGACGCGGAGTGGGCGGACGGCGGCGAGCGCGCCCTGCGGGACCGGGTGCGGGCCCTGACGGACGCGGTCCGCGAGACCGGCCGCACGGTGGTCGCGGTCTCCAACGAGGTCGGCTCGGGCATCGTCCCCGCCACCGCCTCCGGCCGCCGTTACCGCGACGAACTGGGCCGCCTGAACGCGGCGTTCGCCCGGGAGTGCGAGCAGGTACTGCTGGTGGTGGCGGGACAGGCGCTGGTGCTGCGCGGGTGAGGCGGCGGGTCGCCGGCGTCCCGCCCGGGCGGGCGGACGGCCGTCGGCTCGCCGCCACGCCCTCTCCCGCCGGTCACCCGGCGCCGGCCCGCGGCCGGCGGTCCCGGCTCGCGCGGCCGGCGCGGCGGCGGGCCGCTCGGCCCCAGGGGCGGGGCTCTCGGGCGGGACACCCGGCGCCGGCCCGGCAGACCCTGGGACCCGGACCGTGGCACGGCCGGCCGGTCACCGCTTCGGCTTGTGGGCGATCACGCGGTACGTGTTGGCGAACGGGCTGTGGCGGATCAGGGGGGACAGGGCCAGGTCCGTCGCCGCTGCCGCGATCACCAGGGGGGTGCCGGCGCGGAGGAGGACCGTGCGCAGGCGTTGCCGGCCCGGGGACGGCGGGACGGCTCGCCAGGGGGTGTCCGGGGCGGGGAGGGCGTGGGAGAGGGCGAGGGCGGCGAGGCCCGCCAGGTCGTGCGGCACGTGGGCGGCGCGGTGGCCGGCGGTGACGATCTCGCAGTCGCGCGCCTCGAGTTCCTCGCGGAGGTTGCGGCGGGGCAGCAGGTGCAGGCGGCGCGGCTGGTCGTAGGGCAGCCACCAGCGGCCGAACAGGGCGGCGTACGCGCAGCGCGGGTCGAGCGTCTCGATCAGCAGGTGTCCGCCGGGGCGCAGGGCGTCGAGGGCGGCGTGCAGTTCGGCGCGCGGGTCGGTGGTGCGCTCCAGGTGGTGCAGCAGGCTGACCACGTCGTAGCGGCCGGCCAGCCGGGCCCGCAGCGCGGGGTCGGTCAGCGGCCCGACGTGCGCCTCCTCGACCCGGCCGAGCTCACGGGCCCGCTCCACGCGCGCGGTGAGGTCGGTGCCGTCGAACGCCGTGTACGGGAAGAACTCCCGCGCGGTGTCCGGGAAGCGGGCGAGCCCGGTGCCGACGTCCAGCCAGCTCTCCGGTTCGCCGAAGGGCAGCATCGCGCGGGCGGCGGCGCGGCGGCGGTGGCGTACGGCGTGCAGGGCGAGGACCCGCTCGGTGGCGGGGTCGCGGGGGGCGCCGCGCACCGCCCGCCGGTAGAAGGCCAGGCCCTCGGGGGTGAGCCGGGGGTTCTGGAAGGTGTGCCCGCAGTCGCGGCACTCGTCGACGGTGAACAGTCCGGGCCGGTGCCGGCGCAGGTCCCCCGTTCTCAGCCGGGTGCGCAGCCGTGCGGAGCCGCACCAGGGGCAGTCCGGGCGGCGCGGCTCGTGCACCCGGGCGGAGCCGTGCGGGGCGGGGAACGCGGCGTCGGGGGAGGTGGCGGACATGGGCGGCTCCCGGCGTGAGGGCGTACGGCACGCGGGTGGCGCGACGTGCGGGGACGGTCGGGGACGGACGGAGGGATCTCCGGCATCCCCGGGCAAAACGTTACGTACGGGAGGGCCTCACGGGGTGGATCACCGCCGGGGTGGCGTGGTGGGGGTGAGGGCGCGAACGCGGGGACGACCGGCGCTCCGGGGCGTTCGACGGGGGCCGGTACTGTTCGGCGAATGAGCTCGCTTAATCTCGAGGACTTCACCGATCTGATCGAGCGTCCGGACGGCGGGGTGCGCCGCGACGCCGAGGAGCACCGGTCCCGCCTGGTGGTGCCGCCCGGGTCGCTGGGCCGCCTGGACGACCTGGGCGAGTGGCTGGCCGCGGCGCAGTCCGCGGTGCCGGTGCGGCCGGTGGAGCGGCCGCGGGTGGTGCTGTTCGCGGGCGACCACGGGATCGCGGAGCTGGAGGTCTCGGCGCGTCCCGCGGGCACCGCCGCGGAGCTGGTGCGGGACGTGCTGGAGGGCGCCCGCCCGGTCTCGGTGCTGGCGCGGCAGCTGGACGTGCCGGTGCGGGTGGTCGACATGTCCCTGGACTGCGACCCGGCGTCGCTCCCCGAGGACGTCGTGCGCCACCGGGTGCGGCGCGGCAGCGGGCGCATCGACGTCGAGGACGCGCTGACCCCGGAGGAGGCCGAGGCGGCGTTCCGCGCGGGGATGGCCGTGGCGGACGAGGAGGCCGACTCCGGTACGGATCTGGTGGTGCTGGGCGACGTCAGCGTCGGCGGCACGACCGCGGCGGGTGTGCTGGTGGCGGCGCTGTGCGGGACGGACGCGTCGGTGGTGACCGGGCGCGGCGGTCTGGCGATCGACGACCTGGCCTGGATGCGCAAGTGCGCGGCGATCCGGGACGCGTTGCGCCGGGCGCGGCCGGTGCTGGGCGACCAGCTGCGGCTGCTGGCCACGGTGGGCGGGGCGGACCTCACCGCGATGACCGGGTTCCTGCTGCAGAGCGCGGTGCGGAAGCTGCCGGTGCTGCTGGACGGTGTGGTGACGGCGGCGTGTGCGCTGGTGGCGCAGCGGGTGGCGTTCCGGGCGCCGGACTGGTGGCTGGCGTCGCACGTGAGCGGGGAGCCGGGGCAGGCGAAGGCGCTGGACCGGATGGCGTTGGAGCCGTTGCTGGCGGAGGGGGTCCGTGTGGGAGAGGGCGCGGGGGCGTTGCTGGCGCTGCCGTTGGTGCGGGCCGCGGGGGTTCTGGCGGCGGAGCTGCCTGTGCGGCAGGAGGCCGCCAAGGGCGAGTGAGGCGGGCCCGGGGGCGTTTCCTCTCTTCGCCCCCGCCGCCCCTTCCCGTCCCGTCCCCGGGGCCGCGCCCCGGACCCCCTCGCGCGGTTCCCCGCGCCCCCGGGGGCGTCACCTCCGCGTCCCGGAGGGCGGGGTGGGCCCGGTCCGCCGCTTCGCGCGGTTCCCCGCGCCCCCGTTCAGGGGCGGTCCGGTTTGCCGCCCAGCCAGTCCCCGATGGCTCGGGCGGGGCGGGACCAGCGGCGGTCGTGGCGGTAGGCGCGCAGGAGGGCCTTCGCTCTGGCCCGGTGACGGTGGCGGTAGAAGCGCTTGGCCCACGGGGATCCCGGGCGGGCCAGCCGCAGGGAGCCGATGAGCGCCACGACCGGGACGATCACCCCGAAGACCGCGAGGCGCACCTTGCCCTTGCTCAGGGCGATCAGCGCGAAGCCGAAGTTGACGGCGAGGCCGGTCAGCGCGCCCGCGCGGTTCTGCAGTTCCTCCTGGGAGAGGTCGTTGACGCCGAACGGCGCGAACCCGGCCAGCAGCAGGACGACCAGCGCCGCCGTCAGCGCCACCATCTCCACGCTCTTGCGTCCGGCCTCGGACCAGTACACGTCGTCCAGGTGGAGGATCAGCGCGAACTCGTCGAGCACGAGCCCCGCGCCGATGCCGAAGAGCACCGCGCTGAGGTACGGGCCGAGGCCGCGCTCCCCGCTCGCCACCGCGCCGAAGCCGCCGACGACGGTGAGGATGACGCCGGGCACCACGTGGTGGATGTGCACCGAGCCCGCGGTGATGTTGCCGAAGGGACCTCTGCCGGCCCGGATCAGCCGGGTGACGGTCCGGGTGATCACGAAGGTGAGGACGAAGGCCGTCAGCGCGAGGAGCAGCGGGAGCTTGCCCGGCTCGATGATGTTCCGCTCCAGCCACTGTCCCATATGCGTACTTTATGCACGGCCATGGGCGGCGCCCTGCTGACCGCCGGGTAATCTGCGCCGGTGCCCGAGCCCTCCCCCGCCTCCCCCGCCGACGGCCTCCGCTTCGCCTTCGGCACCCTCACCGTGCTCCCGGCCCGGCTCACCCGCTGGGACCGTCCGGCCGCGCGGACGGGCATGCTCTGCGCGCCCGCGGTCGGCCTGGTGGTGGGCGGCGTGGCCGCCGCGACGGGACTGGTGCTGCTGTTCCTCGGGGCGGGGCCGCTGCTCGCCGCCGTGGCCTCCGTCGCCGTGCCGGCCGCGCTGACCCGGGGGCTGCACCTGGACGGGCTGGCCGACACCGCCGACGGGCTGGGCAGCGGCAAGCCCGCCGGGGACGCGCTGCGGATCATGAAGCAGTCGGACATCGGCCCCTTCGGGGTGCTCACCCTGGTGCTCGTCCTGCTGGCGCAGGTGGCCGCGCTGGCGCAGGCGTACGGCGGTTCCTGGGCGCGGGGCGCGCTGGCCGCCGTGGTGTCGGCGGTCGCGGCGCGGCTCGCCCTCACCCTGGCCGCGCGCACCGGTGTGCCGGCCGCCCGGCCGGAGGGGCTGGGCGCGACGGTCGCGGGAGTGGTGCCGGTGCGGGGCGCGGTGGTCACCGCGGCCCTGACGACGGGGCTGCTCGCGGGCGCGGGCGCGGCCCTCGGGGCGTACGACGCGCTGCGCGCCGGGCTCGCGGTGGCGGTGGCGGCCGGCGTGGCCGAACTGCTGCTGCGGCGCTGCGTCCGGCGGTTCGGCGGGGTGACCGGCGACGTGTTCGGCGGGGTCGCGGAGACGGCGGCGACGACCGCGCTCGTCGTCATGTCACTGGCCTGAAACGATCTCCGCGTCCCCCTGGGGGCACACCCGCCCCGCCGCTAGCCTGTGGGGGCGGATCGGCGGACGGACGGGGGGCGTTGATGCCGGCATTGCGTCGTGCCACGGCCTGGGTGATCGACTTCGCGCTGGTGGCGGGGCTGGCCTCGCTGCTGGCGGTGCTCACCTTCAACCGGATCTCCGCCCTGGTGACCGACGTGCCCGGACTGGCCGCGCGCGGCGGCTTCGACCTGCTCACCTCGCGCGGGGACGTGCTGGACGCCTCCGCCGGTCTGGGCACGTCGCTGTGGGACACGTCGGTGGGGTACGTGCGGCAGGCGTTCGGACTGCTGGTCCTCGCCGCCTTCCTCTACCAGTGGGCGTGCCTCGCCCTGGCCGGGCGGACCGCCGGCAAGGCCCTCACCGGGCTGAAGGTCACCCCGCGCACGCCCCGCCGGGCGGCGCTGCGCGCGGCGGTGACGACCGCCACGGACGTCGCCGTGTACGCGGTGGCCTGCGTGCTGCTGCTCGAGGGCGAGATCCTGCTGTCGGTGCTGGTGTGGCTGGTCGCGGTGGTGCTGTTCCTGCTGAACGCGCTGCCGGTGCTGGGCGCGCGGCGGCGCTCCCTCGCCGACCGGGCGGCCGGCACCTCGGTGGCCTCCGTGGAGCTCAGCAGGTTCGCCGCCACGCGTCGAGCTCGTACCTCTTGAGCAGTGAACTCAGCTTCAGGCGGCGGGAGTCGGCGCAGAAGCGGGCGGTGGGCAGTTCGTACTCGGCGTGGAAGACGGCCTTGTCCGCCTCGACGAACGGGGTGAGCTCCTCGCACTCGCCGTACTGGGCGCACTGCTCGTTCACCGCGAAGTCGAAGTCGCCGACCAGGTCCGGGATCTGGTCCAGGTCGTTCTTCAGGCCCACGGCCATGCCGCGCTCGTGCGCGAGGCGGGCGATCAGCCGGTTGTAGCGGAGCTGGTCGGCGGCGGTGAGCGGGAAGCCGGTGCGGTTGCGGTAGCCGTCCATGTTGTCCGGCTCCACCGCGTCGAAGCCCTTGTCGCGGCACATGTCGAGGCGTTCGGCCATCAGCGGCCCGAGGACGTCGGTGCGGCGGATGTCGAGCCAGCGCTCGCCCTCCCAGCCGTTGCCCCGGCCGAGCACCGACTCCGGGAAGCCGTCCGCGTCCGGGCGGAAGTCCTCCCAGGCGCCGGTGGACAGGTAGCAGATGACCTTGCGGCCGTCGCGGTGCAGTCGGGCGACCGTCTCCGCCGAGTGGTCGAAGCCGTCGATGTCGTACACCGGGACGTCGACGGCGGTGTCCAGGCGGCCGCTGAGCTGCCATTGCCAGGCGACGCCGGGCCGCGGCCGCCACCGGTCCCCCGACGGCGACGGCTCCGCGTCCGCGCCGCCGGAACCCCCGGCACACCCCGTCAGCACCAGGGCCAGCAGGACGGCCACCGCACGCGCTCTTCTCACCGGACGCTCCCTCAGGGCTCACGGCCGTCCGCGCCCCGGCGGCGCGGCGGCACCCCCATGATCGCCCGGCCGTCCGCACCCCGGGTCGCCATCCGGACACCGCACGGGCCGGCACGGGGCATTCCCGGCCCGCCGCGGGGCACCCGCCGCGCCGGGGCGGGTGCGCACCGGCCATGAGAGCGGGCGCACACGCGCGTAGGCTCGGAGCCGAGTGTTCGCCGCACCGGGGGAGGCCCCGACGGGATCGCACCCGGACGTCACGATTAGGGTCGGCTGCCGGGCCCGGTCGACCCACACCCTTCGGCCACTGAAACTTCACATCGGAAGCGAGAATTCACCACCGTGACTGCTCTGACTCTCAGCACCGCCGCGGTCGCCGGCCTGCGCGCCGACGCGATCGTGATCGGTGTCGCCAAGGGCTCCGCGTCCAAGCCCGGGGGACCCGTCGTCGCACCGGGCGCCGAGGCCGTGGACCAGGCGTACGACGGCAACCTGGCCGGTGTTCTGGAGACCCTCGGCGCGTCCGGTGCCGAGGGCGAGGTGACCAAGCTCCCCGCGCCGGCCGGCCTCAAGGCGCCGCTCGTGGTGGCGGTGGGCCTCGGCGCCCGGCCCGAGGAGGACTCCGGCTACGACGCCGAGGCGCTCCGCAAGGCGGCCGGCGTCGCCGCCCGTGCCCTCGCCGGCACCAGGAAGGCCGCGTTCGCGCTGCCCCTGGCGGACGCCGCCGACGCCGGCGCGGTCGCCGAGGGCGTGCTGCTCGGCGCGTACTCCTTCGACGCGTACAAGGACAAGGGCGACGCGAAGAACGGCAAGAACGGCAAGGCCCCGCTCGCCGAGGCCGTGCTGCTCGGCGGCAAGTCCCGCGACAAGGCGTTCAAGGCGGCCCTCGAGCGCGCCGTCGCCGTGTCCGAGGAGCTCAACCGCGCCCGCGACCTGATCAACACCCCGCCGAACGACCTCAACCCCGAGGCGTTCGCGGCGGTCGCCCAGGCGGCGGCCAAGGAGCACGGCATCAAGGTGCAGGTGCTCGACGAGAAGGCCCTCGCCAAGGGCGGCTACGGCGGCATCCTCGGCGTCGGCGCCGGCTCCGCCTCGGGTCCGCGCCTGGTGAAGCTGTCGTACACCTCGTCCAAGGCGAAGAAGCACCTCGCCCTGGTCGGCAAGGGCATCACCTACGACTCGGGCGGCATCTCGCTCAAGCCGGCCGGCCACAACGAGACGATGAAGTGCGACATGAGCGGCGCCGCCGCCGTGTTCGCCGCGGTCGTCGCCGCCGCCCGCCTCGGCCTGGAGGTCAACGTCACCGGCTGGCTGGCGCTGGCCGAGAACATGCCCTCCGGCTCGGCGACCCGCCCGGGCGACGTGCTGCGCATGTACAGCGGCAAGACCGTCGAGGTGCTCAACACCGACGCCGAGGGCCGGCTGGTCCTGGCGGACGCGCTGTGGGCGGCCTCGCAGGAGAAGCCGGACGCCATCGTGGACGTGGCGACCCTGACCGGCGCCATGATGCTGGCGCTGGGCAGCCGCACCTTCGGCATCATGGCCAACGACGACGCCTTCCGCGCCGCGGTGCACGAGGCCGCCGAGGAGGCGGGCGAGCCGGCCTGGCCGATGCCGCTGCCGGAGCACCTGCGCAAGGGCATGGAGTCGGCGACCGCCGACATCGCCAACATGGGCGAGCGGATGGGCGGCGGCCTGGTCGCCGGCCTGTTCCTGCGCGAGTTCGTCGGCGAGGGCATCACCTGGGCCCACCTCGACATCGCGGGCCCGGCCTTCAACGAGGGCGGTCCCTTCGGCTACACGCCCAAGGGCGGGACGGGCAGCGCGGTGCGCACGCTGGTGCGGCTGGCGGAGCGGGCCGCCGCCGGCGAGCTGAGCTGACGCGTCTTCGGGTGACGGGCCTCGTGCGCGGGTGCGACGGGGCCCCGTCACCGGGGAGTGGGACGTCTCACACCACGGCCCGGCGTCTCGTACGGCCCCGACAAGTGCGAGGATAGGGCTCGGCAGGACAGGGCCCCACACAAGGGCCGAGAACATAGAGCGGCCGGACACCAGCCGCCGACCGGTCACTGGAGACCGGCGTGGCGCAATGCATGGAGGACGTGACGTGGCGAACGACGCCAGCACCGTTTTCGACCTAGTGATCCTCGGCGGTGGCAGCGGTGGGTACGCCGCGGCCCTGCGCGGGGCGCAGCTGGGCCTGGACGTCGCCCTGATCGAGAAGGGCAAGGTCGGCGGTACCTGCCTGCACAACGGATGCATCCCCACCAAGGCCCTGCTGCACGCGGGTGAGATCGCCGACCAGGCCCGCGAGAGCGAGCAGTTCGGTGTGAAGGCCACCTTCGAGGGCATCGACATCGCGGCCGTCCACAAGTACAAGGACGACGTCATCGCCGGCCTGTACAAGGGTCTCCAGGGGCTGATCGCCTCCCGCAAGGTCACCTACATCGAGGGCGAGGGCCGGCTGTCCTCCCCCACCTCCGTCGACGTGAACGGCCAGCGCGTCCAGGGCCGCCACGTCCTGCTGGCGACCGGCTCCGTGCCGAAGTCGCTGCCGGGCCTGGAGATCGACGGCGACCGGATCATCTCCTCCGACCACGCCCTGGTCCTGGACCGCGTGCCCAAGTCCGCGATCGTCCTGGGCGGCGGCGTCATCGGGGTCGAGTTCGCGTCCGCGTGGAAGTCGTTCGGCACCGACGTCACGATCATCGAGGGCATGAAGCACCTCGTCCCGGTCGAGGACGAGAACAGCTCCAAGCTGCTCGAGCGCGCGTTCCGCAAGCGCGGCATCAAGTTCAACCTGGGCACCTTCTTCGAGAAGGCCGAGTACACCCAGGACGGCGTCAAGGTCACCCTGGCGGACGGCAAGGAGTTCGAGGCCGAGGTCCTGCTCGTCGCCGTCGGCCGCGGCCCGGTCTCGCAGGGCCTGGGCTACGAGGAGGCCGGGGTCGCGATGGACCGCGGCTACGTCCTGGTCGACGAGTACATGCGGACGAACGTCCCGACGATCTCCGCCGTCGGCGACCTCGTCCCGACGCTCCAGCTCGCGCACGTCGGCTTCGCCGAGGGCATCCTGGTCGCGGAGCGGCTGGCCGGTCTGAAGACCGTCCCGATCGACTACGACGGTGTCCCGCGGGTGACGTACTGCCACCCGGAGGTCGCCTCCGTCGGCATCACCGAGGCCAAGGCCAAGGAGATCTACGGCGCGGACAAGGTCGTCGCTCTGAAGTACAACCTGGCGGGCAACGGCAGGAGCAAGATCCTGAAGACCGCGGGCGAGATCAAGCTCGTCCAGGTCAAGGACGGTGCGGTGGTCGGCGTCCACATGGTCGGCGACCGTATGGGCGAGCAGGTCGGCGAGGCCCAGCTGATCTACAACTGGGAGGCGCTGCCGGCCGAGGTGGCCCAGCTCATCCACGCCCACCCGACGCAGAACGAGGCGCTCGGCGAGGCCCACCTGGCCCTGGCCGGCAAGCCCCTCCACTCCCACGACTGACGCCCTCAGTCACCGGGCGCGACGACACAGACTTCCGCACTTCTAAGGAGCAACCGAAACCATGGCGGTTTCCGTAACCCTTCCGGCGCTCGGCGAGAGCGTCACCGAGGGCACTGTCACCCGCTGGCTGAAGGCCGAGGGCGAGCGTGTCGAGGCCGACGAGCCGCTGCTCGAGGTGTCCACCGACAAGGTCGACACCGAGATCCCGGCCCCCGCCTCCGGCGTGCTGTCCTCCATCAAGGTCGCCGAGGACGAGACGGTCGAGGTCGGCGCCGAGCTGGCCCTGATCGACGACGGCAGCGGCGCCCCCGCCGCCGCCGAGGCGCCCGCCGCCGAGCAGGCGGCCCCGCCGGCCCCCGCGCCGGAGCCGCAGGCCCAGCCGTCCACCGAGCAGACCGCCCCGGCCCCGGCGCCCACCGTCGAGGCCTCGTCCGGCGGCGGTTCCGCGCAGGGCACCGACGTGGTCCTGCCGGCGCTCGGCGAGTCCGTCACCGAGGGCACCGTCACCCGCTGGCTGAAGTCGGTGGGCGACACCGTCGAGGCCGACGAGCCGCTGCTCGAGGTGTCCACCGACAAGGTCGACACCGAGATCCCCGCCCCCGCCTCCGGCACCCTGCTGGAGATCGTGGTCGGCGAGGACGAGACCGCCGAGGTCGGCGCGAAGCTCGCCGTCATCGGCGAGGCCGGCGCCGCTCCGGCCGCCGCCCCCGCCCAGGAGGCCCCGGCCGCCCCGGCGCAGCCCGAGCCGGCCCCCGCGCAGCCCGAACCGGCCCCCGCGCAGCCCGAACCGGCCCCCGCGCAGCCCGAGCCGGCCCCGGCTCCGGAGCCCACGCCGGCCCCGGCCGCCCCGGCTCCGCAGCAGACCGCCCCGGCCCCGGCTCCGGCTCCGGCTCCGCAGCAGGCCGCCCCGGCCCCGGCTCCGCAGCAGGCCGCTCCTGCCCCGGCTCCGGCCCCGCAGGCTCCCGCGGCTGAGGCCCCGGCCGCCGCCAAGGGCTCGGACGACGGCGCCTACGTGACCCCGCTGGTGCGCAAGCTCGCCGCCGAGAACGGCGTCGACCTGTCCACCGTCAAGGGCACCGGCGTCGGCGGCCGTATCCGCAAGCAGGACGTGCTCGCCGCCGCCGAGGCCGCCAAGGCCGCCGCGCCGGCCCCGGCCGCCGCCGCTCCGGCCGCCTCGAAGAAGGCCCCGGCGCTGGAGGCGTCCCCGCTGCGCGGCCAGACCGTGAAGATGCCGCGGATCCGCAAGGTCATCGGCGACAACATGGTCAAGGCCCTGCACGAGCAGGCCCAGCTGTCCTCGGTCGTCGAGGTCGACGTCACCCGTCTGATGAAGCTGCGCGCCCGGGCCAAGGACGCGTTCGCGGCGCGCGAGGGCGTCAAGCTCTCCCCGATGCCGTTCTTCGTCAAGGCCGCGGCCCAGGCGCTGAAGGCCCACCCGGTCATCAACGCCAAGATCAACGAGGCCGAGGGGACCATCACCTACTTCGACACCGAGAACATCGGTATCGCGGTGGACTCCGAGAAGGGCCTGATGACCCCGGTCATCAAGAACGCCGGCGGCCTCAACATCGCCGGCATCGCCAAGGCCACGGCGGAGCTGGCGGGCAAGGTCCGCGGCAACAAGATCACCCCGGACGAGCTGTCCGGCGCGACCTTCACCATCTCCAACACCGGGTCGCGCGGCGCGCTCTTCGACACGATCATCGTGCCGCCGGGCCAGGTCGCGATCCTCGGCATCGGCGCCACGGTCAAGCGTCCGGCCGTCATCGAGACCGAGGAGGGCACGGTCATCGGCGTCCGCGACATGACCTACCTGACCCTCTCCTACGACCACCGCCTGGTGGACGGCGCCGACGCGGCCCGTTACCTGACGGCGGTCAAGGCGATCCTGGAGGCCGGCGAGTTCGAGGTCGAGCTCGGTCTGTGAACCGGGCGGTGGCCACGGACCGCTGATCAGGTCCCTCGGTGCCCCCGTCCGGAAGCCCTCGCGGCTTCCGGACGGGGGCACCGTCACATGGGGCGTGTAAGTCTCGTCTCACCTGGGCGAGAGCGCCCCCGCGCGCCCCACCGGGGCGGGCTCCCGGCCGTATTGTCTATTCGTCAAAGCCCCCCGGGGGCCCGCGGGCCCCGCTAAGGAGCCCGTCATGACCGCGCCCGTCGTCCACTCGCTGCGCGAACAGATCCGCGAGCACATCCTGGAAGGGATCATCAGCGGGCGCTGGAAGCCGGGCGAGCGGATCGTGGAGCGGCGCATCGCGACCGAGCTGGAGGTCAGCCAGACGCCCGTGCGGGAGGCGCTGCGCGAGCTGGAGTCGCTGCGGCTGATCGAGTCGGCGCCGAACAAGGGCGTGCGAGTGCGGAACCTGACCGCAGCCGACCTGGAGGAGAGCTACCCGGTCCGGGCCGGTCTGGAGGCGATCGCGGCGGAGCTGGCGGCGGGGCGGCTGGCGGAGGACTGCTCGGCGCTGGAGCCGCACGTGGCCGCGCTGTACGAGGCGGACCGGCTGTCCGACGGGACCGCGCAGGTGCGGCACACGGTGGCGTTCCACCGGGAGCTGGTGCGGGCGGCGGGGAACTCGGTGCTGCTGCACACGTGGGAGGGGCTGGGGATCGAGGTGTTCACGGCGCTGTCGATACGGTGGCTGGGCACCGTGCAGCAGTCCTACGCGGAGGAGCACGAGGAACTGGTCGCGGCGTTCCGCCGCCGCGACCCGCGCATCGCGGAACTGGTCAAGTCGCACGTACTGGGGTGCGCGCCCCGCGCCTGAAGGGGCGCGGGGAACTGCGCGGTCGGCCCCACCGGCCCGCGGCCGTCCCGCCTGCGGGCCCCCGCGCTCCCACGCGCGACACCCTCCTCACCTGCGCAGACCCGCCGCATCGCCGTCACCGCGTGCCACCGCCGGAGGCACCCCGTGCCGACTTTCTCCAGATCAAGAGATTTTGCCCCTCAACCCTTTGATCGATCATCGATCACGGAGTTATTGTCGCCTGCGGACTTCCACCGAGGTCCACAGCCCTGTCCTGCCAAAGACCAAGGGCACCCCCGAACCCTTTGAGGGCACCCCCTTCGACTGAGGAAGGCGGCGACATGACCGACCCCAACGCCATCCAGCCGAGCGAGCTCGACCAGCTCCCGGACCGCGACCCCGAGGAGACCGCCGAGTGGCAGGCCTCCCTGGACGCCGTTGCCGCGGCGGCCGGGCCGCACCGTGCCGCGTACCTGATGCGCCGTACGCTGGAGCGTGCCGAGGGCGCCGGCGTCGCGCTGCCCAAGCTGCTCGAGACCGACTACGTCAACACCATCCCCACCGCGGCCGAGCCCGCCGTGGACGGCGACGAGGCGATGGAGCAGCGCATCACCGCCTGGAACCGCTGGAACGCGGCGGCGATGGTGACCCGTGGCAGCAAGTACGGCGTCGGCGGGCACATCGCCACCTTCGCCTCGGCCGCGTGGCTCTACGAGACCGGCTTCAACCACTTCTTCCGCGGCAAGGAGGGGGACGGCTCCGGCGACCAGCTCTACATCCAGGGCCACGCCTCCCCCGGCATCTACGCCCGCGCCTTCCTCGACGGCCGGATCAGCGAGGAGCAGCTCGACAACTTCCGCCGCGAGGCCGGCGGCAACGGCCTGCCGTCCTACCCGCACCCGCGGCGCCTGCCCTGGCTGTGGGAGTTCCCCACCGTGTCGATGGGCCTCGGCCCGATCTCCGCGATCTACCAGGCGCGCTTCAACCGCTACCTGACCAACCGCGGCATCAAGGACGTCTCCGACTCCCACGTGTGGGCGTTCCTCGGCGACGGCGAGATGGACGAGCCCGAGTCGACGACCGCGCTCACCCTGGCCGCCCGTGAGCAGCTGGACAACCTGACCTTCGTCGTCAACTGCAACCTGCAGCGCCTCGACGGCCCGGTCCGCGCCAACTTCAAGATCGTGCAGGAGCTGGAGGCCCAGTTCCGCGGCGCCGGCTGGAACGTGATCAAGACCCTGTGGGGTTCGGCCTGGGACGAGCTGTTCCGGCTCGACACCACGGGCGCCCTGGTCCGCCGCCTCCGCGAGGTGCCGGACGCGCAGGTGCAGACGTACCAGACGCGTGACGCCGCCTACATCCGCGAGGACTTCTTCGGCAAGGACCCGGCGCTCGTCGAGATGGCGAAGCTGCTGAGCGACGACAAGATCCTCGAGTGCTTCCACGTCTCCCGCGGCGGCCACGAGCCCCGCAAGGTGTACGCCGCGTACAGGGCCGCGCTCTCCCACAAGGGCGCGCCGACCGTGATCCTGGCGCAGACCGTCAAGGGCCACACCCTCGGTGAGGGCTTCGCGTCGAAGAACGCCAACCACCAGATGAAGAAGCTGACGGTGGACGAGTTCAAGGCGATGCGCGACCGCCTGGAGCTGCCGATCCCGGACTCCCGGTTCGCCGACGGCGTGGTGCCCTACGCGCACCCGGGCGCCGACTCCCCCGAGGTCCGCTACCTCCAGGAGCGCCGTGCCGCCCTCGGCGGTCCCGCCCCGGCCCGCCGCGTGCACCCGGTCGCGCCGCTGCCGCAGCCTGCCGAGAAGGCGTTCACCGCCTTCGACAAGGGCTCCGGCTCGCAGAACGTGGCCACCACGATGGCGTTCGTCCGCCTGGTCAAGGACCTGGTCCGCGACAAGGAGACCGGCAGGCGCTGGGTGCCGATCGTCCCCGACGAGGCGCGCACCTTCGGCATGGAGAGCCTCTTCCCGTCCCTCGGCATCTACTCGCCGATGGGCCAGACGTACGAGCCGGTCGACCGTGACCAGCTGATGTACTACAAGGAAGCCAAGAACGGCCAGATCCTCAACGAGGGGATCACCGAGGCCGGCGCCATGGCCGAGTTCATCGCCGCGTCGACGTCGTACGCGACGCACGGCGAGACGATGATCCCGTTCTACATCTACTACTCGATGTTCGGCTGGCAGCGCACCGGCGACCAGATGTGGCAGCTCGGCGACCAGCTCGGCCGCGGCTTCCTGGTCGGCGCCACCGCGGGCCGCACCACGCTGACCGGTGAGGGCCTCCAGCACGCCGACGGCCACTCCCCCGTCATCGCGGCGACCAACCCGGCCGCCCTGACGTACGACCCGGCGTTCGCGTACGAGATCGCGGTCATCGTCAAGGAGGGTCTGCGCCGGATGTTCGGCGAGGCGAAGCCGGGCGAGGACCAGGACGTCTTCTACTACCTGACGGTCTACAACGAGCCGCTGCCGCAGCCCGCGAAGCCGCAGACGGCCGGCATCGACGAGGGCATCGTCAAGGGCCTGTACCGCTTCAACACGGCGGAGTCCGCGGGCCTGTCCCCCGCCGCCAACGCCCCGCGCATCCAGCTGCTGGGCTCCGGCACGGCGATCCACTGGGCGCTGAAGGCGCAGGCGATGCTCGCCGAGGAGTGGGGCGTGGCCGCCGACGTGTGGTCCGCCACCTCGTGGACCGAGCTGCGGCGCGACGCGATGGAGGCCGACGAGGCCCTGCTGCGCGGCGAGGAGCGGGTGCCGTACGTCCGGCAGGCGCTCCAGGGCGCCGACGGCCCGGTGCTGGCGGTGTCCGACTACATGCGCCAGGTCCCGGACCAGATCGCGCAGTGGGTCGAGCAGGACTACACCTCGCTCGGCGCCGACGGCTTCGGTCTGTCGGACACCCGTGAGGCGGCCCGCCGCCACTTCGGCGTGGACGCCGAGTCCGTCGTCGTCGCGGCCCTGGCCCAGCTCGCCCGCCGCGGCGAGGTGCAGGCCACCGCGGTGAAGGAGGCCCGGGAGAAGTACGGCCTGTAGAACCCGGATCGCGGGGAGCCCCCGTCGTCACGCGTGCGCGCGGGGCGGCGGGGGCCTCTTGCATGATGGGCGCATGCGTGCTGCCCGGTTGATCAAGATGGTGCTGCTGCTGCAGTCCCGGCCCTCCATGACCGCCGCCGAACTGGCCCGGGAGCTGGAGGTGTCGGAGCGGACGGTCACCCGGGACGCGCAGGCCCTGTCCGAGGCGGGCGTGCCGGTGTACGCGGACCGGGGGCGGATCGGCGGCTACCGGCTGGTCGGCGGGTACCGGACCCGGCTGACGGGGCTGGCCCGCAGCGAGGCGGAGGCGCTGTTCCTGTCCGGGGTGCCGGGCGCGCTGCGCGAGATGGGCCTGGAGGACGCGGCCTCGGCGGCCCGGCTGAAGGTGTCCGCCGCGCTGCTGCCGTCGCTGCGGGACGCCTCCCGGACGGCCGCGCAGCGGTTCCACCTGGACGCGCCGAACTGGTTCCGCGAGCCGGAGACGCCGGAGCTGCTGCCGGTCGTGGCGGACGCGGTGTGGGACGACCGGCGCATCACCGCCCGCTACCGGCGCGGGACGGGCGGGCGACGGCACGAGGTGGAGCGGGAGCTGGAGCCGTACGGGCTCGTGCTGAAGGCGGGCGTCTGGTACCTGTGCGCGCGGGTCGCGGGGCGGGACTCCTTCCGGGTGTACCGGATCGACCGGTTCACGGCGGTGGAGCCGGGCGAGGAGCGGTTCGAGCGGGCTGAGGACTTCGAGTTGCCCGCGTTCTGGGAGGAGCGGGCGGAGCAGTTCGCGCGGTCGATCCTGCGGGCGGACGTGGTGGTGCGGCTGACGGCGGAGGGGATGCGGAGGCTGCCGTACGCGGTGGACCCCCTGTCGGCGCGGGAGGCGCTGGAGGGGGTGGCGGAGCCGGGGGACGGGGAGCGGGTCACCGTGAAGCTGCCGGTGGAGTCGGAGGAGGTGGCGCGGGTGCAGTTGGCTTCGCTGGGGGCGGAGGTGGAGGTGGTGGAGCCGGTGTCGCTGCGGGAGTTCTTCGCCTCCGAGGCGGAGCGGTCGGTGCGGCTGTACCGGGGGTGAGGCGCCGGGGGGTGCGCGTTCGGTTTGTCCGCCCCCTCCGCCCCTTCCCCTCCCGTCCCCGGGGCTTCGCCCCCGGACCCCCGTTTGCGCAGTTCCCCGCGCCCCTGGAGGGGCGCGGGGCGATGCTGGTTGTCGTGATGGACGAGACGGAGTTCTGGGCGTTGGTGGACGGGGCTCGGGAGGACGCCGAGGGGGACCCCGGGGAGCAGGCCGATCTGCTCGTGGAGCGGCTCGTGCTGCTGGACCCCGAGGCCGTGCTGGACTTCGCCCGTCACTTCGAGGCGCGCTACCGGCGTGCCTGCCGCTGGGACCTGTGGGGCGCCGCGTGGGTGCTGCTGGACGGGGCGAGCGACGACGCCTTCGACTTCTTCCGGTGCTGGCTGATCGGCCAGGGCCGCGAGGTGTTCGAGGGCGCGCTGCACGACCCGGACGCGCTGGCCGGGCTGCTCGGCGACTTCGACGAGGAGACCGACGGCGACGGCGAGGATCTCGGCTACGCGGCCGACGAGGCGTACGAGCAGCTCACCGGGCTGGTGATGCCCGATCTCGGCCTCCCCCCGGCTCCGGCGGAGCCGGAGGGCACGCCGCTCGACCTCGAGAACGAGGCGCTGCTCGCCGCGCGCTGCCCGCGGCTGTGGGAGAGGTTCCGCGGGGACCGGGCCGCGGGGCGCGGACGCCGGGCGCCGGTCACAGACGCCGGTGGGGGCTCGGCGCGTGGCGCAGAGGGGCCGCGTTGGCCTGCATGAGGGCGGTGGCCGTGGAGGCCGCGGGTCCGAGGACGACGGCCGCCGCGGCGCACAGCGCGGTCCAGGGGCGGCGCAGGGCGTCCGCCCACGTGGTACTTCGGTCAGGGGTGTCGCTCATGGGCTCAGCTCTTCGTTCCGTGCGTCGTCCGTCGCGGTGACGCGTCGTGTGTCGGTGCCGGCGTCCCGGCCGGGGCCGGTTCCGGCGTCGCGGCCCTGGAGACGGGCCGCGACGTCCCTGATCTCCGGGAGCCGCGCGTGCAGGGCGGCGCCCGGGCAGTCGGTCATGTAGCCGTCGCTGTGCCCCGCGACGGCGGGCAGGGTGGCGGTGGTGCCGGCCGCGTACCGGCTGCCGCCGTTGCTGGAGACCAGCCGCACCTCGGCGCGCGGGTCGGTGCCGGAGGGGCCGAGCTTCCAGGCGGTCACCGCGGCGATCGCGCGCAGCATCACGTCCGGTACCTCCGCGCCCTCGGTGAAGGTGCCGAGGGCGGCAATGCCGGCGGTGCGGTGGTTGAAGCCCTGGGTGTGGGCGCCGGTGACGGGACGGTCGGCGCCGCCCGCGCGGCCCTCGTAGACGGTGCCGCAGCGGTCGACGACGAAGTTGTAGCCGAGGTCGTCCCAGTCCCGCCCCTGGGTCTGCCCCTCGTACAGCGCCCGGATGATGCCGGGGGCGTCGGCGCAGTCGTACCCGTTGGGCGAGTCGGTGTGGTGGAGGAACACGGCGACGACCTGGTCGTCGTAGCGCGGCGGGGGCTGGTCGCGGGCCGCGTCGCCGAGCCATGCCGCGCGCGGCACGATGTCCGGCCGGGGCGCGTGGAAGGCGGGCGCGGGACGGGCGGCGGCCCGGGCGGCGGACTCGGCGGCCCGTTCCACGCCCTGGGCGCTCAGCACCAGCGCGACGGCGGCGGCCGCGCCCGGGACGAAGCCGAGGGGCGCGGCGACCGCCCGGGGCAGCCGCGTGCGGCCGGGCCCGCCGGGTATCCGGGGCGGGCGGGGTTTCCGCGCGCCGCGCGGTCTCCTGGGGACACGCATGGTCTCACTGTGGGTGCGGCCGGCGAGGCGCGCGACATCTGCTCTGCCAGTCGGTGGACAGCCGGTGGAACCATCGTCCCGGTGCGTGACGTTCTCCCGGTGCACGCGCGCCCCGCGGGCGCCCTCCCCGCGTCCGGACGGCGCGTGACTGATCACCGGGCCCCCGGGCCCCGTATTGAGGGTCGGTGGTCCCGAGAGAAAGGCGGCGTGCGTGGATCTGCTCGACATCCTGCTGATGCTGGTCGTCCTGGCCTATGCGGCGTCCGGTTACCGGCGCGGGCTGGTCGCCGGCTGTGTGTCCCTGGCCGGTTTCGTGGGCGGCGCGGTCGTCGGCGTGTGGATCCTGCCGTGGGTGATGGACCTGGTGACGCCGGGGACGACGCGGGCGACGGTGACGGCGGTGGTCACGGTGCTGCTGCCGGCCGTGGTGGGGCACGAACTGGCGGGGCGGCTGGGGCTGCGGCTGCGCCGGGAGCTGGACCGGGGGCCGCTGCGGGTGGCGGACGGGGTCGGCGGGGCCGCGGCGAACGCGGTGGCGGTGCTGATCGTGGCGTGGGTGGCGGCGAGCGTGCTGGGCGCGTCCTCGTCGCCGCTGGTCACGTCGGCGATCCGGGACTCGCGGCTGCTCGGCGCGGTGCAGGACGCGATGCCGGACACCACGCCGGCCTGGTTCTCGCGGGCCACGTCGGCGCTGACCGAGGCGGGTTTCCCGCAGGTGTTCAACCCGTTCGAGAACGAGTCGACCGCGGAGGTCGCCGCGCCGACCGGGGACAACGTCACGGCGGCCGCCACCCGCGCGGCGCAGCGCAGCACGGTGAAGGTCGAGGGGGTCGCCGGCGTCCAGGGCCGCGAGGGCAGCGGGTTCGTGTACGCGCGGGAGCGCGTGATGACCAACGCGCACGTGGTGGCGGGCATCGACGAGCCCACCGTGCGGGTGGGCGGGGTCGGACGGACGTACGAGGCGCGGGTGGTGCTGTTCGACCCGCGGACGGACGTGGCCGTGCTGTACGTGCCGGATCTGCGGGCGCCGGTGCTGGCCTTCGACGACGCCGGGCGGGGCGCCGCGGCGGTGGTGGCGGGCTATCCGCAGGACGGCGACCTGAATCTGCAGGCGGCGACGGTCGCGGCGCGGGTGCAGGCGCGGGGGCAGAACATCTACAACGACGCCCCGGTCACCCGGGAGATCTACTCGATCCGCTCCACGGTCCGGCCCGGCAACTCCGGCGGTCCGCTGCTGACCACCGACGGGCGGGTGTTCGGCGTGGTGTTCGCGCGGTCCACCTCGGACGCGGAGACGGGGTACGTGCTGACGGCGGACGAGGTGGCGGACGAGGCCGCGCGGGCGGCCACGGCGACCGCGCCGGTGGACACGGGGCAGCCGGTGACGTCGTAGCGGGAGCCGCCGGTCAGAGGAGGCTCCGCCCCATCAGGACGTCGTCGACGTAGCGGCCGCCGACGTGGAACTCGCCGGGCAGCACGCCCTCCACGGCGAAGCCCTCGGACGCGTACAGCGTGCGGGCGACGGTGTTGGGGGCGAGGACCCGCAGGGTGATCCGGCGGGCTCCCCGGCGGCGGGCCTCGGCGACGGCGGCCCGCACCAGCGCCCGGCCGGCGCCCTTGCCGCGGGCCTCCGCCGCGACGGCCAGGCCGCAGATCTGCAGCACGTGCGCGTGGGACTCCAGGGCCGTGGGCCGCAGGAGCCGGACGTAGCCGACGGCCCGTCCGTCGTGCTCGGCGACGAGATGGGCGTCCGGGCCGCACGTCGGGCGGAAGAAGGGCTCGTCGGGTCCGGGCGGCGCCGGCCGGACCTCGTGCAGCGGCGACCAGGTCTCCCGGTCCAGACGGGCCAGGGCGTCCTCGTCGTCGGGGCGGGCGGGACGTATGAGCGGTTCCGGCATGCGCGTCACTCTACGGCTCCACGTGGCGTCCCCACCGTGAATATCTTCGCGACCGGGGCAGGATGGACGCCATGGAACATGCGCGGATCGTGGTGGCCGGGGCGTCCGGACTGATCGGCTCCGCCCTGGTGCGGTCGCTGGCGGCGGACGGGCACACGGTGGTGCGGCTGGTGCGCCGGGCGCCCCGGTCGGCGGACGAGGTCCGCTGGGACCCCGGGCGGGGCACCGTGGACGCGGCGGCGCTCGCCGGGTGCGACGCGGTGGTGAACCTGGCGGGCGCCGGGGTGGGCGACCGGCGCTGGACGGACGCGTACAAGGAGCTGATCCGCTCCAGCCGGGTGCGGGGGACGACCGCGCTCGCCGAGGCGGTCGCCGGGCTGCCCGAGGACGCCCGGCCGCGGGTGTTCCTGAACGGCAGCGCGATCGGCTACTACGGCGAGACCGGCGACCGGGCGGTGGACGAGAGCGCGCCTCCGGGCGAGGGGTTCCTGCCGGAGGTGTGCGTGGAGTGGGAGGCCGCCGCGGCGCCGGCCCGGGAGGCGGGCGTGCGGACCGTGTTCGCGCGCACCGGGCTCGTGGTGGCGCGCGGGGGCGGGGCGTGGGGGCGGCTGTTCCCGCTGTTCCGGGCCGGTCTGGGCGGGCGGCTCGGGGACGGGCGGCAGTACTGGTCGTACATCGCGCTGCACGACGAGGTGGCGGCGCTGCGGCATCTCCTGGACACCGAGGGGCTGTCCGGGCCGTTCAACCTGACGGCCCCCGAGCCGCTGACGAACCGTGAGATCACCGCGGCGATGGCGCACGTCCTCAGGCGTCCCGCCGTGTTCGCGGTGCCGGCGCCGGTGCTGCGGACGGTGCTCGGCGAGATGGCGGGGGACGTGCTGGGAAGCGCGCGGGTGGTGCCCACGCGGCTGCTGGAGTCGGGGTTCCGGTTCGCCTTCCCGCGGATCGAGGGGGCGGTCAGGGCGGCGCTGTGAGGGACGCCGTGGGGGCGACCGCGCACGGGCGCGGCCTGACGGCACCGGGCAGCGACCTCCTCTGACCCCTCTGCCACCGGATCGTGCCCGCACGGGGCGCGTATGCGACCGTCGTGCGCCCGTGCACGGTGCGTGCGCGCCTGACCCGGCGACCGGGCACAGACCTAACCTCGAGCCGAACTCGGGTATCCCTGGGGCCTGTTGAGGGCATGACGTCTCCAGCGCCCGCGCAACCTCGAGGAGGGGCACGTGCTAGAGCCCACGTACCAGGCGGACGTCGTCGTCGTGGGAGCCGGGGTGGCCGGACTCTCCGCGGCACGACGACTGACCAGCGCAGGAATGTCCACCGTCGTCCTGGAGGCCGCCCATGAGGTGGGGGGCCGCATGGCGACCGAGCAGGTCGACGGCTTCCGTCTGGACAGAGTCGGCCGGCTGCTGTCCACGGCATGCGCCGAACTGCACGTCACCCCGGGGCTGGAGGACCTGGTGCTGCGGCCGTTCGCGCCCGGTGTCCTGCTGCACAGCGACGGGCGACATCATCGTGCCGGGACGCGGGCGGGCACCCGGCGCGCACGGGGAGCACGGAGCGCGAGGAGCACACTTCACGCGGTGCGCGCCCTGGCGAGCGTCCCGCTGCCGGGGCCGCGCAGGCCCGCGGCGGTGCCCGGACGGCAGGTGTCCGTGCCCCGCAACCGGGGCGGCGCCCCGCTGGGCACGGCACTGGACCAGGCCCGGCTGGGGGCCGCGCTGAACCGGCTGGCGGGCACGTCGGCGGAGCGGCTGCTGGCCCGCCCCGAGACGACCGCCGCCGAGGCGCTGCACGGCCGGGGCCTGCCCGCCCGCACCGTCGACGGCTTCCTGCGCCCCCTGCTCGCCGCCCTGTTGTGCGACCCGGAGCTCACCACGTCCAGCAGGCCGGCGGACCTCGCCCTGCGGGACTTCGCGAGCGGACGGCTGTGTCTGCCGGAGGGCGGGACGGAGGCGCTGCCGCGGCTGCTGGCGCGGACGCTGCCGCCGGGCACGGTGCGCACGGGGGTGCGGGTCACCTCCGTGTCGACGACGTCGGTGACCACCGCGGAGCACGGGGAGTTCCGGTGCGCGGCGGTGCTGGTCGCGACCGGCGCGCGGGCCGCCGCGGAGCTGCTGCCGGGGCTGCGGGTGCCGGACTTCCACCCGGTGACGGTGGTGCACCACACCACCGACGAGCCGCCCGGCACGGACACCTCGCTGCTGCTGGACGCGGACCGGGGCGGGCCGGTGGCGCACACGGCGCTCGTCAGCGCGGTCGACCCGTCCCGCGCCCCGGCCGGCCGCACGCTGGTGACCTCCACGGTCCTCGGCCCGGCCACGGCGGACACCGACACGGCCGTGCGGATGCACCTGGCGCGGCTGTACGGGGTGCCGACGGCGCGGTGGGAGACGCTGGCGGTACGGCACACCGCCGACGCGGTCCCCGCGATGCGCCCGCCGCACGACCTGCACCGTCCGGTACGGCTCCTGGCCGGCCTGTACGTCTGCGGCGACCACCGCGACAGCGGCACGGTCCAGGGCGCCCTCCGCTCCGCCGACCGCGCGGCCACCGCCCTCCTGGCCGACCTGGGAGCGGGCCGCCCGCTGCACACGGCCGACCCCCTCCCCACGGTCCGGGCAGCCTGACCCCCGTGCCGGGCAGGCCCCATGAACCGGCGCCCGCCGACGGTGAACACACCCTCGGCGGGTGCCTTCCACTTCGGGCGCCCCCTGGGAAGAGGCGCGCCCGGCACGCCCATCGGCGCTCGGGACACCGCGTGGTCCCGCGCGGCGCGCTCCCGAACCGGCTGGGCACATCCCGCCCGGGAGGAGGCCCGTGTCCCGCGACCCGGGCCGGCGGCTCTTCCGCGCCGCGCCCGGTCCGCCCCGAGAACCGCCTCACGCCCCGCGCGGTGCGGCGGCCGCACCCCACGCCGGCCACGGTCCCGCGCCCGCACACGCACCACGCACCGGGCGGAAGCCGTGGGCACGGCGCGTCCCGCGCGCCGTGCCGGGCCCCGGCCGCAAGGTGTCACCCCCGCCCCGGGAGCCGGGCGAGGGCTGTCGCCCCGCGGCCCGAGAAGTCCCCGCCCCCTCAGGCGGGCGTCGTCGCCACCCTGTCGCGGTACGTGCGGACCGGGGCTGCGTCGCGGTACGGCTCCAGGCGGCGTTCGAAGTCGCGGACGTACTCGACCGCGCGGACCGAGCGCATCTCCGCCGCCTGGGCGGCCGCCTCCGCCGCGAGCTGGCAGGCCTGGTCGAGTTCGCCCAGGCCGAGGCGGGCGGTGGCGAGGACGACGCGGCAGAGCAGGCGGCTGCGGGCGTAGCCCGGCGCGCGCAGGTGCAGCGAGCGTTCGGCGTGCTGGGCCGCCGCGCGGAACTGCTGGAGGTCCCGGTGGCAGTGGCCGAACTCGTCGGCGAGCTGGGCCTCGTCGAAGGAGCGCGCCCAGTGCGGCACCTCGTCGCCGGGCCGTGCCGCGTCCAGCGCGCGTTCCGCGCGGACCAGCGCGGCCGTGCCGGCCCGTACCTCGCCGAGCACCGCGTGCCCGCGCGCCTCGGCGGCGTGCAGCAGGGCCTGGACGGCGGGCGGGACCGAGCTGCCCACGCCCTGCTGGGCGACCCGGGCGAGCTGCACGGCCTCTCGTCCGTGGCCGAGGTAGACGGCCTGGCGGCTCATGGTGACCAGGACGTAGGCGCCGTACGCCCGGTCGCCGGCGGCCTGTGCCAGCCGGAGCGCCTGGACGAAGTACCGCTGGGCGAGCCCGTGCGCGGTGATGTCGTACGAGGTCCAGCCGGCCAGGCGGGTCAGGTCGGCCGCGGCGGCGAACAGCCGGCGCCCCGTCTGTTCGCCGTAGGTGCCGCGCAGCATCGGCTCCAGCTCGTGCTCCAGGTAGCGCACGAGGGCCTGGCGGGCGTGCCCGCCGCCGTACGCGTCGTCGAGGGTGCGGAAGAGCTCGCCGACGGAGCGCAGTGCCGCGATGTCGCCCCCGGTGACCCGGTGGCCGGGCGCGCGGTCGGCCGCCCCGCGCCGGCGGGCGGCGGTCCCGGCGGGCGTCACGGGCCGCACCGGCGGGCGGCCCTGGGCGGGCACCCGCACCGGCTCGGCGCGGGCCACCTTCTCGTCGGGCCGTCCGATCAGCCAGTCCCGGCTGGGCACCACCAGCCCCGCCGAGGTGAAGGCGATCTTGCGCAGCTCGGCGTGGCTGCCGGAGTCCTTGCGCCACAGCCCGCTGACGATGTCGACGGCCTCCTCGGGGGTGGCGGCGAACTCCAGCCCCGCGTAGACCGGCGCGCAGGCGTCCAGTCCGAGGTCCTGGGCGGTGAGCCGGCGTCCCAGGCGCCGGGTGAAGACCTCGGCGATCAGCGCCGGGGTCGTGCCGCGCGGCTGCTGTCCGCGCAGCCAGCGGGTGACGGAGGTCTTGTCGTATCTCAGGTCGAGCCCGTGTTCGAGACCGAGCTGGTCCACGCGACGGGCGAGTCCCGCGTTGGAGAACCCCGCTTCTGCGATGAGCGCGGCGAGCTGTCGGTTGGGGGTGCGCTGCGCGGGTCGTTCCGTCATCTGCGGTGCGGTCTCCTGCCTTCTGGCTGTTGCCCTGTCCGGATTGCCTGTGAGCAGCCCTTATGGCCGCGCGGTCGGCGCGAATGTAGCGGAGAGTGAGAGCCCGGTCGCGGAGATCAACCGGCATTCATCCGATCGTGTGAGGATTGACCCGAAGCTGACGAGCGGGGCGCGGGCGGCCGTCCGGCGGCCGGCGGTCAGAGGGCTGTCGAACGGTCGTACAGTGGCGTGGGCGCGTTTCGCGCCTGACGACCTTCGAGGGAGGCGTTTGCCGTGGGTGAGTTGCGGTTCGTCCGGATGGGCTTCGGCGACGGGGCGGTGGACTACCGGGTGGCCTGGGACGAACAGCGCCGGGTGCACGCCGCACGGTTCGCCGACGAGGTGCCCGACACCGTCATCCTGCTGGAGCACCCGCCCGTCTACACCGCCGGGCGGCGCACCGAGGACAGCGAGCGGCCCCTCGACGGCACCCCCGTCATCGACGTGGACCGCGGCGGCAAGATCACCTGGCACGGGCCGGGCCAGCTGGTGGGCTACCCGATCCAGAAGCTGCCCCGCCCGGTGGACGTGGTCGCGCACGTCCGCCGCCTGGAGGAGGCGCTGATCCGCACCTGCGCGGAGTTCGGCCTGGAGACCACCCGGATCGAGGGCCGCAGCGGGGTGTGGGTGCTGGGCGACCCGGTCGAGCGGCGCCCGTCGTGGGGGTCCCCCCGGCCGGAGGCTGGGGGGGGCCTCTCCCTGGACTTCGACCCGCGGCCGCGCGACGAGGAGTTCGACCCCCGGCTCAACGGCCCGGAGTACGCCCCCTCCAACGCCGGCCAGCGCCGCGAGGACCGCAAGATCGCGGCGATCGGCATCCGGGTCGCCAAGGGCGTCACGATGCACGGTTTCGCGCTGAACGTGAACCCCGACAACAAGTGGTTCGACAAGATCATCCCGTGCGGCATCCGCGACGCGGGCGTCGCCTCCCTGGCGAACGAGCTGGGCCGCGACCTCACGATCCAGGACGTGCTGCCCGTCGTGGAGCGCCACCTGAAGGACGTGCTCGGGAACGCCGAACCGACGCCGAGGGCGGTCGGGAAGGCGCCGGCGGCCGTCGGCCCGTCCGGCGCCTGAGGGCCCTCCGGGCATTCACACCGACGGGCGTACGCTTGACCACGCCGAAGAATCAATCGCTAGGAGCCGGTCGTGTCCGCAGTCGCACCCGACGGACGCAAGATGCTGCGCCTGGAGGTCCGCAACAGCCAGACCCCCATCGAGCGCAAGCCCGAGTGGATCAAGACCCGGGCGAAAATGGGCCCCGAGTACTCCAAGATGCAGAACCTGGTCAAGAGCGAGGGTCTGCACACCGTCTGCCAGGAAGCCGGCTGCCCCAACATCTACGAGTGCTGGGAGGACCGCGAGGCGACCTTCCTCATCGGCGGCGACCAGTGCACCCGGCGCTGCGACTTCTGCCAGATCGACACCGGCAAGCCCGAGGCGCTGGACCGGGACGAGCCGCGCCGCGTGGGCGAGTCGGTCGTCACGATGGACCTGAACTACGCCACCATCACCGGCGTCGCCCGCGACGACCTGGAGGACGGCGGCGCCTGGCTGTACGCGGAGACCGTGCGCCAGATCCACGCGCAGACCGCGGACCGCGCCGAGGGCCGCACCAAGGTCGAGCTGCTGGCCCCCGACTTCAACGCCGTCCCCGAGCAGCTCGCGGAGGTCTTCTCCTCCCGTCCCGAGGTGTTCGCGCACAACGTGGAGACGGTCCCCCGGATCTTCAAGCGGATCCGCCCCGGCTTCCGCTACGAGCGCTCCCTGAAGGTGATCACCGAGGCCCGTGACGTCGGCCTGGTCACCAAGTCCAACCTGATCCTCGGCATGGGCGAGACCCGTGAGGAGGTCAGCGAGGCGCTGAAGCAGCTGCACGACGCCGGCTGCGAGCTGGTCACCATCACCCAGTACCTGCGCCCCTCGGTGCGCCACCACCCCGTGGAGCGCTGGGTGAAGCCGCAGGAGTTCGTGGAGCTGAAGGAGGAGGCCGAGCAGATCGGCTTCTCCGGCGTGATGTCCGGTCCGCTGGTCCGCTCCTCGTACCGGGCCGGCCGGCTGTACCGGATGGCGGTCGAGAAGCGCGGCGCGTACGTCGCCTCCCAGGCGGTCTGAGCACGGCGGCGGAGGCCGCGCGGGGCCTGCCCCGCTCCCCCGCCGTCATACTGTGAATTCACGCACAAGGCCCTACCGGCAGGTAGCGGCTCAGAGAACGCGGCCCCGGCCGTCCTCCCAGCTGAGGGCACAGGCCGGGGCCGCGTCGGCGTCCGCGGCCCCGGCGCGAAGACTTCATGCCTGTTTGACCGGTCGGTCACGCCCTGGTAACACCAGGCAGTGAGCCTGGTACCACCGCACACACCACCATTGCCCGCCGGCATCGAGGGAGAGACCGTCACCATGCAGGCCGCGCCCGTCCGCGCCACCGCCATCCCGTCCCTCACCACCGCTCTGCGCGCCGTCGAGTCCCTGCTGATGAGCAGCGGCCAGCGCACCGCCCGGCGCAACGCCTGGACGTCCGTGCTGGAGGACCGCCGCCGCGCCAGGGACCGGGTCGAGGCCCAGCGCGTCCTCGACCAGAACCTGATCACCCACGGCTGAGCCCGCCGACCCCGGACTGCCGTCGAACGCGCTCCGGGGGGCACGTAGACTTCATGCCATGGCGAGGAAGGAAACCGCAGCGGACGCTGCGAACCCCGGGCGGCTGAAGCAGATCGCCCTGACCTACAAGATGACCCGCAGGGCCGATAAGAAGATCGGTCTTGTGCTCGCGGCTGTCGGAATCGTCACCTTCGGTGTCTTCCTCGCGATCGGTTTCTTGATCGGGCACCCCATCTATCTCGGCATCCTGGGCTTCCTGCTCGCCTTCCTCGCGACGGCGATCGTGTTCGGCCGCCGCGCCGAGCGAGCGGCCTTCGGACAGATGGAGGGACAGCCGGGCGCCGCCGCGGCCGTGCTCGACAACATCGGCCGCGGCTGGACGACGACCCCGGCGGTCGCGATGAACCGCAACCAGGACGTGGTGCACCGCGCGGTCGGCAAGGCCGGCATCGTGCTGATCGCCGAGGGCAACCCGAACCGGGTGAAGAGCCTGCTGGCCGCCGAGAAGAAGCGGATGAACCGCATCGTCGCGGACGTCCCGGTGCACGACCTGATCGTGGGCACCGGCGAGGGCCAGGTGGAGCTGAAGAAGCTCCGCACCACCATGCTGAAGCTGCCCCGCGTCCTCACCGGCCCGCAGGTCACCGTGACCAACGACCGGCTGCGCGCGCTGGGCGACCTGATGAGCAACATGCCGCTGCCGAAGGGGCCGATGCCCAAGGGCATGAAGCTGCCGAAGGGCGGCGGCCCGCGGGGCCGCTGAACCCCGCCCCGGACAGCACGAGGACGGGGGCGCCGGATTCCTTCCGGCGCCCCCGTCCTCGTCCGCGCACAGGAGCGGACCGGATACAGGAACGGATCAGACGCGGATCTCGACCGTGCGGGCCAGCCGGTCGTGCAGGCCGCGGCCGTCACGGTCCCAGACGAGCGCGGGGATCGCGAGGCACAGCAGCACCGAGCGCAGCAGGCCGCGCAGCGGCTGCACCCGGCCGCTGTCGAGGGCGACCACCCGCAGCCCGAACAGCCGCTTGCCGGGGGTGGAGCCGACGGTGCCGACGGTCAGGACGCTCAGCACCAGGAACACCAGCAGCGCCCAGTTGCCGGTCCGGGCGTCGTAGCCGTCGGTGAACAGACCGTATGCGATCAGGAGGCACAGCCCCCAGTCCACGGCGAGGGCGCCGAGCCTGCGGCCGGGACGTGCGATCGAGCCCGGTCCCTGTTCCGGCAGCCCCAGCTGCTCACCCCGGTAGCCGAGGTCGAGGCCGGCCTCCTCCATGGCCGCGCGCGGGCCGGACAGCCATGATCCGATTACTTGCCTGTTGTCCACCCGTCCACGGTACTGCGACCGGACATGACCGGGGGACGGCGGGGTGTGCCGGAGCTACCGTGGGAAAGGCGCTGGTTAACGTGTGTGAAACAAACGGGTCACGCCCGAGAAATGACCCGTCCCTAGGGTCGGGTCCAGCGTGTGCCCCCCGCACTGGCCGCACGAACGATCTACCACCCCGGCGGGACGGTCGGGAGTAGGAGGAGCCGGATGTTCCAGAACGCCGACGAGGCCAAGAAGTTCATCGCGGACGAGGACGTCAAGTTCGTCGACGTCCGGTTCTGCGACCTGCCGGGCGTGATGCAGCACTTCACGATCCCGGCGTCGGTCTTCGACCCGGCCGAGGAGCTGGCCTTCGACGGCTCCTCGATCCGCGGCTTCCAGGCCATCCACGAGTCCGACATGGCGCTGCTGCCCGACCTCTCCACCGCGCGGGTCGACCCCTTCCGCCGCGACAAGACGCTCAACGTCAACTTCTTCATCCACGACCCGATCACGGGCGAGCAGTACTCCCGTGACCCGCGCAACGTGGCCAAGAAGGCCGAGGCGTACCTCGCCTCCACCGGCATCGCCGACACCGCGTTCTTCGGCCCCGAGGCCGAGTTCTACGTGTTCGACAGCGTGCGCTTCAAGACCTCGGAGAACGAGTCCTTCTACCACATCGACTCCGAGGCGGGCGCCTGGAACACCGGTGCGCTGGAGGACAACCGCGGGTACAAGGTCCGCTACAAGGGCGGCTACTTCCCGGTCCCGCCGGTCGACCACTTCGCCGACCTGCGCGCCGAGATCTCCCTGGAGCTGGAGAAGGCCGGCCTGCAGGTCGAGCGCCAGCACCACGAGGTGGGCACCGCCGGCCAGGCCGAGATCAACTACAAGTTCAACACGCTGCTCGCGGCCGCCGACGACCTGCAGCTCTTCAAGTACATCGTGAAGAACGTCGCCTGGCGCAACGGCAAGACCGCGACCTTCATGCCGAAGCCGATCTTCGGTGACAACGGCTCCGGCATGCACGTCCACCAGTCCCTGTGGTCGGGCGGCGAGCCCCTCTTCTACGACGAGCAGGGCTACGCCGGCCTGTCGGACATGGCCCGCTACTACATCGGCGGCATCCTCAAGCACGCGCCGTCGCTGCTGGCCTTCACCAACCCGACGGTGAACTCCTACCACCGCCTGGTGCCGGGCTTCGAGGCGCCGATCAACCTGGTGTACTCGCAGCGCAACCGCTCCGCGGCCATGCGCATCCCGATCACCGGCTCCAACCCGAAGGCCAAGCGCGTCGAGTTCCGCGCCCCGGACTCCTCCGGCAACCCGTACCTGGCCTTCTCGGCGCTGCTGCTGGCCGGCCTGGACGGCATCAAGAACAAGATCGAGCCGGCCGAGCCGATCGACAAGGACCTCTACGAGCTGGCTCCCGAGGAGCACGCCAACGTGGCGCAGGTCCCGACCTCCCTCGGCGCCGTGCTGGACCGCCTCGAGGCCGACCACGAGTTCCTCCTCCAGGGCGACGTCTTCACGCCGGACCTGATCGAGACGTGGATCGACTACAAGCGCCAGAACGAGATCGCCCCGCTGCAGCTTCGTCCGCACCCGCACGAGTTCGAGCTGTACTTCGACGTGTGACCGGACCGCGGCGCGCGTGCCGCGTCGGTCCGTACGCCGCCGCCCCCGTCCCCGGTGCGTCCGGGGACGGGGGCGGCGGCGTGTCCGGAAAGCTTCCCTCTTCGGGGCCGGGGAGGGATGCTGGTGGTGACACTGCTGTTCGAAAGAGGGTCACGGGGATGTCCGAGCGGAACGACGAGGAGCGCGAGTTCGATCTGAAGTGGGCGGACGGCGCCGAGCACAAGGAGCCCTCGGCCCGTGCGCGGATGCTCGCCGCCCGCTGGAAGGAGAACCCGCCCGGGCCGGTGCCGTTCCGCGCCGAGCCGGAGCACCGGGGGTCGGCGGGACGCTCGTCGTGGGTGTCGACGGTCGTGGTGCTCGGCTGTGTCGTCGCGGTGATCGTCCTGCTCGGGTACGCCGACGCCGGGCGTTACTGACCCGGGTCAGTCGCCCTGGGCGACGGCGACCGTCGGCGGGGTCCGGGAGGCGCGCAGCGCGGGGACCGTGCCCGCGGCGGCGGTGACCAGGACGAGGGCGGCGAGGACCGCCGCGAGCTGTCCCGCCGGGACGGTGAACGGGGCGCTCACCTCGGCGACCCGCACCACCAGCCAGGAGTACGGCACGCCGAGCGCCAGGCCGAGGACGCCTCCCAGGAGGCCGTGGAGCGCGCACTCCACCGTGACCATGCGGTGCACGGCCGCTCCCCCGAGGCCCAGGGCGCGCAGCAGCCCGAACTCGCGCCGGCGCTCGACCACGGTGAGGCTCGCCGTGGTGGCGACGCCGGCGACCGCCACCAGGACGGTCAGGCAGAGCAGCATCACCACCGTGGCGGCCATCGTCCGCAGGTCGTCGTCGGGGCCCGTCCGCGCGGCCGTGTCCTCGGCGAGGACCCTGCCGTCCCCGCGTCCCGGCCCGGTCAGCGTCTCGGTGACGGCCCGGTGGGCGCGCGTGCGGCCCTGGGAGCCGTCCGCCGCGGCGTTGGCGGTGATCAGGGTGGGCGCGGGGTCCGCCCCCATGCGGGTGAGGTCCGCGGCGGACACGAAGAAGTTCCCGCCGTAGGGTCCGGCGCCGGGCAGCGTCGCCGCCACGGTGAGCCGTACGGGACGGCCCTCGAACTCCAGCGTCACGCGGTCGCCCGCCTCGACGCCGAGGCGGTGCGCGTGCTCGGCGTCCACCACGGCGTGCGCGGGGCCGAGCCGGCCGAGGGAGCCGGTCCGGGCGGTCAGGCCGGTCCCGGAGCGGACGGTGGTGAGGTCCAGGTCGGAGACGGTCGCGCTGCGGTTCCCCTCGATCACCTCGGCCGTGCGGAAGGCGGTCACGTCGGCCAGTTCGGGGCGGGCGGCCAGGCCGGCGGCGAGCGTCCGGTCCAGCGCTCCGCCCTCTCCCGCGTACAGGTGGAAGTCCGCGGGCGCCTCCAGCGTCCGCTGGTAGCGCTCGTAGGCGTCCAGGGAGGCGAGGCAGGTCAGGGTCGAGCCGACCAGGCAGACGCCGAGCGCCACCACGACCGAGACCGAGGCGGCCCGGCCGGGCGCTCCCCCGACGCCCGCGACGGCGAGGCGGCCGGTCGCTCCGGTACGGCGCAGCGCCACCGCGAGGGCCGACAGCACCGGCCGGACCAGCAGGGGGCCGAGGGCGATCAGGGCGAGGAAGGCGAGTGCGCCGGAGACCACCACGGCGGTCAGCGCCGCGAACCGGTCGTACGCCGTGTCGCCCGGCTCGGGCAGTGCGGTGTACTGCTGCCGGGCGAGGAGCACGGCGCCCGCCGCGCACAGCACGCCCGGCACGGTCCGTCCGGCGCCGCTCACCGTGCTCTCTCCCG
The DNA here is from genome assembly GCF_044763335.1 of Streptomyces sp. NPDC096105. Lineage (NCBI taxonomy): Bacteria > Bacillati > Actinomycetota > Actinomycetes > Kitasatosporales > Streptomycetaceae > Streptomyces > Streptomyces sp. NPDC096105. The sequence goes on from NZ_JBIWGC010000001.1 coordinate 281,730, forward strand.
ACGTCGCGGTGCGCAGGGCCTGGAGCGGGGAGACGCGGGAGGCGGTGAGGGACGGGGCCAGCACCGCCAGGACCGCGAGGAGTCCGGTGCCGAGGACCGTGAGGGCGGCCTCGGGCAGCGGGAGCGAGGCGGGCACGGACAGGTCGTGCCCGAACCGGCCGGCGACCGGGGGGACGAGCCGGGCGCAGCCCCAGGCGGCGAGCACGCCGGCCGCGCCGGCCAGCAGGCCGGCCGCCGCCCCCTCGGTGACGAGGGCCGCGGCGAGCCGCCTCGACGTGGCGCCGATGGCGCGCAGCAGCGCCAACTGGCGTACGCGGCGGGCGAAGACGATGCGGAAGGTGGAGGCGGTGACGAGCACGGCCGCGCCGACGGCGACGGCGAGGAAGACGCCGGCCAGTTCCAGGGTGTCGCTCGCGTCGGCGACGGCCTCGCGGGCCTCCTGGTCGCGCACCTCGTCCCCGGACCGTACGACCGCCCCGGGCACCGTCTGCCGGATCCGCTCCGCCGTCTCCGCGGACGCGGTGGACGGGTCGGTGCGGAGGTCGACGCGGGTGTAGCCCGGCAGGCCGAGCAGCTTCACCAGGTCGGGGCCGGGCGCGTACCCGGTGGGCTCCGTGGTGCCGGTGGCGGTGGAGCGGACGACGCCGGTGACCTCGACCGGCACGCGCCGGGTGCTGTCGCCTTCGGGGCCGGGGAGCAGCAGGGTGAGCGACGATCCGGGGGCGAGGCCGTACGCCTCGGCGGCCCGGGTGTCGACGGCGAGCCGGCGCGGCCCGGCGGGGTAGGCGCCCTCGACCAGCCGCACCTGCGCGAGGGCGCCGGCGCCGGGGTCGGCGGAGAGGGCGAGGTAGCGTTCGGCGGCGCTGCCGCCGACCGGGGCGCCGCCGTCGACCCGGCCGGCCGCCTCGGTGACCCCGGGCGTCCCGCGGATCGCGTCCAGGCCGGCCTGGCGGATGTCCTGCGCGTCCTCCCGGGTGACGGTCAGCGACACCGCGTCGGGGGTGCCGCGGAACCGTTCGACGACGGTCGCGGTGACGATCTGCTGGGCCATGACGGCCCCGAAGACGACGAAGGCGGCGATCAGCAGCGACAGTCCGGTGGCCGCGAACCGGCCCGGTCTGCGCAGGAGTTCGGCCGCCTGGGAGCCCAGGACGGTCGCGCGCCACGGGGTGTTCACCGCCGCCTCCCGAGGGTGCCGTCGGGGGTGGTGTGCTCGTCCCGTACGACGCGTCCGTCGGCGAGGGTCAGCACCCGGTCCGCGTACCGGGTGGCGGCGGGGTCGTGGGTGACCATGACGACCGTCTGGCCGAGTTCGTCGACGGCCCGGCGCAGCATGGTGAGCACCTCGGCGCCGGCCCGGGAGTCGAGGTTGCCGGTGGGCTCGTCGGCGAAGACCACGGCGGGCCGGGCCACCAGCGCCCGGGCGACGGCGACCCGCTGCTGCTGGCCGCCGGACAGTTCGGCGGGGCGGTGCGACAGCCGGTGGGCGATGCCGAGGACCCCGCACAGGTGGTCCACCAGCTCGCGGTCCGGGCGCCGGCCGGACATGGTGACGGGCAGCACGATGTTCTCGTAGGCGGTGAGCTGCGGCAGCAGGTTGAACGACTGGAAGACGAACCCGATGCGCTTGCGGCGCACCCGGGTCAGCCGCCGGTCGGACAGTCCGGTGAGCTCCGTCCCGTCCAGGACGACGCTGCCGGAGGTGACGGTGTCGAGTCCGGCGACGCAGTGCATGAACGTCGACTTGCCGGACCCGGAGGGACCGACGACGGCGGTGAACCGGGCGCGGCGGACGGCGACGGACACCCCGTCGAGGGCCCGGATCTCGTCGGTGCCCTGGCGGTAGGTCTTGACCAGGGCGGTGGCGGTGACGACGTCGTCGGGTGCGTGGCCGCGCGCGGCGGCGTGGACGGTCATGGGGGCGGTCCCTCGGTCCGGTTCAGGAGCCGAGCGGCGGCAGGGTCAGGGTGACGCCGGAGTCCGCGCAGTGTCCCCGCGCCTCTTCCTGGAGGTCCTTCACGTCCTTCGCGGACGGCGTCTCGGCGGACTTCCTGGCGGTCTCCAGCGCCCAGCCCTCGTAGCGGGAGATCTTCGCCCCGAGGTAGCCGTCCTCCATCGTGGCGCGGCGCTCGTCGCCGGTCTCCTTCCACCACTTCTCGGCCTGCGGCGCCGGGCCGGTGGCGATCTCCGCGGCCTCGGTGACGATCCGCTGCGCCAGCCGGCAGTCCTCGGCGGACGCCTGGCTCAGCTCGTCGCGGTCCTGCCACCAGGACGCGGCCCCGGCGGCCAGGGCGGCGACGACCGCGGCAGCGGCGGCGCCCAGGATCAGGCGGTTGCGCGTGCGGTGGGGCCGGGGCGTGGGGGTGGTGGTCGTGGTGGCCATGGGGTCCTCCCGTGTCTTCTCGGCCGCGTCCTGCGGCACTGAGAAGTCTGGGATCCAGGGGCCTTCCGCGGATCGGCCACGGATCCGAGATCGAAGGCGGCCGGTCCGGTACGCCGGACGGGGCGCCTTCTGCGCCTGAGGGGGCGGAGGGCGGGTGCGCCTCTGCCCCCTGAGGGGGAGGCGGCTCACGCGGAGGGGCGCACCAGCCCGGACTCGTAGGCGAAGACGACGGCCTGGGCGCGGTCCCGCAGGTGCAGCTTGGCCATGAGGTTGCCCAGGTGCGTCTTCACCGTGGCCTCCGCGACGTACAGCTCTGCCGCGATCTCGGCGTTGGACAGGCCCCGGGCGACGAGGCCGAGCACGTCCCGTTCCCGGCCGGTGAGCTGCTCCAGCCGTTCGGCCTGTCCGTTCGCCGGGGCGAGCCGGTCCGAGACCCGGTCGAGGAGCAGCCGGGTGATGCGCGGGGCCACCACGGACTCGCCCGCGGCCAGGACGCGGATGGCGTGGACGACCTCGTCGGCGGGGGCGTTCTTCAGCAGGAAGCCGCCGGCTCCGGCGCGCAGGGCCGCGAAGGCGTCCTCGTCGTCGTCGAAGGTGGTGAGCACCAGCACGCCGGGCGCGTTCTCCCGGCGCGTCAGCCGTTCGGTGGCCTGGATGCCGTCCATGACCGGCATGCGGATGTCCATGATGACGACGTCCGCCGTCACCGTGTCGAGCAGGTCGAGGGCCTGCTGCCCGTTCTCCGCCTCGCCGACGACCTCGATGTCGTCCTGGCCGGCCAGCACCATGGAGAAGCCGGCCCGGATGAGCGGCTGGTCGTCCACCACGGCCACCCGGATCGGCCTGTCGGTCCCTGTCATCGCTTCGTCCTCACCGGTATCGAGGCACGCACGTGCCATCCGCTGCCGAGCCGGGGGCCCGCCTCGAAGGCGCCGCCGGTCAGTTCCACCCGTTCGCGCATCCCCACCAGTCCGTTCCCCCCGGACGTCCCGACGGAGGCCCGGCCCGCGAGGGCGCCGGCCCCGTCGTCGGTCACGTCGATCAGCAGGGCGCCGTCCTCCTCGCGGACGCGGATGTCGACCGCCGCCCCGGCCCCGGCGTGCCGGAGCACGTTGGTGAGGCACTCCTGGACGATGCGGAAGGCCGTCATCTCCTCCGCCGGCGACAGCCGTCCCCCGGCCACGTCGACCGAGAGGTCCACGGTCAGTCCGGCGGTCCGCGCCCGGTCCGCGACGACCTCGATCTCGTCGAGGGTGACCAGCCGCCGGTCCTCCCCCGCGCTGCCGGCCTCCGGCTGTCCCTCGCGCAGCACCCGCACGATGCGGTGCATGTCGTCGATGGCGTCCCGGCCCGTCGCGGCGATGGTCCTGAGCGCGGACTCCGCCATGTCGGGCGACTTCCGCAGCACGGCACCGGCGCCGTCGGCCTGGAGGATCATCACGGCCAGGCTGTGCGCCACCACGTCGTGCAGTTCCCGGGCGATCTCGGCCCGTTCGCGGGCCGCGGCCAGCCGGACGCGCTGCTCCTGCTCCCGCTCGGCGTGCCGGGCGCGGGCGGCCTGGCTCTCGGCGTAGAGGCGCCGCGTGAGGAGGGCGAAGGCGGTGAGCCAGACCGTCAGCGTCAGGCCCCAGCAGACGAGCAGCGTCCCGCCGTCGGTGAACGGCTCGATCCCCAGGAACGGCGCGCCGACCGTGGTCGCCGCCGTCGCCAGCAGCACCACGCCGCCCGCGGCGTACGGCGTCCAGGCGGTCCGGGAGTGGTGGACGACCGACATCATGGCGAACAGCACGGCCACGTCGTACGCGGCGGGCGCGGACGCCGGCGGGGTGCCGGCGTACGGCTCGTACAGGAGGAACTGCACGAGGGCCAGCGTCAGGACGACCGCCATCACGGTGACCGGACGCCTCCTGCGGGCCAGCAGGGCGAGCGCCATCAGGGCGCCCAGGAGCAGGTCGTAGTCACCGGTGTAGCGCTGTGCCGCCAGCAGGACCACCAGGGCGAGCGCGACGTCGATCGCGCGGCCCAGGGCGCGTGCGTACCGGCCGGACGGCGTGATCCACGGGGCCGGGACCGTGCTCTCCTCGGCCAACGGCCCTCCCTCTCTCCTCCGCCGGGCGCGGCCGGACAAGTGCCGCTCGGCCCGGGCGACTTCGGGGCGGGTGGCACCCCGCCGCCGCCCATACTGCCTCAGTCGCGGCGGGTCACGGCACGCCGGTGCCGGGCGCCCCGCGCGGGGGCGCCCGGCACCGGCCCTGTGCTCAGCGGCCGCAGCTCAGCGGTTGTAGCGCATGAACGCCCGGACCATGTGGCACGTGGTGTCCGACGGCGGGTGGACGCCGATAAGTTCGGCGGCGCCGCGGATCGTCTCGTCGCGCGCCTGGCCCGGCAGGTGGACGCCGGAGTCGAGCAGGGCGATGGCGAGGCGCATCGCCTTCAGCCGGCGGTTGTGGGCGATGTACCACGCGCGCGGACGGCCCGGCGGCAGCGGGCGCTTCTCCACCGGGGCGCAGGGCAGTTCGAGCGGCACGGGTCGCTTCGCGGTGGACTGGGTGGGCAGGGGCTTCGGCTTGAGTGCGGCAGCGGGCACGGGCATCCTCCTGTCGCGGTCGGGGCCGTCCTCCGGGGTCCACGGCGACCCCGGCAACTCCCTCGAACACTACCTCCATCCTACGGGCTGCCACCGACAATCGACAGGCTCGCTTCGGCCATCAAATGCCCAGGTGAGAATGGGTTTTGAGGGATCGGTACGGGTGGTGCGCGAGGGGCGCGCGGGCGGGTCGGAAATTCGAACAGACGGGGTCCGGGCGTACCGTGTCCGGCATGGAGATCTGGATCAACCCGGCCTGTTCCAAGTGCCGCAGCGCGATCAGCCTGCTCGACGCGGAGGGGGCGGAGTACACCGTCCGCCGTTACCTGGAGGACGTGCCGGACGAGGACGAGATCCGGGAGGTGCTGGAGCGGCTCGGACTGGAGCCGTGGGACATCACCCGGACACAGGAGGCGGCGGCCGGGGAGCTGGGGCTCGGGGAGTGGCCGCGGGACGCCGGCGCGCGGGACCGCTGGATCGCGGCGCTGGCCGCGCACCCGAAGCTGATCCAGCGTCCCGTCATCACCGCGGACGACGGGACGGCGGTGGTGGCCCGCACGGAGGACGCCGTGCGGGACGCCCTGTCCCGCCGAGGGCGCCCCAGCTCGACACCTCTGTGACGCAGGCCACTTCGGCGACTTGGGCCGGCCGCTGAGCACTTGCGTTCGGTATCTCGTACATAGCGGCGTACGCTCCCCGATCCATTGGAGGCGCGCATGTCGCGCAGGAGAAGTCCCGGCCCGAAGAAGAAGCTCGCGTTGCTGCTGAGCGCGGCCACGGTGGCGGGCGGCGGCGCCTTCGTCATGGCGGCCACGTCCAACGCCGCCCCGCCGTCGGCCACCACCAAGTCCGCGGCGGACTCGACGGTCTGCCAGGGGCTGGCCACCGCGCTCGGCAACAACGAGCGGTTCATCGCGGGCCAGCGGGCCGACCCCGACGCCCAGTCCGAGGCGCGGATCGCCAACCGCGAGGCGGTCATCGCGCAGATCAAGGTGCAGCAGGAGGCCTCCGGGTGCACGGTGGGGGAGTCGGCTCAGGGCTCCCGGCCGGCGCAGCCGGAGCGGCCCGCCCCGTCGCAGCCCGCCGCGGGCGGCCAGGACGGGCAGGCGGGCCAGGACGGGCAGGCGGGGCAGGGCGGCGGCGGGGCCGCCGCCGGTGAGCAGGTGTGCAACGGCTCGACCGTCACCCTGTCCGGCGAACCCGGCGCCCCGGCCGCGTCCAGCAACCAGTTCCCGGCCGGCACCAGGCTGCGGGTGACGAACCTGGACAACGGCAAGTCCACGACGGTGGAGGTCACCTCGGTGTCGGGCAGCTGCGTGCTGCTGAACGACGCGGCCTTCGAGCAGGTCCGCGAGCCGGGCAGGTTCCTGGTCCGCCGGGCCCTGGTCGAGAAGGTGGGGTGAGGTCCCACGCACGCGGGGTGAGGTCCGGCATGCCCGGGCGGGCCCGCCCGCGTGACGCACCAGGGGCTTTGTCACGTCCCCTCGCATACACCCGGCCCCCTCCCCGCCCCCTCACGGAGTGGGGCCGGGCGCCCGGACGTCCGGTAACACGGGGTTCACACAGGGGCAACGGACGGGAAATCGCCCGTTGACACGCTGCGGTGCATCGACGGCGGCGTCCCAGTGCCGCAGCGCCGCAGCATCCGCACCGAGCGCCCAGACCCACCCCGAAGGATGTGGACCGTGAGCTTCAAGGCCGAGTACATCTGGATCGACGGCACCGAACCGACCGCCAAGCTGCGGTCCAAGACGAAGATCCTGGGCGACGACGCGAAGGGCGCCGGCCTGCCGCTCTGGGGCTTCGACGGGTCCTCCACCAACCAGGCCAAGGGCCACGCCTCCGACCGCGTGCTCAAGCCGGTCTTCGTCTGCCCGGACCCGATCCGCGGCGGCGACGACGTCCTGGTGCTGTGCGAGGTGCTGAACACCGACATGACGCCGCACGAGTCGAACACCCGCGCGGCGCTGGCCGAGGTCGCCGAGAGGTTCGCGGCGCAGGAGCCGGTCTTCGGCATCGAGCAGGAGTACACCTTCTTCAAGGACGCCTACCCGCTGGGCTTCCCCAAGGGCGGCTTCCCCGCCCCGCAGGGCGGCTACTACTGCGGTGTCGGCTCCGACGAGATCTTCGGCCGTGACGTCGTCGAGGCGCACCTGGACAACTGCCTGCGGGCGGGTCTGGGCATCTCCGGCATCAACGCCGAGGTCATGCCCGGCCAGTGGGAGTTCCAGGTCGGCCCGCTGGCCCCGCTGGAGGTCGCCGACCAGCTGTGGGTGGCCCGCTGGCTGCTCTACCGCACCGCGGAGGACTTCGGCATCGCCGCCACCCTCGACCCCAAGCCGGTCAAGGGCGACTGGAACGGCGCGGGCGCGCACACCAACTTCTCCACCAAGGCGATGCGCGAGTCCTACGACGCGATCATCACCGCGTGCGAGTCGCTCGGGGAGGGCTCCAAGCCGCTGGACCACGTCAAGAACTACGGCGCAGGCATCGACGACCGCCTCACCGGCCTGCACGAGACCGCCCCGTGGAACGAGTACTCCTACGGCGTCTCGGACCGCGGCGCCTCGGTGCGCATCCCGTGGCAGGTCGAGAAGGACGGCAAGGGCTACATCGAGGACCGCCGCCCCAACGCCAACGTCGACCCGTACGTGGTGACCCGTCTGCTGGTCGACACCTGCTGCACCGCGCTGGAGAAGGCCGGCCAGGTCTGACCCGCGCCGCAAGCCCGGCCCGGAGTCCGGTGACGCCGTCCGCACCGTGCGCCGGGCCGGCCACGCGTACGTGCCGCCGGTACGGCGCTGAGCGCGCGGGCCTCTCTGCCGACGGCAGATTCCCGTTCCCCCGTGCCGCCCGGCGGGGCAGAGTCGCCGGTATGAGACTTCTGGTGCTGGGTGGTACGGAGTTCGCGGGCCGGGCCGTCGTCGAGGCGGCCCTCGGGCGGGGCTGGGAGGTGACCGTCTTCCACCGGGGACGGCACGCGGCGCCGCAGGGCGCCCGCGCGCTGCGGGGCGACCGGACCGCGGTGGACGGGCTGGCGGCGCTCGACGAGGACCCGGGCAGGTGGGACGTCGTCGTCGACACCTGGTCGTCCGCCCCGCGCGCGGTGCGGGACGCGGCGCGGCTGCTGCGGGACCGGGCCGGGCGGTACGTGTACGTGTCGAGCTGCTCGGTGTACACCTGGGCGCCGCCCGCCGGGTACGGGGAGGACGCGCCCGTGGTGGAGGGCGCCTCCCCGGACGCCGGCGTGACGGACTACGCGCGGGACAAGCGGGGCGGGGAGCTGGCCGCGGTGGACGCCTTCGGCGCGGACCGGTCGGTGCTGGTGCGGGCCGGGCTGCTGCTCGGGCCGTACGAGAACGTCGGGCGGCTGCCCTGGTGGCTGAACCGCGCGGCGCGCGGCGGCCCGGTGCTCGCCCCCGGCCCGCGGGACCTGCCGTTGCAGTACGTCGACGCCCGCGACCTCGCGGAGTGGATCCTCGGGGCGGCGGAACAGGAACTGAGCGGGCCGTACAACCTGATCTCGCCGCAGGGGCACACCACCATGGGCGAGTTGCTGGAGGCCTGTGCGCGGGTGACCGGGGGGTCGGCCGAGCTGCGGTGGACGGAGCCCGAGGTGATCCTCGACGCCGGGGTGGAGCCGTGGACCCAGCTCCCGGTGTGGGTGCCGCCGCACAGCGACCTGCACGACGCCCTGCACTCGGCGGACGTCTCCCGGGCGGTGGCGACCGGACTGCGCTGCCGCCCGGTCGGGGAGACCGTCGCGGACACCTGGGCCTGGCTGCGGGACATCGGCGGCACGGCGCCGCAGCGCCCGGACCGTACGGTCAAGGGGCTGGACCCGGAGGTCGAGGCGAAGGTGCTGGCGGCCCGGGGGGTGTAGGCAGCCCCACCCCCAGGGCGGGGGCCGGGCCCGGTGTGCCGCCGGCCGCGGACGGTGAGACTGGGCCCATGACGACGGGGACGAACGGACACGGCGGGGTGAGCGCGGCGCGGGGCGCCCCGCTCGCGGCGGTACGCGGGCTCGCGCTGGCGCTGGTGTCGCTGCCGGGGTCGGTGGTGTGTCTCGTGACGGCCGTGGTGTCGATCGCGCTGATCCCGGTCGGGGTCGGCATCGTCACCACGCCGTACGTGCTGCGGGGCGTGCGGGCGTTCGCGGACCGGCGGCGGGTGCTGGCGGCCGAGTGGGGCGGGGTGCGGATCCCGCGCGCGTACCGGCCGTTGCCGAGGGACGCGCATCCGTGGGGGCGGACGTGCGGCATGCTGGGCGACCCGGCGACCCGGCGGGACCTGCTGTGGCTGCCGGCCGACATGACGGCCGGCTTCGTCACCGCGCTGCTGCCGTTCGCCCTGCTCGCCTGCTCGCTGGAGGGGATCGCGCTGGCGGCGGGGCTGTGGCGGGTGCTGCCGGACCCGTACTGGTACGGCTTCGTGCCGGTGTCCGGGCAGGCGACCGCGCTGGCCGCCGGTGCGCTGGGACTGGCGCTGCTGCTGGTCGGGCACGTCACCGCCGTGCGCCTGCTGCGCGGGCACTTCCTGCTCACCCGGGCCGTGCTGGGGGGCGGCGCGGGTGAGCCGGCCGAGCGGACGCGGGTGCCGGCCGGGACCCGGCGGGACGCCGTGGGCGCCTCCGCCGCCCACCGCCGCGTGCCGGCGTCCTCCGGCCCCGGCCGGTGACACCGGCACACTCGGCTGCACCCCGGGTGGGCGACCGGCAACTCCCAGCTCCGTGAGAGCCGTTGGAACCAACGGAACCGCACCGGCTTCTCATCGATTCCCGTGCCGGGTGAACACCCGTGGGGCGGTCTGCGTACTCATGGGCGCCGCTTCCCCTCACGGGCGCCTCGATGCCCCGCACAGGGATGCCCCGCAAGGAAGTCAGAGGAGTTCCATGGGACGCAACACGAGAAAACGCCGTACACCGCTGGCCACCAAGGTGATAGCCGGGGCGGCGGCCCTGGCGGTCGGTGGGGGCGGCCTGGTCTGGGCCAACTTCCACGCCTCCGCGCACGAGGAGAACGGGGGGCGCCACAACGCGACGAAGTCGGGGCAGGCCCGGGTCGCCACGATCAACTGTCCGGACGTCGGGCAGAAGCTGACCAAGGTGCCCCGCAAGGCGCGCTGGGGCGTCGCACGGGAACTGGCGCGGCTCGACCGCCAGATCACCGACGCGTACACGCGCCTCGCCGAGACGCGACAGGCGCAGGCGGGTGACGCGAACTACGTCGAGAACGCCGTCCTCGGCCCGCTGAAGGCCAAGCGCGCGGCCACCCTGGACCGCATCGACCTCACCATCGAACGGGCCGGCGGCCAGAAGCGCGGCCTCGGCCGGTTCGCCCGCTGCCAGGGTGTGCCCGCGGAGCAGCCCGGCAACGGCGACGGCGGCCAGAACGGCGGGGGCCAGGACGGCGGCCAGGGCAACGGCGGGCAGGCCGGGAACGGCCCCGCGGCGGAGGACTTCATCCGCATCGAGGACGTCCAGCCGGGCTCCCGCAACCTGCCCAACGGCCTGCCCGCGAACGGCGACACCGGCTCCACCGGCAGCTTCACCACCGCGTGCGGCACCAACGAGAACGAGCTGCGCAACTCGGACAACGTGATCGTCGCCCCCGGCGTCAGCAACGGCGCCCAGCACCAGCACGACTACGTCGGCAACCAGGCCAACACGGCCTTCGCGAGCGACGAGGACCTGGCCAACGGCGAGACCACCTGCCAGAACCAGGGCGACCGGTCGTCGTACTTCTGGCCGGTGCTGCGGATCCAGGACGGCACGCAGGACATCGACCAGGACCAGCCGGGCGGCGGTCAGGACGGCAACGTCGGCAAGATCGTCGCGCCCACCGAGGTGAACCTGACGTTCGTCGGCAACCGCACCGGCGACGTCGTCGCCATGCCGCGGGCGCTGCGCATCATCACCGGTGACGCCAAGGCCTTCACCAACGGCCTGGGCAACGCCAACACCGCGTGGAGCTGCACCGGCTTCGAGGACCGTCAGGTGACGGACAAGTACCCGATCTGCCCCGAGGGCAGCGGCGTGGTCCGCACGTCCAGCTTCCAGAGCTGCTGGGACGGCCAGAACACCGACAGCGCCAACCACCGCACGCACGTCGCCTTCGTCGCGGCGGACGGCACCTGCCCGGACGGCTTCCAGGCCATCCCGCAGCTCCAGGTCCGCCTGGTGTACGACAACATCCCGGCCCCGCGGATCGACGACGGGCAGCTGGTGAACCCGTACGCGGTGGACACCTTCCCGGAGCAGCTGCACAAGCCGGTCACCGACCACAACGACTTCATCAACTTCTTCGACGAGGACCTGATGAACGAGATGGTCGAGTGCATCAACAGCGGCCGCGACTGCCAGTAGGCGGCAGGGCCCGCTGACAGGGGACCTGAGGGGAAGGGAGAAGGCCGGCGGCGGGAGTTCCCACCGCCGGCCCTCCGCTGTGCCGGGCTGCCGGAAGGCGCTCAGCCGTGGTGGCCGCCCTTGTTGTGGCTGCCGCCGGGGTTCATGTGCTCGGAGCCCTCCTCCAGGTCGCCGCCGAGGCTGGCCTGCAGCGCCTCGACCGTCCTCTCCTCGCCGACGGCGACCCACTTGCGGCCGACGAGGTAGTAACCGCCGTAGTCCTTGGCCGTGTCGAGCCACTCGCGCTGGCCGCGGTCGGTGGCGAACGTGGCGAGGACGTACTTCCCGTCGCCCTTCCCGCACAGCGCCTGCCGGATGGTGTCGGCGTCGGTCTGCATGTCGGGGTCGCACTTCACCTCGGCGGCCAGCTTCTCCAGGCTGCCGGTGACGGTGGGCGGCACCCGCTCCTCCCCGGCGCCGCCGGACCCGCAGCCCGCCAGCGCCAGGGCCGCAACCGCGCAGGTCAGCGCGAGCTTCGGTCGGGTCACCCTCATGTGTTCCTCCGGTCTTAACGGCGACATCGTGCGCGGCGGCACGCCGCACGGAGAGCCCCGGGCGGAGCCCTCGGCATTCGATACGGCTGCGGCGCGCCCGGCGCTCAATCGCCCCGCCGGCCGGTCCGGTGACCGGAAGGGCGCGGCGGTCAGGTGACCATCCACGGATGCGCTCGTTCTGCTGAACGTGCAGTCACAGGATGTCGCCGCCCAGTCCCCCGCGTCCTCCGCCACGGCCGGGCCGGCCGTGGACGTCGAACAGGCCGAGGCCGCGCTCGTCGAGCACTATCCACGGCTCGTCCGGCTGGCCTACCTGGTGCTGCCGTCCCGCATGGGCCGCACCCGGCGGGTGCTCACCGCGCACGCCCTGGTCCAGCGGGCGCTGCCCCGGGGCCGGGCCGACGCGCCGCTGATCCCCGTCCAGAGCTCCGGCCGGGACGGCGACCCCGGTTACGCGCTGGTCCGGCTCCAGGTGGTGCGCTCGGCGCTGGAGGCGGGCCTGCCGCTGCGCCGCCGGGGCCTGCCGAAGCGGGCCCAGCTGCCGCCGCTGCTGCCCCAGGTGTGGGGCCTGAAGGTGTTCCCGCGGCCGGGCGGCGCCGACGAACTCGCCCTGGACCAGCGGCTGTCGGCGCTGTCCGCCGCGGCCCGCGCCGCGCACACCCTGCGCGGGTGGGAGGGGCTGCCGGACTGTGGCGTGCGCCGGGTGCTGGCCGCCGCGGGCGTCGCGGACCCGGACGCCGCGCTGGCGGAAGCCGACGGCATCCCGGACCCGTACCGGCTGCTCGACTCCTCCGAGTTCGACCCCTGTTCGCTGCAGGCCCGGCCGACGGACCTGCTGCGCCGCCGCCGGCATCTGCAAGCCGCGCTGGTCGGGGCGGCGGCGCTGGCGGTGTGCGGGGCGCTGCTGTCGCTGCCCGGGGACGGCTGGGGCGCCGACGGCCCGGCCGCTCCCCCGTACGCGCGGAACCCGGCCGCGCAGGCCGCCCTCGACCCCACGCGGCTGACCCGGGTGCCCGCCACGGCGTGGAGGACGTCGGCGCGCACCGACTTCTCGGTGTGGCCGGCGCGCGGCGCCCTCGCCGGCGACCGCGCGCTGCTGCGCCGCGCACTCGCCGTCTGGGCCCGGCCGGGCGAGGGCGTCAAGGCGTCGGCGACCCCGGGCACCCCGTCCGGCGGGCCCGCCGGACCGCCCCAACTGCTGTACGCGGGCACGGTGGACGCCGCTCGCGTGGTGGTCCTCTACGACGGCTGGCGTCTCGCCCGGTACGCCGAGCCGGAGGAGGGGGAGCGGGGCGCGGCCCTGGACCTGGCGCGGGTCGACGGAGCCGGGCGGGCCGGGGCGAGCGCGGTGGTGCTGAGCCGCTCGGACGGCAACGTCCGCTTCCTGGTGGCCCCGTGGGTGCGCGAGGCGGGCGAACGGGATCTGCGCGCGCCGGGGTCGGACCCCAGGGACCTCGCCCTGGAGGACGGGGTGACCGGGCCGTTCGTCTCCGGCCAGGGTCGGGAGCCGTGCACGGCGTGGAACGCGCTGGAGCTGACCGACGGCACCGGCACCCGGCTGCTGACGGACCTGGGCGAGCTGGTCCCGGCGCGGCTGACCACCGGGCGTCCGGGTGAGGCGGAGGACGTGTCCGGGGCGAAGGGGCTCCGCACCTGGGCGCCGTACGCCTGCTCGCTGGCCGCGATGCGGTCGGCGGGCGTCCGCGGCGTCAACGCCTGGGCGTACGCGGAGCAGCCGCTGCCCGGCGGCGACGGCCGGGCGGAGTGGCTGTGCACCCGTGGGGAGACCTGGCGGGGCACCGGGGCGCGGGTGCTGGCGCAGTTCCACTCGCCGGGCGCGCGGTACGGGGCGGTGGCGGCGCGCGCCGAGGACGTGCCGGCGTGCGGGGAGCGGCGGCCGGACGTGCTCGCCGGGGTGCTGTGGAAGTCCGCCGGCGGCACCTGGTACCTGCTCGCGGCCGGCAGCGACGGGGTGACGTCCGTGGAGGCCACGGGCGGCATCGGGGGGAGGGCGCGGGACCGGATGCTGTCGGTGCGCGCGGCGAAGGGCGCGCGGGCCGACCTCAAGGGCGCACTGGAGGACGGGGGGTCGGTCGGCGGGTTGCGGTGAACCGGGGGAACACCGGTGCCCGCTCCGGCCCGTGGGAGGCCGGAACCGATCGGTAAGGTGTTCGCATGGGTACCGGGGTGCGTCGGAGGATGGGAGTCGAGGAGCGCCGGCAGCAGTTGATCGGCGTGGCTCTCGAACTGTTCAGCAAACGTTCCCCGGACCAGGTCTCGATCGACGAGATAGCGTCCCGGGCGGGCATCTCGCGCCCGCTCGTCTACCACTACTTCCCCGGCAAACTCAGCCTGTACGAAGCCGCGTTGAGGCGTGCCGCGGAGGACCTGTCGTCCCGGTTCGCCGAGCCGCACGAGGGTCCGCTGGGCTCGCGCCTGCGGCGGGTGATGGCGCGCTTCTTCGACTTCGTGGAGGAGCACGGCCCCGGCTTCTCCGCCCTGATGCGCGGCGGCCCCGCCGTGGGCTCCTCCACCACCAACGCGCTGGTCGACTCGGTGCGGCAGGCCGCGTACGAGCAGATGCTGGCGCACATGGGCGTGGTGGGTCCGGCGCCGGCGCGGCTGGAGCTGGTGGTGCGCTCCTGGATCTCGCTCGTGGAGTCGACGGCGCTGATCTGGCTGGACGGGCGGCGGGTACCGCGCGAGGAGCTGGAGACCAAGCTGGTGCAGGACTTCGCGGCGCTGGCCGCGGTCGCCGCCGCCCGGGACGAGGAACTCGCCACGCTGCTGCGGGGACTGGTCAAACAGGAGCCGGGCGAGGGCCCGTTCACGGACCTGGCCGCCCGGATGATCTCGCTGGCCGAGGAGTGAACCCGGACGCGCGTGGGGGCTGGTCGTCGAGACGGCCGTCGGCACGGGCCGGCGCGAGCACGTCGAGACGCACGTCGTCGCGCACGTCACCGGATCGCGGGAGGAGGCGCCGGCGGAGCCGGAACGGCGCGCCCGCGTCCGCTCCCCCACGCGCCCCCTGAGCCCGGAGCGCCGCCGTCTGCTGCGCACCGGCGACGGGTTCCCGCTGGAGGTGGACAGGGCGTGGCAGTCGTTCGCCGCCCGGTTCACGGCGGCGGAGCTGCCGGAGGACTCCGCCGCACCGCACGAGCCGGGGCCGGCGGCCGAGGAGGACCCCGCACCTCCCGGGCCGCCCGAGCCGGCGCGGGAGGAACCACCGCGGAAGCCTCCGCCGGCGCCGGGCACGGAGGTCGCCGAGGACGGCGTCCCGGTGCGGCCGGCGTGGCTGTACCGCGACGGCCTGTCGTGACCGCCCGCTACTCCCCCTCGTACTTCCGGTAGGACGGGTCGAGGTCGCGGACCTCGGCGGAGGCGTGCAGCGTCTGTCCCCCGGCCGGCCTGACGTACTGCCGCAGCAGCTCCAGGACCGTCTCGGTGAGCCGGGCCTTGGTCTCGTCGGTCCGGCCGGCCAGCAGGGCGATGTGGACGTGGACCAGCGCGTGCCCCTCGGCGTCGGGTCCGACCACCGGGTCCTCGGTGCGCCGGAACCGCGTCTTGCACGCGGGCGGTTTCGCCGCCGCGATCTCCACCACGGCGGAGTGCAGGTCCCGCGCGAAGGCGGGCCGGTCGAAACCGTCCGCCAGGTTGTCCGAGTAGTCGACGGTGATCTGCGGCATGGGCCCTCCTGGTGCAGGTCAGGAGGGCCCACCCTAGCCGCAGCCGGTCATCCGGCGGTGAACACCGCGACCGTGCGGGCCGGCACGGTGAACGTGCCGGTCGCCTCGGCGTACGACGAGGTCTTCACGACCGCGTCCCCGCCCTTGGCCTGCACCGGGTGCAGGCGGTGTCCGGTCCCGGCGAGCGCGGCGACGCGCTGCTGCTGCCACTCGGGCGTGGCGTTGAAGACCACGACCAGGTCGCCCAGCCTCATGGTGATCACGCCGGGCGTCTCGTCCTCGCCGGACAGCGGGAACGACAGCCGGGACTGCACCTGCTCCGCCGTGCCGAGGGAGAACGCCTTCTCCGTCGTACGGATCCGCAGCAGGTCCCGGTAGGCGGCCGAGGCGCCCTCGATCTGCGGGCAGCCCACCGTGACCGAGCCGAGCAGCGGCTCGGCGTACGGCCACTTGTCCTGGTTGTCGGCGGCCGGCGGCAGACCGCGGCCCATGCCGTTGCCGTCCGCGCAGTTCCAGTGGATGGCGTTGAACCAGTCGCCGCTGTCGTAGGAGTTGCGGTCCAGGGACTTGGAGCGCAGCAGGTCGGTGCCCGCCTGGGAGAGCGCCGGCCCCTGGGAGAGGGCGGCGGTGGCCATGGCGAGGACCTGCATGCGGGCCCGGTCCGCGGCCGGGGTGTCCTTCGGCAGCTTGAAGGCGAGCGCGTCGAACAGCGTCTCGTTGTCGTGCGCGTCCGCGTAGGCGAGGGCGTCGCCGGGGGCGGCCGCGTAGCCGGCGGGGGCGCCGTTGTAGTCGACCTGGGAGCCCTTGACCCGCTTGCCGCTGGTGTCGGTGAACGTGTAGTCGGCGAGGTTGCCGCTCAGACCCACCTTGATCAGGTCCTGGTAGTGCAGCAGCCGGGCCTTCTGCTCGGCCGGGGTGCCGTTGGCCGCCGAGGAGTTGGGGTCGGTGTAGAGACCGGAGGCGAAGCCCTGCACGCCGGGGTCCTCGTCGAAGGGGCCGCCGCCGCGCACGGCGTCGCGGGCCCGGTCGGAGAAGGTGGCGATGCCGGTGCCGGCCATGTTCTGCTGCGTGGCCTGCTCGAAGCGGGCGTCGTCGGCGATCTCGCCGAAGTTCCAGCCCTCGCCGTACAGGATGATCTTCTTGCCGTCGACGCCGTCCTTCGTCAGGGTGAGGGCGTCGAGGGCCTTGCGGACGGCGAGGATGTTGGCCTTCGGGTGGTGGCCCATGAGGTCGAAGCGGAAGCCGTCGACCTTGTACTCCTTGGCCCAGGTGACGACCGAGTCGACGACCAGCTTGCCCATCATGGCGTTCTCGGGCGCCGTGTTGGAGCAGCAGGTGCTGTCGGCGACGGAGCCGTCGGCGAGGAGTCGCTGGTAGTAGCCGGGGACGATCCGGTCGAGCACGGAGGTCTTCGCCTGACCGTGGGCGGCGGTGTGGTTGTAGACCACGTCCATCACCACGCGCAGGCCGTCCTCGTTGAGCGCCTTGACCATCTCGCGGAACTCGGCCGTGCGGGCGGTGCCGTCCGGGTCGGTGGCGTAGGAGCCCTCGGGGACCGTGTAGTGGTACGGGTCGTAGCCCCAGTTGTAGGCGTCCTTCGCGGCGGCCTTGGCGACGCACTCCTGCTGCTTCCCGGAGTCGGCCGGGTAGGAGGCGAGGTCGCAGTCGACGGTCGCCTGGTCCGACTTCCGCTCGGGGATGGTGGCGATGTCGAACGCGGGCAGCAGGTGCACGTACGAGGTGCCGGCCTGCGCCAGCTCGCGCAGGTGCCTGCTGCCGTCGCTGTCCTTGTCGGTGAAGGCCAGGTAGGTGCCCGGGTGCCGCGCCGTGCGGTCCTCGACGGAGAAGTCGCGGATGTGCAGCTCCTGGATCTGCGCGTCCTTCAGCGGCACGGCCTTCGGCTTGGTGTAGCTCTCCCAGCCGCGCGGCTTCAGGGACCGGTCGGCGAGGTCGACGACGAGGCTGCGCTCGGAGTCGGTGGTGAGGGCCGTCGCGTAGGGGTCGGTGACCTTGTTGGTGACGACCTCGCCCGCGGCGGGCGCCCACACGGTGACCGCGTACCGGTACGCCTTGCCCTTCCAGGAGGCGGGGCCGGTGACGGACCAGACGCCGGTGGCGTCGTCGCGGCGCATGGCGACCGTTCGGCCGCCGATCTCCAGGACGACCTTCCGCGCGGTCGGCGCCCACACGGACAGGGTGGG
Source organism: Streptomyces sp. NPDC096105 (assembly GCF_044763335.1). Taxonomy (NCBI): domain Bacteria; kingdom Bacillati; phylum Actinomycetota; class Actinomycetes; order Kitasatosporales; family Streptomycetaceae; genus Streptomyces; species Streptomyces sp. NPDC096105. The sequence continues at coordinate 299,484 of NZ_JBIWGC010000001.1, forward strand.
CCGGCCGTGGCGGAACACCGGGCCGAGCCGCGCCTTGGTGGCGCCGGCCGCGTACAGGTCGTCGAGGACGCCGGCGATCTGCACGCCGGTGGCGGCGAGGACCGCGCCTCCCCCAGTGCCGAAAGCCTGGGAGGTACCCCCAGCCGCCCGCTGGGTGGCGACGACCTGGCCGCGCAGGGCCTCGCGGACCCGGTCGCGGTCACGCGGGTCGACGGTCCAGGCGGTGCCGTCCTTCAGGTGGGGGAACTCCGCCTTCTGCGCGTCGGTGAGGGCCGACTTCGTCAGGCGGATCCAGCGGGCGTCGCCGGTGTCCAGCTTTCCGTCCCTGACCGCGACCGAGCCGGTGCGGGAGGCGAGGAGCTGGGTGGAGGCGGCCGCGGCGGAGCCGTCCCAGACGAGGGTGGAGCGGTCGATCCAGACCGCCTTGGAGGTGGTCAGGTCGAGGGCGGCTGCCGACCCGGCGGGCTGCGGCAGCAGGTACTTCTCCTGCCCGCTCACCAGCCACACCTCGTGGCCGTTCGCCTTGAGGTCGAGCGACTGGTCGGAGGGGAGGTCCTTCTCGTCGCCCTTGTGGAGGATGTAGCTGAGACTGGTGGCACCCTCGGCGAGCGGCACCTCGAAGACAGCGCCATAGGCATCAGTCTTCACCGGTTCCAGGGGCTTCGACCAGTCGGTGGGGTTCGCGGCGCCGGTCCAGGTGTGCAGCCCCCAGCCCTCGTAGTTCCCGTCGGCGCGGTGGTAGTGCAGGACGGCCTTGGTGGTGTCCTGCGCCGGGTACTCGGGCCGCTCGGTGGTGACGGTGTCGTCGCCCTGCTTGATCCAGACCTCGCCGGTGCGGGTCACGTCGATGGTGCGGTCGGTGGCGACGTCCTTGTCGCCGTCCTTGTCGACCACCAGGAAGCCGACGTCGGAGGCGCCCGGCTTCAGCTTGACCCAGGCGAAGGCGCCGTAGGCGTCGCGGCCGGTGAAGGCGTGCCCCGTGGGCCATTCGGTGGCCTCGCCGTCGGCGAGGTCGCCCCAGGCGTACAGGCTCCAGTCGTCGTAGTCGCCGTCGGGGCGCTGGTAGTGGACGATCGCGTAGTCACGGGAGGCGGCGGTGGGCTCCTCCTCGGCCGGCGGGGCGCCGGTGCTGGAGGCGGCCAGGGCGCTCGCGGTGCGGCCGGCCGAGTCGATCACGACGGCCTTGTAGCGCAGGGCGGTGCCGGCGGGCACGTCCGCGCCGATGGTGTGGGTGACCTTGTAGGGGGCGTGGTCGGCGGAGCCGAGCGTCTGCCACTCACCGTTGCCCGCCTGGGCGGCGAAGACGACCCGGTTGAGCTGACCCCCCTGGACGTCGGCGCTCAGCTCGACGGTGCCGGTGGCGCCCGCCTCGGGGGCCTTCAGGGTGAGTGCGGGCTCCGCCCCGGGCTTGCCGGGCGGGGCGGCGGCCTTGAGGACGATCGCCGAGCGGGCCGGGACGGAGACGGTGATCTTCCGGTCGGCGTCGCTGCGCACGGTCGCGTCGGTGCCGTGGATGCCCTTGAAGGTCATCCGGGCGGAGCCGGTCGCGAAGGTGGCCTGCTTGGACTCGTCGGCGTTGTTGAAGGCGACGACGTACTCGGTGGTGTCCTTGCCGGTGGCGGTGCGGGAGAAGGCGTAGACGCCGGGGCCGTCGTCGGCGTACCGCTCCTGCTGGATGCCGTCGGTCAGCGCGGGGTGGGCCCTGCGGAGCTCGGCGAGGGCGCTGATCCGCCGGTAGAGCGGGGAGCGGGTGTCGTAGGCGTCCTCGGCGTGGGTGCGGCCGGTGCCGATCAGGTCGTCGTCGAGGTAGTCGGCGGTGCGGGACGCGAAGAGGGTCTGGCGGGCGTCCTTGTCGCCGCCGGCGCCGGTGAAGCCCTGCTCGTCGCCGTAGTAGACGACCGGGTTGCCGCGGCTGAGGAACATCAGCTCGTTGGCGAGCATGTCCCGCTTCAGCAGTTCCGCGTCGGACGCGTCCGGGTTGTCCTGCTTCAGGAATGTGCCGATGCGGCCCATGTCGTGGTTGCCGAGGAAGGTGACCTGCTCGTAGGCGTTGGCCCTGCCGGTCGTGTACTTGTAGTCGTCACCGAAGACGGAGGCGAGCTTCTCGGCGCTGCCGCCCTGGGAGGCGTACGCGCGGGCCGCCTCCTGGAAGGGGAAGTCGAGGGTGGCGTCGAGCCGGCCCTGCGTGACGTAGGGGGCGGTGACGTCCGTGTCGGAGGAGTACACCTCGCCGAACATGAAGAAGTCGTCCCGGCCGCGCTTCGCCGCGTAGGCGTCGAGGGCGGTGGCCCACTGGGTCCAGAACTCCATGTTGACGTGCTTCACGGTGTCGATCCGGAAGCCGTCGATGTCGAAGTCCTTCACCCACCGCTGGTAGATCTTCTCCATGCCGTCGACGACCTCGGGACGCTCGGTCCACAGGTCGTCGAGCCCGGAGAAGTCGCCGTACTCGGAGGACTCGCCGGCGAAGGTGGAGTCGCCGCGGTTGTGGTACATCGCCGGGTCGTTGAGCCAGGACGGCACCTTGAGCCGCTTCTTCGCGGCGGGCACCACGGGGGTGCGCGGGAAGGTGCCGGCGTCCACGCGCGGGAACCTCTTCGCGCCGTCCGCGTAGTCGGCGTCGTCGAAGGGCACGCCGTCCTTCGTCAGGTACGGGAAGGCGCCCTTGGAGAGGTAGTCGTAGGACTTCTCCTCGTAGTCGATGACGTCGGCGGTGTGGTTGGTGATGACGTCGAAGAAGACCTTCATGCCCTTGGCGTGGGCCTTGTCGATGAGGGTCTCGAGGTCCTCGTTGGTCCCGAAGTGCGGGTCGACCTGGGTGAAGTCGGTGATCCAGTACCCGTGGTAGCCGGCGGAGGCGTCCTTGCCGGTCCCCTGCACGGGCTGGTTCTTGAAGATCGGCGCCATCCAGATGGCGGTGGTGCCGAGCCCTTTGATGTAGTCGAGCTTCTGGGTGAGGCCCTTGAGGTCACCGCCCTGGTAGAAGCCCTTGTCGGTGGGGTCGTACCCGTGGGTGAGGCGCGAACCGGTCAGTCCGCCGCGGTCGTTCCTGGTGTCCCCGTTGGCGAAACGGTCCGGCAGGACGAAGTAGAACTGTTCCCGCGTCAGGTCGTGCCGCGCCGGGGAGGCGGCGAGCTTCGCGTCCGACGGGGGCGCGGGCGGGGTGGCGGCTCGGGCGGCGACCGGCTGCACCAGCGCGGCGGCGAGCGCGGCCACCGTGACGGCGGCGACGCGGCGGCCTCTCGCGGTGCGGCGCCCCGGGGGCGCGGGCCATCTGGGTATCAAGGCGTGAACTCCTTGCGCTTACGGCTCATTGGGTCCGACCCCACGCCCCGGCGGGGTTGTTTCGGCCACATCACCGGAGCGTCGGCGTGACCGTACCGTCGTTGAAAGCCTTACAGCAAGGGCTGTGAAAGCACCGGAAAGGAATTGCACGGGAATGCCGGTCGCCCCACCGGCCGTGAACGGCGGCGCGACCGGCGGGGATTCAGCAGGACGACTTGCCCGCGTACACGGCGAGGGCCGTGCGGGCGCCCAGCGTCGCGGTGAGCTGTCCCGAACCGTTCACCGTCACCGGCTTGCCGCTCTGCACGTCGCAGTACGTGCCCGCCGGGAGGGAGGTCCGGTAGGTGCGGGTCAGGGAGCCGGACTCGTGGTTGATCGCCACGAAGCCCTTGCTGCCCCGGCCGAAGGCGATGGCGTCGTTGCCGTTGTCCCACCAGTCGGTGACGGCCTGACCGCGGGTGGCGTTGCGGAAGCCGACCATCGACTTGATCTCCGGCCAGTTGTGCTGGCACTTCCAGCCGCTCTGCCAGCAGGCGTCCACCCGGCCGCCGTTGGGCGGTCCGGCGTCGTGGTTCGTGAACTCGTAGCCGGAGTTGATGTCCGGGGCGCCGTAGGGCCAGGCCAGCATGAAGACGTTGGCCAGGGTGTAGGCGGCGTTGTCCTTGTAGCTGAGCGTGGAGCCGTTGCGCTCGGTGTCGTGGTTGTCGACGAAGACGCCGGCGGAGCCGCTCCTCAGGTAGCCCCAGCCCTCGCCGTAGTTCTTCAGGTAGGCGAGGTTCTCGTTGGTGAAGACCCGCTTGAGGTCGTAGGCGTAGCGGAACTCCTGGACGTCGCCGGTGCCGGTGTACTCGGTGGGCTGGACGGCCTCGCCGGCGCCGTGGATGACCTCCTGCTTCCAGTAGGCGGAGGGGTTGGTCAGGCGGGACTTGATGTTCGCCAGGTCGGCGGCCGGCATGTGCTTGGCCGCGTCGACGCGGAAGCCGTCCACGCCGAGGGAGAGCAGGTCGTTCATGTACCCGGCGATGGTCCTGCGGACGTACTCCTCGCCGGTGTCAAGGTCGGCGAGGCCGACCAGTTCGCAGTTCTGGACGTTCCAGCGGTCGCCGTAGTTGTTGATCTCCGAGGTGCAGTTGTCGAAGTCGTAGGAGGAGTACAGACCCGGATAGTCGTACTTCGTGTACGACGAGCCGCCGGTGCCCGTGCCGTTGCCGGCGGACATGTGGTTGATGACGGTGTCGACGACGACCTTCACGCCGGCCGCGTGACACGTGTCCACCATGTTCTTGAAGGCAGCGCGGTCACCGAGGCGTCCGGCGATCTTGTAGCTCACCGGCTGGTACGAGGTCCACCACTGGGAGCCCTGTATGTGCTCGGCGGGCGGGGAGACCTGCACGTAGCCGTAGCCGGCGGGGCCGAGGGTGGTGGTGCACTCACGGGCGACCGAGGCGAAGTTCCACTCGAAGAGGACGGCCGTGACGTCCTTGGAGCCGGGCGGGGAGGCCTCCGCCGCCGTCGGGGTCATGACAACCGAGGCGGCCGCGAGGGCGGCGATCCCGGCGAGGGTTCTGCGTGCCATGTGGGGATCCTTCTTCATCGAAGGGGGTGGGGACACCGGCAAGACCGGCTGAAGCTTCTTGCAGAAAGGTTCAGCAACCTTGCGGCAACGCAGATGTTAGAGGCCCGCCACCCGAAAGGGCAGCGGGCCGTACCAACTTGAAGGAAAAAAGTTGCGGGGCGTACGACCGTCAGGCCGTCGTCCACCACACGGTCGTGTCGGCCCCGACGACGGCCTCGCCGCCCTTCTCCTCCACCTCGCCGCTGGTGATCAGCACCCGCCCGTACGCGGGCACGGTCACCGGCTCACCCGTGGTGTTGGCGACGCACACGAAGTCCCCGCGCCGGAAGGCGAGCACGCCCTCGGGCGTGGCCAGCCACTCCACCGCGTCGCCCGCGCCCAGGTCCGCGTGCTCCCGGCGCACGGCCAGCGCCGAACGGTACATCTCCAGGGTGGAGCCGGGCACGCCGGTCTGCGCCTCGACGCTCAGCTCGCCCCAGCCCTCCGGCTGCGGCAGCCAGCTGCCGCCGTCGCCGAAGCCGTACGACGACCCCTCGCGGGTCCACGGGATCGGCACCCGGCAGCCGTCGCGGTAGCCGTCCTGACCCGCGCCCCGGAAGTACGCCGGGTCCTGGCGCACCTCGTCCGGCAGGTCCACCACGTCCGGCAGGCCCAGCTCCTCGCCCTGGTAGACGTAGGCCGAGCCGGGCAGCGCCAGCATCAGCAGCGTCGCCGCGCGGGCCCGGCGCAGGCCCAGCTCACGGTCGCCGGCCTCACGGATCTGGGTGCCGAGGCCGGGCGGGTTGGCGAAGCGGGTGGCGTGCCGGGTGACGTCGTGGTTGGAGAGCACCCAGGTGGCCGGGGCCCCGACCGGGCGCATCGAGTCCAGGGTGCGGTCGATGACCTCGCGCAGCTCCGCCGCGTCCCAGTGGCTCGCCAGGTACTGGAAGTTGAACGCCTGGTGCAGCTCGTCCGGGCGGACGTAGTTGGCGGTGCGCTCCACGGTCGGCGTCCACGCCTCGGCGACGAAGATCCTCTCACCGGAGTACTCGTCGAGGATCAGACGCCACTGCCGGTAGATGTCGTGCACGCCGTCCTGGTCGAAGAACGGGGTGACATCGTTGCCCAGCATCCGCAGCTCGTCGTGGGACCCCAGGTCGGGCAGTCCCTCGGCCTTCACCATGCCGTGGGCGACGTCGATGCGGAAGCCGTCCACGCCCATGTCCAGCCAGAAGCGCAGGATGGAGCGGAACTCGTCGCCGACCGCCGGGTGCTCCCAGTTGAAGTCGGGCTGCTCGGGCGCGAAGAGGTGCAGGTACCACTCGCCGGGCGTGCCGTCGGGCTCGGTGACCCGGGTCCAGGCGGGGCCGCCGAAGATGGACTCCCAGTCGTTGGGCGGGAGCTCGCCGTTCTCGCCCTTGCCGGGGCGGAAGTGGTAGCGCTCGCGCAGCGGCGAGCCGGGGCCCTCGGCGAGGGCGCGCTTGAACCACTCGTGCTGGTCGGAGGAGTGGTTGGGCACCAGGTCGACGATGATCCGCAGGCCCAGCGCGTGGGCGTCGCGGATCAGCGCGTCCGCGTCCAGCAAGGTGCCGAACATCGGGTCGACGGCGCGGTAGTCGGCGACGTCGTAACCGGCGTCGGCCTGCGGGGAGGCGTAGAAGGGGCTCAGCCACACGGCGTCCACACCAAGATCGCGCAGGTACGGCAGACGGGAGCGGATGCCTTCCAGGTCGCCCATGCCGTCGCCGTTGCTGTCGGTGAAGCTGCGCGGATACACCTGGTAGATCACCGCGTCCCGCCACCAGTCACGGCGCCGCGCGACGGTGGCGACGGCCGAGTCGGTCGTGGGGGTCGGGGCCGGGGCGGCGGAGTGCTGGCTCATGTCGTCCTTGATACGAGTTCGGGCAGGGAAGCGAGTGGGGGCGGGCGGCGAAACGAGGCGGCCGCGATGACAGCGGGGTCGGATGGCCACGCGGCCGCCTCGGACCCGGGGAGGGGCAGACGCCCCTCAGGGGCGCGGGACTCTGCCGATGTGCGGCTCCGCCGCATGGGCGCGACCAGCCACGACGAAGGCGAAGCCGGCCGACGGCAGAAGTCCCCCGGACTTACCCCTTGGTGCCACCGGCCGTAAGACCGGCGACGAGGTTCTTCTGCACGAGATAGAAGAACGCGGACACAGGTATCGCGATCAGCACAGCCGTCGCGGCCATCAGATTCCGCTGAGCGTCGTGCTCACTCACGAAACTCTGCAGACCCACCGCCAGCGTGTACTTCTTGTCGTCGAGCATGAACGTCGTGGCGAAGGCGACCTCGCCGAACGCGGTGATGAAGCTGTAGAACGCGGCGACCGCGAGCCCCGGCTTGGCGAGCGGCAGGATCAGCCGCGCGAACGTGCCGAACGGGGTCAGTCCGTCGACGCGTCCCGCCTCGTCGATCTCGAACGGGATGGTGTCGAAATAGCCCTTCATCAGCCAGGCGCAGTACGGCACCGCCGTGGAGCAGTACACGAGGATCAGGCCGAGGTAGCTGTCGATGAGCTGCAGGTCCGACAGGATCTGGTACATCGGCACCATCAGCACGGCCACCGGGAACATCTGGGTGACCAGCAGCACCCACATGAACTTCCTGTAGCCCGGGAAGCGCATGCGGGAGACCGCGTAACCGGTGGTGGCGGCGACCAGGACGCCGATGACCGTCGTGCCGAGCGACACGATCAGCGAGCTCTTCAGCCAGTCGAAGAAGTTCGTGTTCTGCAGCACGAACGAATAGTTGTCCAGTGTCATTTTGCCCCAGATCCCACCGGGACGCAGATAGTCGTCCTTGTCGGGGCCGAGGGACAGGAACACCAGCCAGGCGACCGGGAACAGCGCGATCAGGCTGGCCACGATCAGGATGCCGTGGGAGGTGAGACGGCCCAGGGGGCTGACCTCACCGCGCCGGCGGCCCTTGCGGGACGCGGCGGGCACCGCGCCGGCGGGCCGGTCGGCCTCGGCGGTGGGGAGGGTCGAGGTGCTCATGAAGACTCCCGCCTCAGATCGCGAGCTGCTGGTCGTTGCGGTTCAGCCAGCGGCGGTAGAAGGACGTGAAGACGATCAGGATGGCCAGCAGCAGCATGCCGTAGGCCGCGGACTCGGCGAACTCGCGCGGCTGCTGCCCGAAGCCGAGCTGGTAGGCCCAGGTCACGAGGATCTGCGCGTCCGGGGCGGTGTTGCCGAACAGCAGGAAGATGATCGCGAACTGGTTGAACGTCCAGATGACGCCGAGCAGCACCACGGTGGAGCTGACCGAGCGCAGGCCGGGCAGGGTGACGTGGCGGAACCGCTGCCAGGCGCTCGCGCCGTCCATCTCGGCGGCCTCGTAGAGAGTGCTGTCGATGGACTGCAGGCCGCCGAGCAGGGAGACCATCATGAACGGCACACCGCACCAGGTGTTGACCATGATGGCGGCGAACCGCTGCCAGAAGGAGTCCTCCAGCCAGGCCGGGGTGGGCAGGCCGAGGAAGTCGAGGCCGGAGTTGATGATGCCGGCGTCGGCGAGCATGAAGCGCCAGCCGAAGACGGTGACGAAGGTCGGCACGGCCCACGGCAGGATGAGGATCAGCCGGTAGAGGGTGCGGCCGCGCAGCTTCTGGTTGAGCAGCAGCGCGAGGCCCAGGCCGATGCCGTAGTGGAGGGCGACGCAGGCGGCCGTCCACACGATCGTCCAGATGAAGTGCGACCAGAAGCGGTCGTAGGCGGTCTCGCCCCACAGGATCTCGGCGTAGTTGTCGAGGCCGATGAACTGGTAGGTGGCCTCGATCTCGTTGACGCCGATGGTGCGCGCCGAGTTGAGGCTGTCCGCGTCGGTGAGCGTGAGGGAGAAGCCGTAACCCAGGGGGTACAGGACGATGACGCCGAGCACGACGGCCACCGGCGCGATCATGGCGTAGGCGTACCAGTGCTTCTGGTAGGACTGCTTCAGGCGCTGGCCCGGTCCGGGGCGGGGCGCGCGGTCACCGCGGCGCTTGCCGGTCGCGCGGTCGATGGCGACTGTCATGGTTCGGCACCTTCTGGATGATCAAGGAGTACGGCTCACAGGCCGGCGGCCGCCGGGCCCTCCCCTCCTGGAAGCGGGTCCGGCGGCCACGCGGGCATTACTTGCTGAAGTCCGGCACCAGCCTGGTGATGGCGGCCTCCGCGTCGCTCAGGCCCTTGTCCAGGGACTCCTTGCCGCTGGCGATCTGCGGCAGTTCGTCGTCCAGCGGGCCCCACAGGGAGCTGTACTCGGGCAGCGCCGGACGCGGCTGGGCGGCCGAGAGGACCGTCTGGTAGCCGGCGATGCCCGGGTCGGTCTTGACCTTGGCGGTGTAGGCGTCGTCGCGCGTCGGCAGCGTGGAGTTCTTCAGCGCGATGGTCTCCTGCGCCCCGGCCGAGGTCATGAACTTCACGAACTTCAGCGCGGCCTCCTGCTTCTCCTTGCTGGAGCCGGCGTAGACGGAGAGGTTGTGACCGCCGGTGGGGGCGCCCGCCTTGCCGGTGGAGCCGGCCGGGACGGTGGCGATGCCGAGGTTGTTCTTGTCCTGGAAGGCGGAGCCCTTGTAGAAGTTGGTGATCTCCCACGGGCCCTGGATGATCGAGGCGACCTTGCCGTTGACGAACGCGTCCTGGATGTGGGTGTAGGCGTCGGCGGTCACGTCGGCCTTGTGCAGGCCCTTGCCCTCGAAGAGGCTCAGCCAGGTGCCGTAGGCCTTCTCGGCCGCGGCGGACTTGACGGTGATCTTCCTGGCCTCGACGTCGACCGTGTCGGTGCCCTCGCCGTACAGGAACGGCTGGGCGTAGTAGCCGGCCGTGGAGCCCCAGTAGCCGTCGACGCCGGTCTTCGTCTTGATGGTGGCGGCGGCCTTCTTCAGGTCGTCCCAGGTCTTGGGGACCTCGACGCCGGCCTTGGCGAAGAGCTCCTTGTTGTAGACGAACGCGAGGGTGTCCGTGGTGAACGGGACGCCGTAGGTCTTGCCCTCGTACTTGGCCTGCTCGAGCAGGTTGGGCTTGAACTCGTCCTGCTCGGCGAGGGCCTCGGTGCCGTCCAGGGGCAGGAAGAAGCCCTTCTTGGCGAAGGCGGGGGTCCAGCCGACCTCGGAGCGCAGCACGTCGGGGGCGCCCTTGGAACCGGCGGCGGTGTCGAACTTGTTCTGCGCCTGGTCGAACGGGACGTTGACGAAGTTGACCTTGATGTCCTTGTTGGCGGCCTCGAACTCCTTGACCAGGGCCTGGTAGGTCGGCGCCTCGTTGGTCGCGTTGGAGGTGTCCCACCAGGTGATGGTGACCGGGCCGCCGGCCTTGTCACCGCTGTCGCTGTCGCCGCCGCAGGCCGTCGCCGCGAGGGCGAGGGACGCCACCAGCGCGGTGGCCGCTATGCCACGCCGCATGAGGTTCTCCTTGAGGGTTAAGCCCGTGAGGCGGGAACGGCCCCGTCTGCCGTCCCGCGAGGTGCCGACTGCGCCGTTGCGGCGGCCGGGCGACGTGAACGTAACAGCGCCGGAACATTTCCGAAAGACCTTGCAGAAAAGTTTTGCAAGAGCCCGCGACAGTTATGGTGCCGTGACCCGTTCTCGACCGTCGCGCAACCCTGCTTTCCGCCCGTACGCCGGGGGTTCGGGCAGTTGTGCAAGACTCTGCAAGCACTTGCCATCCGTTGCCGTCGGGGGAATCATCCGTTGCGGAGCGGACGCCGACCACGACTTGAGGGATCGCGATGAGCCAGCAGCCCACCACGGGCCGTCCCACGGCGCGCACCAGGCGTCCGATCGGTGCGCAGGGCGACAACCGGCAGATACAGTCCGGTCCTGTGACCACACGGCTTGCTGACATCGCTGCTCAGGCGGGGGTGAGCGAGGCGACCGTCAGCCGGGTCCTGAACGGGAAGCCGGGCGTCGCCGCCACCACCCGCCAGTCCGTGCTCGCCGCCCTGGACGTGCTGGGCTACGAGCGCCCGGTGCGGCTGCGGCAGCGCAGCGAGGGTCTCGTCGGGCTCATCACGCCCGAGCTGGAGAACCCGATCTTCCCGGCGCTGGCCCAGGTGATCGGGCAGGCGCTGACCCGGCAGGGCTACACCCCGGTGCTCGCCACCCAGACCCCCGGCGGGTCCACCGAGGACGAGCTGACCGAGATGCTCGTGGACCGCGGGGTCGCCGGCATCATCTACGTCTCCGGACTGCACGCCGACACCACCGCCGACATGCAGCGCTACGAGCGGCTGCGGGCGCAGGGCGTGCCGTTCGTGCTCGTGGACGGTTTCTCGCCGAAGGTGCAGGCGCCGTTCATCTCCCCCGACGACCGGGCCGCGATGGCGCTGGCCGTCACCCACCTCGCGTCCCTCGGCCACACCCGGATCGGGCTGGCGCTCGGGCCGAAGCGGTTCGTGCCGGTGCAGCGCAAGATTGAGGGTTTCGTCCGGGCCGTGCAGGAACAGTCGGGGCTGAGCGCGGAGACGGTCGAGACGGAGCTGATCCAGCACTCGCTGTACACGCTGGAGGGCGGACAGGCCGCGGCCAGCGCGCTGATGGACCGGGACTGCACGGCCGTGGTGTGCGCGAGCGACATGATGGCGCTGGGCGCGATCCGGGCGGCCCGGCAGCGCGGGCTCGAGGTGCCGAGCGACATCTCGGTGGTCGGCTTCGACGACTCGCCGCTGATCGCGTTCACCGACCCGCCGCTGACCACGGTCCGCAAGCCGGTCCCGGCGATGGGGCAGGCGGCGGTGCGCACCCTGCTGGAGGAGATCGGCGGAACGCCCGCGCCGCACAGCGAGTTCGTGTTCATGCCCGAGCTGGTGGTGCGCGGTTCGACGGCGTCGGCGCCCGGGGACCGCCATCGTCCCTAGGGCGGAGGGCGGGCGCCGGCGCGCCCTGCCCGGGGAGGAGACGGAAGGCCCCCTCCCGGGGCAGGACGTGCGGGCCGGACCCGACCGGGGGATGATCTGACGAAGAGGTCTTATCTGGCAGACTCTGTGCCCATGGGTGACTCGACCGTGACCACGCTGGAAGGCCGTCGGGCGGCCGCAGCGAGCCCCGTCGAGGAGACGGCGGGGGCGGGCCGTCTGCGCCGCCTCCGCGCTCCCCGCCGGCCCCGGTTGTGGTTCGAGATCCTGCTCATCGCGGTGAGTTACGCCACGTACTCGCTCGTGCGCAACGCGGTGCCGGAGCAGCGGGCCGAGGCGCTGCGCAACGCCGACCTGATCTGGCGGCTGGAGAGCCAGCTCGGAACGGCCTTCGAGCTGTCCGTCAACCACGCGGTGAACTCGGTGACGTGGCTCGTCGTCGGGATGAACTACTACTACGCCACCCTGCACTTCGCGGTGACGCTGGGTGTGCTGGTGTGGCTGTACCGCAGACATCCCGGCCGGTACGCGGCGACCCGGCTGGTCCTGTTCGTCACCACGGGCTTCGCCCTGGTCGGCTTCTACCTCTTCCCGCTCGCCCCGCCGCGGCTGATGAACGGCCCGGACTTCATCGACACGGTCCTGGTCCACCAGACCTGGGGCTCGATGGCCTCCGGCGACCTGAAGAACGTCTCCAACCAGTACGCGGCGATGCCGTCCATGCACATCGGCTGGTCGCTGTGGTGCGGCATCGCCCTCTTCGCGCTGGCCACCGTGCCGTGGGTGCGGGTGCTGGGGCTCCTCTACCCGGTGGCCACGCTGGTGGTCATCGTCGCCACCGCCAACCACTTCTGGCTGGACGCGGTCGGCGGCGTCCTGTGCCTCGCCGTCGGCTACGGCGTCACCCACGCCTGGTACGGCCGCCGCCCCTCCGCCCTCCCCCGGCTGCTGCCGGGCGACGGGACGGGACGGGAAACGCCGGCGGCCCCGGAGCACATGCCCCCGCGGAAACAGGGCTGACGCCCCGGAGCGCGCGGGGACCCACCCGGCGAGGGGGCTCACAGCCCCCCGTAGAACAGCTCCTCCATCACGCCCCGGGCGCGGCGGGCCGTGCGGCGGTAGGCGTCGAGCATGTCGCCGGCGTGGCCGGGGCCGTAGCCCAGGTAGCGGCCGACGGCGGCCAGTTCGCGCGGCACGGTGGGGAAGGTGTCCCCCGCCCGGCCCCGTACCAGCATCACCGCGTTGCGGACGCGGGTGGCCAGCACCCACGCCTCGTCGAGGACGCAGGCGTCCTCCTCGGAGACCAGCCCGGCCTCGCGCGCGGCGGCCAGCGCCTCCCGGGTGCGGGTCGTCCGCAGCCCCGGCACCTGAGCGGCGTGCCTCAACTGCAGCAGCTGCACGGTCCACTCCACGTCGGACAGCCCGCCCGGGCCCAGCTTGGCGTGCAGCTTGGGGTCGGCGCCGCGCGGCAGCCGCTCGGACTCCATACGGGCCTTCAGCCGCCGGATCTCCCGGACCGCGTCCTCGTCCAGCCCTCCGGCCGGGTACCGCAGCGGGTCGGCCAGCTCCACGAAGCGGCGGCCCAGGTCCTCGTCCCCGGCGACGGGCTCCGCCCGCAGCAGCGCGTGCCGCTCCCACACCAGCGCCCAGCGCCGGTAGTACGCCGCGTAGGAGGCGAGGGTGCGCACCATCGGGCCGGACCTGCCCTCCGGGCGCAGGTCGGCGTCGATCAGCAGCGGCGGGTCGGCGCTGGGCGCCTGGAGCAGCCTGCGCATCTCCGCGACCACCTTGTTCGCGGCCTCGGACGCCTCCCGCTCGTCCACGCCGTCGCGCGGTTCGTGCACGAAGAGGACGTCCGCGTCGGAGCCGTAGCCCAGCTCGTGCCCGCCGAAGCGGCCCATGCCGATGACCGCGAACCGGGTGGGGAGGGCGTCCCCCCAGCCCTCGCGGACCACCGCGCGGAGCGTGCCGGCGAGGGCGGCGGCGGTCAGGTCGGACACCGCGCCGCCCACCAGGTCCACCAGGGCGCCCTGGTCGGCCTCGGCGGGCTGGGACTCGGTGCCGTAGGAGCCGACGATGTCGGCGGCGGCCGTGCGGAACAGCTCGCGGCGGCGCACCCCGCGGGCGGCGGTGACGCCCTGGACGGCGTTGTCGGCGCGGCGCACCGCGGCGAGGATCTCCTGCTCCAGGGAGGCGCGGGAGCGGGGGGTGAGGCCGCTGCCGTCCCCGCCGCCGAGCAGCGCGACCGCTTCGGGGGCGCGCATCAGCAGGTCGGGGGCGAGCCGCCCGGCGGACAGCACCCGGGCGAGGTTCTCCGCGGCGGCGCCCTCGTCGCGCAGCAGCCGCAGGTACCAGGGGGTCTTGCCGAGGGCGTCGGAGACCTTGCGGAAGTTCAGCAGCCCGGCGTCGGGGTCGGCGGAGTCCGCGAACCAGCCGAGCAGCACCGGCAGCAGGGTGCGCTGGATGGCGGCCTTGCGGGTGACGCCGGAGGCGAGGGCCTCCAGGTGGCGCAGCGCGGCGGCGGGGTCGGCGTAGCCGAGGGCGACCATGCGGGCGCGGGCGGCCTCCGCGCTGAGCCGGGCCTCGCCGGGGGCGAGCGCGGCGACGGCGTCGAGCAGCGGCCGGTAGAACAGCTTCTCGTGCAGCCGCCGCACCACGGTGGTGTGCCGCCGCCACTCGCGGGTCAGGGAGGCCACCGGGTCGGTGCGCAGGCCCAGGGAGCGGCCGAGGCGCCGCAGGTCGGCCTCGTCCTCGGGGACGAGGTGGGTGCGGCGCAGCCGGTGGAGCTGGATGCGGTGCTCCAGGGAGCGCAGGAAGCGGTACGCCTCGTCGAGCTGGGCGGCGTCCGCGCGGCCGACGTAGCCGCCGGCGGCGAGGGCCTTGAGCGCGTCGAGGGTGGTGCCGCTGCGCAGGGAGGCGTCGGCGCGGCCGTGCACGAGCTGGAGGAGCTGCACGGCGAACTCGACGTCCCTCAGGCCGCCGGGGCCGAGCTTGAGCTGGCGGTCGACCTCGGCGACGGGGATGTTCGCCACGACCCGGCGGCGCATCTCCTGCACGTCGGCGACGAAGTTCTCCCGCTCGGCCGCCTGCCAGACCAGCGGCCGGAGCGCGGCCGTGTACTCCTCGCCGAGCGCGAGGTCGCCGGCGACGGGGCGGGCCTTGAGCAGCGCCTGGAACTCCCAGGTCTTGGCCCAGCGCTGGTAGTAGGCGAGGTGGGAGGCGAGGGTGCGCACCAGCGGTCCGTTGCGGCCCTCCGGCCGCAGGTTGGCGTCCACGGGCCAGATGGAGCCCTCGACGGTGGTCTCCGAGCAGATCCGCATCATGTGCGAGGCCAGCCGGGTCGCGGCGCGCAGCGCCTTGTCCTCGTCGGCGTCGCCGGCCGCCTCGGCGACGAAGATGACGTCGACGTCGGAGACGTAGTTCAGCTCGTGGCCGCCGCACTTGCCCATCGCGATCACCGCGAGCCGGCACAGCGCGTCGTCCTCGGGCGCGTCGGCCGCGGCGAGGGCGAGGGCCGCGCGCAGGGTGGCGGTGGCGAGGTCGGCGAGTTCGGCGGCGGCCTCGGAGACGTCGACGGTGCCGCAGACGTCGCGGGCGGCGATGGACAGCAGGCAGCGCCGGTAGGCGACGCGCAGGGCGACCGGGTCGGTGACGCCGGCGAGGCCGCGTTCGAACTCCTCCACGCCGGGGTGCAGGTCGCGCGGCTCGTAGGTGACGAGGGCCTGCCAGTCGCGGGGGTGCCGGGCGAGGTGCTCGGCGAGCGCCTCGGAGGCGCCGAGCACCCCGAGCAGCCGGTCGCGCAGCGGCTTGGCCGCTATCACGGTGTCCAGCAGCTCCCGGCGGGCGGTGGCCGTCTCCTGCGCCTCCAGCAGCCGCACCAGCCCGTGCAGCGCGAGGTCGGGGTCGGCGGTCCGCCCGAGGGCGTCGAGCAGCACGGGGTCGTCGCGTACGGCCGTCAGCCCGGGGCTGTCGAGGAGGCGTTCGGCGGCCGACGGATCGGTGAAGCCGTGCCGCAGCAGCCGCGTGAAGATACTGCTCCTGCGTCCCGGCGCCGACGTCATCCCCGGCCTCCCTCGTGCCTCGGTTCAGGGTCGTACGGCCCTGAGCCTAGCCGGAGGACGCGATCACGGCCCCGGGGCGGCCCGCGGCGGTCCGGGGCCGGGCGGGGTCCGACGGGAGGACCGCGGAACCGCGGTGCGCCCTGCCGGCCGCACGTCACCCCGCTCCCGGCCGTCCGGGGCGCCGCGCTTCCGCACCGGGCCGGGCCGCGCCGCGGTGTTCTCGGTGGCGCCGCACACCGTTTTCGGTTTCGGTGGGAAGAGCCGCTGCGCCGGACCCGGTGGCGGTTCGCCCGACGCGGTACCCGACGAAGGAGCCGGAGGCTCTCATGGACATGACCCTCGAAGTGATTCCGCTCCCGGTGAGCGACATCGACCGGGCCCGGGACTTCTACCGGGACAAGGTCGGCTTCCACGTGGACATCGACCAGGAGGTCATGCCGGGCATGCGCGTCGTCCAGCTGACCCCGCCCGGCTCCGGGTGCTCGATCGCCCTCGGCGACACCCTCTGGGAGACCTCCCCCGGCCCCACCCCGGCGCCCGGCGCCTACCAGGGCCTCCAGCTCTGCGTCGCCGACATCGAGAAGGCCCACGCCGAACTGACCGCCCGCGGCCTGGAGATCTCCGGACCGGTCCGCTACGCCGACTCCGACGGCGCCACCTTCATGCACTTCGAGGACCCCGACGGCAACGGCTGGGCGGTCCAGGAGTACCGCCGCCGCGCGACGGAGCCCCTGCACAAGCTGCTGTCGAAGCAGGCGGCGGGACAGGCGGCGGGGTAGGACCGCCGTCACCGGGTCCGCACGGCGCGGGCGTGCCTCCGTCCGCCGCCTCACGGCGCGCGGCGGCCGCGCGGACAGTGCGACATAAAGCCCCTCGATATGTGTCAAAACATCTTAAATGGCCACCCGGACCACGACGGACGGCCACGTGTGCGGCCCGGAGCACGGCCTCCGGCCCACACCGGGCCCACGGGGACACGGGCCGCACGCACACAGTCGATGAGGGGAACACGCCGATGAGTGAGTCCGTACGAACCGGGTCCGCCGGCACCGGGGAGAAGGTGAAGGCAGAGACCTCCGCGACGGCCGGACAGGCCAAGCAGGCCGCCGGGCAGGTCGCCGGGACCGCGGCGGAACAGGCCCGTACCGTCGTGGGAGAGGCACGGGAGCAGGCCGGCACGGTCGTCCAGGACCTGCGCACCCGCGCCGTCGAGGAGGCGGACGGGCAGACCAGGCGGGCCGCCGGCACGCTGCGGCAGTGGGCGACCGACCTCACCGAGCTGGCCGCGCACGCCGAGAGCGACTCCCCCGCCCGCAGCCTGGCGGTGAGGGCGGGGGACAAGGGCCAGCGGGCGGCCGACTACCTGGAGCGCCAGGGCGTCGAGGGCATCGTCGCCGACCTGCAGAGCTTCGCCCGGCGGCGGCCCGGCGCCTTCCTCGGGGGCGCGCTGCTGGCCGGACTGGCCGTGGGACGCCTGGCGAAGGTGACGCAGGCGGCGTCGCAGGCGAACGGCGACGGCCGGGCCGAGGTCGCCGCGGCGCCGGGCCAGGGCGAGCTGACGCCGCCGGCCGGGACGACGCCTCCCGCGCCGTCCGCCCCGCCGAGCCTGGGCACGCCGTCCGCCGGCGCCCCGGGCCGCACCTTCCCGGAGGCGTGAGATGGCCACGATGTCGCCCCTGTCCCGGGCCCGCGCCGCCGAACCGGAGGTCCAGGAGGAGTCCACGGGGCAGTTGCTGTCCGAGATCACCTCCGACCTGCAGCTCCTCTTCCGCCAGGAGGTGGAGCTGGCCAAGGCCGAGCTCAAGGAGGAGGGCGCCAAGGCCGGCAAGGCGGCCGGGATGCTCGGCGGCGCCGGTTTCGCCGGCTACATGGTCCTGCTGTTCGCGTCGCTGGCGGTCATGTTCGGACTGGCCGGCGTGATGGACGAGGGCTGGGCCGCGCTGATCGTCACCGCGCTGTGGGCCGTTGCCGCAGCCGTGCTGTACCAGAAGGGCCGCGCGAAGATGCGAACCGTCTCGCCGAAGCCCGAGCACACCGTCCAGACGCTGAAGGAGGACGCGGAATGGGCACGTCACCCGACCAAATGAGGGCCGAGATAGCGGCCACGCGGAACCAGCTGACCGCGGACGTGGACCGGCTCGCCGACCGGGCCAGCCCGCGCCGCATGGCCCAGCGCCGCAAGGCGAGGGTGCGCCGTACGGTGACGGGCATGCGGGACCGCGTCATGGGCACGGCCTCGAACGCGGCGTACGGCGCGGCCGGCACCGCCCGGTCGGCGGCCGGCTCGGTGCAGTCGGCGGCGGGCTCCGCGGCCGGCACCGTGCAGTCGGCCGCGGGAACGGCGGCCGGCGCCGTGCAGGAAGGGACCGAGCGCGCGGCCGGCACGGCGCGCGAGGTCGCCGAACAGGCCGGACAAGCCGTCCAGCAGACGCCCGAGATGGCCCGGCGCCAGACGCAGGGCAACCCGATGGCCGCCGGGCTGGTCGCCTTCGGTCTCGGCCTGCTGGCCGCCTCGTTGGTGCCCGCCTCCGAGAAGGAGCAGCAGAAGGCGTCCGAGCTGATGGAGCGCGGCGCCGAGGCGCTGGAACCGGTGAAGGAGGCGGCCGCGGAGTCGGCCCAGCACCTGAAGGAGGGTGCCGCGGAGGCCGCCCAGAGCGCCGCCGCGGAGGTCAGGGACACCGCCCAGCAGGCGGCCCGCACCACCCAGGACGAGGCGCGCGACCAGGCGGGCCAGGTCACCGAGCAGGCCCGCGACTCCGGCCGCTCCGTCAAGGACGAGGCCCGGAACCGCTCCGGCCCGCCCGGCTGAGACCGGCGCGGCGTGTCACGGGTGCGGGCGCTCGGGCCGGCACCCGACGATGCCGGGCGTGCGGACGGCGCGGGGCGGCCGGGGTCAGAGGGCGAAGACCAGGATCAGGACCAGGGTCGCCACGAGACTGATCGCCAACGAGCCGAGGCAGCCGACCCGGTTGCTGAAGAAGAAGAACATGCCTCCCGGGTACCCCGTCGCGCCGCTTCACGCAGCGCGACGGGGCGGGGCGTCCCGGGGCGGTTCAGCTCGCGTACGTCTCGAACTCCGCGATGCGCGGGGTGCCCGAGGCGCTGGTGATCTCGAGGGTGATCTTCCTCAGGGAGGCCGGGGAGAAGGCGACCGTCCCCGCTCCGCTGCCGGAGGCCAGGACCGCGCCCGTGTCGTGGTTGAGGAGGCGGTACGCGCCGATGGCGCCGGAGCCGGAGGCCAGGCGGATGTTCACCTTGGAGACCGTGGTGGCGGAGCCCCACTTCACCGAGACCGAGCCGGTCGCACCGGACGGCGACCAGTACGTGCTCGCGTTGCCGTCGACGACGTTGCCGTAGCTGGTCCCGGAGGCCTTGGAGGAACCGTCGGCGCCCGCTCCGAGGCTGAGGTTGGCGCCGGCGGGCGGGTCGGTCGGGCCGGGGTCGGTCGGGTCCGGGCCCGGGTCCGTCGGACCGGGGTCGGTCGGACCGGGGTTCTGCGGGGTGCAGCTGCCGTCCGAGACCTTCAGGCCCTTGTTGGCGCCCGCCGTCTGCGCCACCACGTTCGGCACGCAGTTCGCCCCGTCGAGCGTGTAGCCGTACGGGATGCTCACCGACGTGTTCGACGTGGGGTTCGGGCCGGCCGGGTTGTGGTCGCCGCTGCGCGAGGACCAGGTGACGTTGTCGAAGACGTTGCCGCTCACCTGCCAGGAGCCGGCCTGGTCGGTGTAGAAGGTGCCGAGGACGTCCTTGGAGTCCTCGAAGTAGTTGTTGTCCACCTTGGCGCGGGCGCCGGCCCGGGAGTTGATGCCGGAGTCGTTCAGCCGCTTGTAGTGGTTGTTGTACATGTGCGCGATGCCGCCGCGCAGCAGGGGCGCACGCGAGTCGATGTTCTCGTACAGGTTGTGGTGGAACGTCACGTACCCGTTGGAGCGGTCGCTCTCGCTGGAGCCGATGAGGCCGCCGCGCCCGGAGTTGCGCAGGATGCTGTACGACAGCGTCACGTACTGGGTGTTGTCCTTCATGTCGAAGAGACCGTCGTAGCCCTCGGACTCACCGCCGGACGCCTCCAGCGTGACGTGATCGACCCATACGTTCCTGACATCGCTTTCCATGCCGATGGCGTCGCCGCCGTTCGACGTGGGCGAGCCGGACTTCTTGACGTTCCGGACCGTCACGTTCTGGATGACGATGTTGCTGGCCTCGCGGATGTGGATGCCCAGCTGGTCGAAGACCGCGCCGTTGCCGACGCCCACGATGGTGACGTTGCTGATCTGCTTCAGCTCGATCCTGTCGGCGGCGGTGTTGCAGCTGGAGCCCGACACCTTGCTGGTGTTGCCGTGGTTGATGGTGCCCTCGACCTGGATGGTGATCGGGGTCGAGCTGCTGGCCCGGCCGCAGAGGGCCTGGTGGATCGCGGTGCCGGTGGTGGCGCGGACCGTCTGCCCGCCCGCCCCGCCGGTGGTCCCGCCGTTCTGGGTCGCGTAGCCGGTGACCCCTCCGGTGGCGGCGGATGCGGTGGACGTGGACAGTGCCACGCCGGTGGCGGCCGTCAGTGCCCCGGCGGCCAGCAACGCGGAGAGCCGCACGGCGACTGCTCGTCTCATGGTCGTCTCGCCTTTCGTCGTTCACTGTCATGGACATGTCAGTGCTACCGGTGAGGGAGGGCGGGGTGGGCCTGCCCCATCGGTCGAGAAAGCGCTTTCTGTCTGTGTGTCGCGACAGTAGAGGCACGCCTGCGGGCTGGCAAGGCTCCGCGCGCTAACGGAACGAGGACTTCCGGATCGCGGGGCGGAGGGTGCGGCCACTAGGACATGATCTGGCCTAGACGGCTCCTAGCGTGTTCCTCGTCGCGCCGGACGGCACGGCACGGACGACCACAGGACCGATGAAGGCGAAGGCGGAGACCATGACCGTGAATCAGCCGACCACCGACCAGCCCTCCGAGGCCTCCGCCGTCACGGACGAGCGCGCCGACCTGCTGGAGGCGCTCGCCGCGCACCGGGAGTTCCTGCGCGCCACCACCCGCGACCTGACCGACGAGCAGGCGGGCCTGCGGACGACGGTGAGCGAGCTGTGCCTGGGCGGCCTGATCAAGCACGTCGCCGCGGCCGAGCGAAACTGGGTGGACTTCATCCTGGAGGGCCCGTCGGCGATGGGCGACTTCACGGCGATGACCGAGGAGGACCTGGCGCGCCGGGCCGACGAGTTCCGGATGCTGCCCGGTGAGACGCTCGCCGGCGTCCTGGACGCGTACGCGGAGGTGGCCCGCCGCACCGAGGAGGTGGCCGCCGGCCTGCCCGACCTGAACGCCTCGTGGCCGCTGCCGAAGGCCCCGTGGTTCGAGGGCCGGCCCGGGTGGAGCGCGCGCCGGGTGCTGCTGCACATCATCGCCGAGACCGCCCAGCACGCGGGCCACGCGGACATCGTCCGGGAGGCGCTGGACGGGGCGAAGACGATGGGGTGACGGGCCGTCCGGCGCCCGGGTGTCCGGGATCCAGGGACCTGTCCACGGCGCACCGGCCGGCCCCGGCACGCCCGGCGACGCGCACGCGCCTGTGCTCCGGGGCCCCGGCGGGCGGCCCCGGAGAACAGGCGCGACCTGCCCTACAGCACCGGCAGCAGGTTCTTCAGCTCGAACGCGGTGACCTCCGAGCGGTACGCCTCCCACTCCTGCTTCTTGTTGCGCAGGAAGAAGTCGAAGACGTGCTCGCCGAGGGTCTCGGCGACCAGGTCGCTGCGCTCCATCAGGCTGAGCGCCTCACCCAGGTTCTGCGGCAGCGGCTCGATGCCCAGGGCGCGGCGCTCCGCGTCGGAGAGGGCCCAGACGTCGTCCTCGGCGCCCGGCGGGAGCGCGTAGCCCTCCTCGATGCCCTTGAGGCCGGCCGCGAGGAGCAGGGCGTAGGCCAGGTACGGGTTGGCGCCGGAGTCGAGGGAGCGGACCTCCACGCGCGCCGAGCCGGTCTTGCCGGGCTTGTACATGGGCACGCGGACCAGGGCCGAGCGGTTGTTGTGGCCCCAGCAGATGTACGAGGGGGCCTCGCCGCCCGCGCCGGCCGGGCGCTCGGTGCCGCCCCAGATGCGCTTGTAGGAGTTGACCCACTGGTTGGTGACCGCGGAGATCTCCGCCGAGTGCCGCAGCAGGCCCGCGATGAAGGAGCGGCCCACCTTGGAGAGCTGGTACTCGGCGCCGGACTCGTAGAAGGCGTTGCGGTCGCCCTCGAAGAGGGAGAGGTGGGTGTGCATGCCGGAGCCGGGGTGCTCGGAGAACGGCTTCGGCATGAACGTCGCCTGTACGCCCTGCTCCAGCGCCACCTGCTTCATGACCAGGCGGAACGTCATGATGTTGTCCGCCGTGGACAGCGCGTCCGCGTAGCGCAGGTCGATCTCCTGCTGGCCGGGGGCGCCCTCGTGGTGGGAGAACTCCACCGAGATGCCCATCGACTCCAGCATGGTGATCGCCTGGCGGCGGAAGTCCATGCCGACGTTCTGCGGGGTGTGGTCGAAGTAGCCGGAGTTGTCCGCCGGGGTGGGGCGGCTGCCGTCCACCGGCTTGTCCTTCAGCAGGAAGAACTCGATCTCCGGGTGGGTGTAGAAGGTGAAGCCCAGGTCGGAGGTGCGGGCGAGGGCGCGCTTGAGGACGTAGCGCGGGTCCGCGAAGGACGGGGAGCCGTCCGGCATGAGGATGTCGCAGAACATGCGGGCCGTGCCGGGCGCCTCGGCGCGCCAGGGCAGGATCTGGAACGTCGACGGGTCCGGCTTGGCGATCATGTCGGACTCGTGCACCCGGGCGAAGCCCTCGATGGCGGAGCCGTCGAATCCGATGCCCTCGTCGAAGGCCTGCTCGAGCTCGGCCGGGGCGACGGCCACGGACTTGAGGAAGCCCAGGACGTCGGTGAACCACAGGCGTACGAACCGGATGTCGCGCTCCTCCAACGTCCGGAGCACGAACTCCTGCTGCTTGTCCATCTTCCGCTTCCCCATTCCTGCCGGTCAGGCCGCCCGCTCCTCCCGGCCCCCGGGAGACGGTCCGGCACTCGTGCATCCCACCACACCAGCGTTTCATACGCGTTGCCGGACCCGGTCCGCCGACCGGCCGCGGCCTGAACCGCCGGCGCCCCGGAACACACCGCTCGTCCGCTCATCCTGCCCGGCCGGACCGGCCGCCACGACAGCGGGCGGGACGGCTCCCGCCCCTCGATCCGCCCGGCTCCCCGCTCCCCCGCTCCCCCGCGCTCCGTGAAACCACCCCCCACCAAAATTGGAGTTTTAGATGCAAGTTTTAATGAGGGCGCAGGCATCCGACCGACGAGGAGACCCGATGCTGTCCGAGCAGTCCGCCGCCACCGTCCGCGCCACCCTTCCCGCCGTGGGCGCGTCCCTCGGCGAGATCACCGAGCGTTTCTACGCCGGGATGTTCGCCGCCCGTCCCGAGCTGCTGCGCGACCTGTTCAACCGCGGCAACCAGGCCGCCGGCACCCAGCGCCAGGCCCTCGCGGGCTCCGTCGCGGCCTTCGCCACGCACCTGCTGGACCACCCCGGCCGGCGGCCCGACGCGATGCTCTCGCGCATCGCCCACAAGCACGCCTCCCTCGGCGTCAGCCCGGACCAGTACGCGATCGTCCACGAGCACCTGTTCGCCGCCCTCGCGGACGTGCTGGGCGACGCGGTCACCCCGGAGGTCGCCGCCGCCTGGGACGAGGTCTACTGGCTGATGGCGAACGCCCTGATCGCCGTCGAGAAGCGGCTGTACGAGGAGCGGGGCGGCGCCGTGTGGCGGCCCTGGGAGGTCGTCGAGCGGGTCGTGGAGACCGCCGACGTGGTGACCTTCCGGCTGCGCCCCGCCGACGGCGGCCCGGCGCGCGGCTTCCGCCCGGGCCAGTACGTCTCCGTGCGGGTCCCGCTCGCGGACGGCGCCCGCCAGATACGGCAGTACAGCCTCTCCGGCGCGCCCGGCCCGGACCTGCGGCAGTTCAGCGTCAAGCGGGTGCACGAGGGCCCGGCGCCCGACGGCGAGGTGTCCACCCACCTCCACGCGCGCGTCCGCGTCGGCGACGTCCTGGAACTGTCCGAGGCCTACGGCGACCTGGTGCTGGACGCCGGTGACGACACCCCGCTGCTGCTGGCCTCCGCCGGGATCGGCGTGACCCCGGTCGTCGCGATGCTCGGGCACCTCGCCGCCTCCCCGCACCGCGCCCCGGTCACCGTCGTGCACGGCGACCGCTCCCCCGCCCACCACGCCCTGCGCGCGGACCACGAGGCCTGCGCGGCGAAGCTGCCGGACGCGACCGTGCGGTTCTGGTACGAGCGGGACGCCCCCGAGGGCGCCGGCGCCGGCTACGTGGACCTCGCGGACGTGCCGGTCGCGCCCGGTACGCGCGCGTACCTGTGCGGCCCGCTGCCGTTCATGCGGAGGGTGCGCGAGCAGCTGATCGCCAAGGGCGTGGCTCCGGCCGACGTCCACTACGAGGTGTTCGGCCCGGACCTGTGGCTCGCCGGCTGACGGCGCGGGCGGGCGTCAGCGGACGCGGGGCACGCCGAGCAGGAGGGGGCCCGTCGGGGCCGCGGTGAGGTCCGCGACCGTCAGCGGGTCCAGCGAGGCGTAGAACGCCTCCTGGGCCCGCCGCAGCGCGCCGCGCAGCCGGCAGCCGGAGCGCAGGGGGCAGGGGGCGGCGGAGCCGGCGCCGTCGCAGTCGACCACGTCGCCGTCGCCCTCGAAGGCGCGGACCAGGCCGCCCACGGAGGCCCCGCGGCCCTTCTCGGTGAGGGACAGACCGCCGCCCCGGCCCCGCCGGGCGGTGAGCAGCCCCATGTGCTGGAGCTCGGCGACGACCTTCGCGGCATGGGTGTACGGCACGTCCAGGGCCGCCGCTACGTCCCGCGTGGTCGGGACGGTGCCGTCGCCGGCCACGGCGAGGCGCATGAGGACCCGCAGGGCGAGGTCGGTGGAGCGCAGCAGCCGCATACCGGGCAGCGTAGATAATCGGAATCCCTGGCTCAAAATTCACGGCCGGACCTTCACCGAGTCCGCCCGGTCCGTGTCCCGGATCCCCGGTGTGCGGTTCGCCCGTGTCCGGTCGTCGCCGTCGCCCTCTACGACTCGCCCGTCTTCCCCTTTACGATCGGCGGACCCGTTCACCCCTCCGGCCCCACCTCCTCCGACCCGAAGGACACGCCCATGGGCTCCGCCAAGAAGAGCAGCGCGGCACGCACGGCACGCATAGAGGGGATGCGGCGCGCCGAGCAGGCCCGCGAGCGCCGCAACCGGATCCTCACGGTCGCCGTCTCGGTGGTGGTCGTCGCGGGACTGGCCGTCGGCGGGGTGGTGCTGATCCAGGCGCAGTCGGACGACGACGGCGGCGGCGCGGCGGACGACGCGAAGACCGCGGGCAGGTTCGTCACCGGCGCGGACGGCGTGCGGGCCTGGAAGGGCGCGCTGGGCCGCGACCACGTGACGACGTCCGTGGACTACCCGGTCACGCCTCCGGTGGGCGGTGACCACGACCCCGTGTGGATGAACTGCGACGGGGACGTCTACGACGACGAGATCGACCCCGCCAACGCCGTCCACTCGCTGGAGCACGGCGCGGTGTGGGTGACGTACAACGGTGACGCGCCGGAGGCCGACGTGGAGGCGCTGGCGGCGAAGGTGGAGAAGACGCCGTACACGCTGATGAGCCCGGTCGGCGGGCAGAAGGACCCGCTCGTGCTGACCGCGTGGGGGCACCAGCGCACGGTGACCGGCGCGGACGACCCGGCCGTGGACGCGTTCCTGGAGAAGTTCGTGCAGGGACAGCAGACGCCCGAGCCGGGTGCGGCCTGCACCAACGGGCTGTCGAAGTGAGGCGGTCCGCCCTGGCCGCCGGGGCGGTGGCGGCGGTGCTCGGCGTCGGCGCGGCGGCCGGGTGGGCGGTGGCCACGGCGGCCGGCGACGGGGGCCGGGCGACTCCGGCGGCGGACTCCGCGGACGCCGGGTTCGCCCGGGACATGGCGGTGCACCACCAGCAGGCCGTGGAGATGTCGTACGTCGTGCGCGACCGCACCGACGACGAGGAGGTGCGGCGGCTCGCCTACGACATCGCCCAGACCCAGGCCAACCAGCGGGGGATGCTGCTGGGCTGGCTCGACCTGTGGGAGCTGCCCAAGGTGTCCGCCGATCCGCCCATGACCTGGATGGGGATGGGCGACGCGGCGGCCGGCGGGGACGGCGCGCTGATGCCGGGCATGGCGACGGACGCGGAGATGGCGCGGCTCGGCCGGTTGGACGGCCGCCGGGCCGAGGTGTTCTACCTCCGGCTGATGACGGCCCATCACCGGGGCGGTGTGCACATGGCCGAGGGCTGTGTGCGCGCCTGCGAGGTGGCGGCCGGGAAGCGGCTGGCGCGCGGGATGGTCGAGGGGCAGGAGTCGGAGATCCGGCTGATGGCGGGGATGCTGGAGGCGCGGGGAGCGGCCGCGCGGCCGTGACGGCCGAGGGCGGGCGCCGGGTCGCCGCGGATCCGCGGTCCGGGCGCCCCACATCGCGTCGCTCTGACGATTACACTGTCCGGCGTGCCTCAACTACGACTCGCCCTGAATCAGATCGACTCGAGCGTCGGCGATCTCGCCGGCAACGCGGAAACGATTGTCCGCCGGACCCGGCAGTCCGCCGAGCGGGGGGCGCACCTCGTGGCGTTCCCGGAGATGGCGCTGACCGGCTATCCCGTCGAGGACCTCGCCCTTCGGTCGTCCTTCGTGGAGGCCTCCCGGGCGTCCCTGCGCGCCCTCGCCGCGCGCCTCGCCGACGAGGGCCTCGGCGACCTGCCGGTGGTCGTCGGCTACCTGGACCGCAGCGCCACCGCCCAGCCGAAGTACGGGCAGCCCGCGGGCGCCCCGCGCAACGCGGCGGCCGTGCTGCACCGGGGCGAGGTGGCGCTGAGCTTCGCCAAGCACCACCTGCCGAACTACGGCGTCTTCGACGAGTTCCGGTACTTCGTGCCCGGCGACACCCTGCCGGTGGTGCGGGTGCACGGGGTGGACGTCGCCCTGGCCATCTGCGAGGACCTGTGGCAGGACGGCGGCCGGGTGCCGGCGGCGCGCTCGGCGCGGGCCGGGCTGCTGCTGTCGGTCAACGCCTCGCCGTACGAGCGGGACAAGGACGACACACGGCTGGAGCTGGTGCGCAAGCGGGCGCGGGAGGCCGGCTGCACCACCGCCTACCTGGCGATGACGGGCGGTCAGGACGACCTGGTCTTCGACGGGGACTCGATCGTCGTCGGCGCGGACGGCGAGGTCGTGGCGCGCGCGCCGCAGTTCTCCGAGACCTGCCTGGTGGTCGACCTGGACCTGCCGGCCGCGGCGGCCGACGCGCCGGAGGGCGTGGTGGACGACGGGCTGCGCATCGAGCGGGTCGTGCTGTCCGAGGACCCGGTCCCGGCGTACGAGCCCGAGCACACCGGCGGCTGCGCGGAGCGGCTCGACGACGACGCGGAGGTGTACGCCGCGCTGGTCGTGGGCCTGCGGGCGTACGTACGGAAGAACGGCTTCCGGTCGGTGCTGATCGGGCTGTCCGGCGGCATCGACTCGGCGCTGGTCGCCGCGATCGCCTGCGACGCGGTGGGCCCGGAGAACGTGTACGGCGTCTCCATGCCGTCGAAGTACTCCTCCGACCACTCGAGGAGCGACGCGGCGGAGCTGGCGCGGCGCACCGGGCTGAACTACCGCACGGTCGCGATCGAGCCGATGTTCGACGCGTACATGGGGTCGCTGGAGCTGACCGGCCTGGCGGAGGAGAACCTCCAGTCGCGGCTGCGCGGCACGATGCTGATGGCCCTCTCCAACCAGGAGGGCCACATCGTCCTGGCCCCGGGCAACAAGTCCGAGCTGGCGGTGGGCTACTCGACGCTGTACGGCGACTCGGTCGGCGCGTACGGGCCGATCAAGGACGTCTACAAGACCCTGGTGTTCCGGCTGGCGCGGTGGCGCAACCGCGCGGCCGAGGAGCGGGGCGAGACGCCGCCGATCCCGGAGAACTCGATCTCCAAGCCGCCGAGCGCCGAGCTGCGGCCGGGCCAGGTGGACACCGACTCGCTGCCGGACTACCCGGTGCTGGACGGGATCCTGGCGCTGTACGTGGACCAGGACAAGGGCGCGGACGAGATCGTCGAGGCCGGCTACGACCGCGAGTTGGTCGAGAGGACGCTGCGGATGGTGGACCGGGCGGAGTACAAGCGGCGCCAGTACCCGCCGGGCACCAAGATCTCCCCGAAGGGCTTCGGCAAGGACCGCCGCCTGCCCCTCACCAACGGCTGGCGCGAGGGGCTGCCGCCGAAGGTGTGAGGTCCGGTGCGGCGACGGCGGGCGGGGCCGGTCCGGCTCCGGACCAGGACCCGCGGGTCAGTCCGACGAGCCGGTGACCCGCACCCGTGCCGCTATCGGCAGGTGGTCGCTCGCCGTCGGCGGCAGCGTCCAGGAGCTCTCCGGCTCGGCGCCCCGGACCAGGATCTGGTCGATCCGCGCCATCGGGAACGACGCCGGCCAGCTGAACCCGAAGCCGCTGCCCGCCGCGCCCTGCGTGGAGCGCATCTGCGAGGTGACCGCCTTCAGGGAGCGGTCGTTCATCGTGCCGTTCAGGTCACCGAGCAGGACCACGTTCTCCAGCGGCTCGTTCGCGATGGCCTCCCCCAGCGCGTCGGCGCTCTTGTCGCGCTGCCGGGCCGTGAAACCGGCCTCCAGCTTCACCCGCACCGACGGCAGATGGGCGACGTACACCGCGACCCGGCCGGCCGGCGCGTCCACCGTGGCGCGCATCGCCCGCTTCCAGCCCAGCCGGATGTCCACCGGCCTCACGTCGCTGAGCGGGTACTTGCTCCACAGGCCGACGGTGCCGACCACCGCGTGGTACTCGTACGTCTCCGAGAGGGCCGCCCGGTAGGCGGGCACCTCGGAGGCCTTCAGCTCTTCCAGCGCCAGCACGTCCGCGCCCGCGGCGGCCACGTCACGGGCGGTGCCGGACGGGTCCGGGTTCTCGGCGTTGACGTTGTGCGTGGCCACCGTCAGGTCGCCGCCGGGGGCGTTCTTGTCGGTGAGCAGGCCGCCGAAGAGGTTCAGCCACACGGCCACAAGCAGCACCGTGGCGATCAGCGCCGTCGCCGAGCGGCGGACGAGGGCCAGGAGGAGCAGCACCGGCACGAACAGGCCCAGCCAGGGCAGGAACGTCTCGACGAGGCTGCCCAGGTTGCCGATGGCGTTCGGGATGTGCGCGTGGGCCAGCATGACCAGCGCCAGCAGGAGCGCGCAGACGGCCACCGCCCAGCCCCGGCGCCAGATGCCGCGGTCGCTCCGCAGGGCGCCCAGACGATCCGTCAGGCGCCGCAGCCGGGAAGCCGGGATCCGGGGGCCCTCGCGCCCGTCGTCCGTCTCCGTCATGTACGCCTGCTGCGCCATACCGCCGCCTCACAACCTGCCGTGCACACCGTCGCCCCCCGTGTGCGTAAGACACTAGGGGATGATCGGTTCCTTTCTCGCCGCCGCCCGGGCGGCCGTACGGGAGCGAGGACGTGCGGGGCCGCGCGGGCAGTTCCGGAACCGGGTGACCGGGGCGGCGTCTGTGACGAAACGCGCACGGAACGACCGGGGTCAGCCGCCGGCGGACTCCGCCGCGGGCACCGGCCGCTCCTCCCGTTCCGCACCGCCGGGCGCGGCCCCGCGCCCCGGCAGGAACACGGCGACGACGACCGCGCCCAGCACCGCGATCCCGGCGCTCCACAGCGCGGTGACGTGCATGGCGTGCAGGAAGGCGGCGTGGGCCGCGGCGGCCAGGGCGTCGGCGCGCGGGCCCAGCCGCTCGGCGACGGCCAGGGTGGCCTCGACGGACTCGCCGGCCGCGTGCCGTGCGGCGGGCGGCAGCACGCCCAGGTCGTCGCGGACGGCACCGCGGTAGGCGGTGGACAGCACCGAGCCGAGGACGGCGATGCCGAAGGCGCCGCCGACCTGCCGGAAGGTGTTGCTGAGCGCGGAGGCGGAGCCGGCCTTCTCACGGGGCAGCGCCTGCATGACGACCACGCTGACCGGCGTCATCACGTGCGCCATGCCCGCGCCCATCAGGAAGAAGACCACCTCGAGGAGCCAGATCGGGGTGTGCGCGTCCAGCGCGGCGAACGCGGCCAGCGTCGCCGCGAGGACCACGAGTCCCGCGGTGGTGGTGGCCTTGTTGCCGAAGCGGTCCACCAGCAGCCGGGCGCGCGGGGCGAGCACCGTCTGCGCGACGGCCAGCGGCAGCAGCAGCAGACCGGTCTCCAGCGGTGAGTGGCCGCGCACGCTCTGGAGGTAGAAGACCGCGAAGAAGGTCACGCCCATCAGCGCGAAGAAGACCAGCGCGATGGCGGCGACCGCCGCGGAGAACGCCTTGTCGCGGAAGCAGTCCATGTCGACGGACGGGTGGTCGCTGCGCTTCTCGGCCACCACGAACGCGGTGAGGACGGCGAGTCCGCCGCCGATGGCGCCCAGCACCACGGGGTCGCCGAAGTCGGCGAGCCGGCCGCCCTCGATGATGCCGTAGACCAGCAGGACCAGGCCCGTCACCGACAGCAGCACGCCCAGCGGGTCGATCCGGCCGGGGTCCGGGTCGCGGGAGTCCGGCACCAGCCACAGCATCAGGCCGATGCCGAGGGCCACGATCGGGACGTTGACCAGGAAGACCGAGCCCCACCAGAAGTGCTCCAGCAGCAGCCCGCCGGTGATCGGGCCGACGGCGATGGCCAGGCCCACGCCGCCCGCCCAGATGCCGATGGCCTTGGGCTGCTCGTCCCGCTCGAAGACGTTCATCAGCACCGCCAGGGTGGCCGGCATGACGAACGCGCCGCCCAGCCCCATCACCGCGCGGAAGCCGATCAGCTCGGCCGGAGTGCCGGAGAACGCGGCGAGCGCCGAGCCCGCGCCGAACACCGCCAGGCCACCGACCAGCACCTTCTTGCGGCCCAGCCGGTCGCCGAGGAGCCCCGCGGTGAACAGCAGGCCGGCGAAGACCAGGGTGTAGGAGTTGATCGCCCACTCCAGCTCGCTCTGCGTGGCGCCGAGACCGGTGGGGGCGGGCGTCGAGATCGTCTTGAGGGCGACGTTCAGGATCGAGTTGTCCAGGACGACGATCAGCACGCTCATCATCAGCACGCCGAGGACGGCCCAGCGACGGCGGTGGACGGCCTCCGGGACCCGGCGGGCGGGGGCGGCGGGAGAGATCATGCGGTCACCCTAGGGACATCCGATACGGAACCGTCTCGTATCGGACGGTTCCCCCGATACATGCCCCGACATTGCACCGCGTTGGGCCGTCCGGCGCAGTACGGCACGGCGGGACGCGGTTCACGCAGGAGCCTCTGGCCCTCGTCCGGCGGAGGTGCCACCATGGACGTGGTCCGGGGACGCCGTCAGGGCGCCTCGAGATGACGTGTTGGGAGACGGATCCATGACGCAGCTTTCGGCTGCCCAGACCGGGACGCCCGGTCCCTCCTCCGGCGGCAAGACGCTGTACGGGGGCAAGGGCACGCGCCGCATCACTGTCCGGGACATCGCCCTCGCCAAGGAGCGGGGCGAGAAGTGGCCCATGCTCACCGCGTACGACGCGATGACCGCGTCCGTGTTCGACGAGGCCGGCATCCCGGTGATGCTGGTCGGCGACTCCGCGGGCAACTGCCACCTCGGGTACGACACCACCGTGCCCGTCACCCTCGACGAGATGACCGTGCTGGCCTCCGCCGTCGTCCGGGGCACCTCGCGCGCCCTGATCGTCGGCGACCTGCCCTTCGGCTCCTACCAGGAGGGTCCGGTGCAGGCGCTGCGCTCGGCGACCCGCCTGGTGAAGGAGGCCGGCGTCGGCGCCGTGAAGCTGGAGGGCGGCGAACGCTCGCACCGGCAGATCGAGCTGCTGGTGGAGTCCGGCATCCCCGTGATGGCCCACATCGGGCTGACCCCGCAGTCGGTGAACGCCATGGGCTACCGGGTGCAGGGCCGCGGCGAGGAGGCCGCCCAGCAGCTGCTGCGGGACGCCAAGGCCGTGCAGGACGCGGGCGCCTTCGCGGTGGTCCTGGAGCTGGTGCCGGCCGAGCTGGCCGCCGAGGTGACCCGGACGCTGCACATCCCGACGGTCGGGATCGGCGCCGGGCCGCAGACGGACGCCCAGGTGCTGGTGTGGACCGACATGCTCGGGCTGACCGGCGGCCGGGTGCCGAAGTTCGTCAAGCAGTACGCGAACCTGCGGGACGTGATGACCGGGGCGGCGAAGGCGTTCGCCGAGGACGTGGTCGCCGGGTCCTTCCCGCAGGAGGAGCACTCCGTGCACTGACCCGCGCCCGGGTGCCGTGAGCCACTGCCGCACGCCCTGTGAGCCACTGCCGCACCACCGCGACGGCCCGCCGATCCTCCCCCGTCGGCGGGCCGTCGCCTTGTCCGCGGCACCCCGCCGGCACGGTGCGCGCAGGCATGTCGGCGGGGTGTCGGCGGTCTGTCGGGGCTCTGTCGGCGGCTCCTGGGATCGTCGCTGACATGACGCGATACGACAAACGAACGGGGGGCGCGGGGAGCGCCGTGACCGTGCGGGGGCTGGTCAAGCACTACGGGGAGACCAAGGCCCTCGACGGGGTCGACCTGGACGTGGCCGAGGGGACCGTGAGGGGGGTGCTCGGGCCGAACGGGGCCGGCAAGACCACGCTGGTGCGCATCCTGTCCACGCTGCTCGCCCCCACCGCCGGGCACGCCGCCGTCGCCGGGTACGACGTGGTCCGCCAGCCCCGGCAGCTGCGCCGGGTGATCGGGCTGACCGGGCAGTACGCCTCCGTGGACGAGAAGCTGTCCGGCTGGGAGAACCTCTATCTGATCGGGCGGCTGCTGGACCTGCCGCGCAAGGAGGCGCGGCGCCGCGCCGACGGGCTGCTGGAGCGGTTCTCGCTCACCGAGGCGGCCCGGCGCCCGGCGGGCGCCTACTCCGGCGGCATGCGCCGGCGGCTCGACCTGGCCGCGTCGATGATCGGCCGTCCGGCCGTGCTGTTCCTGGACGAGCCGACCACCGGCCTGGACCCGCGCACCCGCAACGAGGTGTGGGCCGAGGTCGAGCGGCTGGCCGGCGACGGGGTGACGGTGCTGCTGACCACCCAGTACATGGAGGAGGCCGAGCGGCTCGCCTCCGAGCTGACCGTGGTGGACCGCGGCAAGGTCGTCGCGAGCGGCGGCATCGAGGAGCTGAAGGCGCGGGTCGGCGGCCGCACGCTGCGGATCCGCCCGGCCGACCCGCTGGAGCTGCGCCCGCTCGCGGCCGCCCTCGACGAGCTGGGGATCACCGGGCTCGCCGGCACCACCGTGGACGCCGAGCGGGGCGCGGTGCTGGTCCCCGTGCTCAGCGACGAGCAGCTGACCGCCGTGGTCGGCGCGGTCACCGCGCGCGGCATCACGCTGCACTCCGTCACCACCGAACTGCCCAGCCTGGACGAGGTGTTCCTGTCGCTCACCGGCCACCGCGCCGGCGCCCCGCAGGAGGCCCTGTCCGCCGACACGTCCGAGGAGGTCGTCGCCGTATGAGCGCCGCCACCGCCGCTCCCGCCGCCGGCGTCCGCTCGGACGCGCGGATCTCGCCGCGGGCCCATCTGCGTCACACCGGGGCGCTGGTGCGCCGCAACCTGCTGTGGATCCGGCAGGACCCGGAGTCGATGTTCGACGCCGTGCTCTTCCCGGTCGTCTTCACCCTGCTGTTCGTGTACGTCTTCGGCGGCTCGATCGGACAGGCCCTGGGCGGCGGGCAGGAGGCGTACGTGCAGTACATCGTGCCCGGCCTGATGGCCATGATGGGCATGAACATGGCCCAGGGGGTGGGCACCGGGTTCAACCAGGACTTCCACACCGGGGTGATGGACCGCTTCCGGTCGCTGCCCATCGGGCGCGGCTCGGTGCTGTTCGCGAAGATCTCCGTCGAGCTGGTGCGGATGCTGATCGCCACGGCGATCCTGCTGGTCGTCGGTGTGCTGGTCGGGTTCGACATCACCAACTGGCCGGGGCTGTTCGCCGCCGTGGGGCTGTCCACGGTGTTCGGCTCCGCGCTGATGTGGATCTTCCTCACGCTGGGCGTGGTGATGAGGAACGCCCAGTCGGTGCAGGCGATGGGTTTCCTGGTGCTGATGCCGCTGCAGTTCGGCTCGTCCATCTTCGCGCCGACGCAGTCGATGCCGGGCTGGCTGCAGAGCTTCACCGAGTACAACCCGCTGTCCGCGCTGGCCGACGCCGCCCGCGGACTGATGGTGGGCGGACCGGTCGCCCACGACCTGTGGATGACGCTGGCCTGGTCCGTGGGGATCACGGCGGTGATGGCGCCGGTCGCCATCCACAAGTTCCGTACGAAGACCTGATCACGCGCCCCGTGCGGGGTCCCGGTCACGCCGGTTCGAGCAGGGCGACGGCCTCCTCCGGGGAGAGGCCGCCGCCCTCGGCGTACGCGGCCTCGAACGCGGCCTCGTCGAGCACCTTCCGGATACGGGCCTCGGCGCGGGCGCGCGCGGTGCGCTCCGCGAGGTTCGCGCGGTGTCCCCCGGGGAGCCAGGCGTCGGCGGCGCCCAGGCAGCGGGCCGCGTCCCGGGCGTGCCGGCCGCCGTCGAGTCCGGCGAGGGCGACGGCGGCCAGGGTGACGTAGGCGGAGCGCATGTGCGGGACCATGGCGGCGGACAGCGGGTCGCTCGCCTGCTCGATCGCCCGCCGGATGACGACGAGCCCTCGCTCGTCGTGGCCGTCGGCCACCTCGAGGAAACCCTCGGCGCCGAGGATGAACGCGTCGAAGACGACGTAGTGCGCGATGCGGAACTCCTCGCGCAGCGCCCGCAGATGCTCGCGGGCCTCCGCGGTGCGGCCGGTCACGGAGAGCCAGCCGACGAGGAACAGCCGGGCGGCGGGCAGGGCCTCGACGTGCCGGCCGCGGGTGCTGTCGATGACCTCGCGCAGCAGCCGCTCGCCGCGCTCGGTGTCCCCCGCCTCGATCAGCGCGTCGCCGAGCTTGGCGGTGAGCACGGCGCTGTGGGAGCGGGCGCCGAGGCGTTCGGCGTGTTCGATGGCCGCCTCGTAGTCGGCGGCGGCCTCCCGGTGGGCGCCCGCGCGTTCCCGGGCCTCGCCGCGCGCGGAGAGCGCCTCGGCGATGCCCCAGGTGTCACCGAGCCGCCGGTGGATCTCCAGGGCCTCGTCGGCGTCGCGGCGGGCGTCGCCGGCCCAGTCGCTGCGGTTGGCGAGGAAGTTGGCGCGCATCTGGAGGTTGCAGGCCAGCTCCCACTCGAAGCCGGGCGTCTCGCGGCAGGTCCGGATCGCCGCGTCGACCACCTCGCGCAGCCGGTCCATGTCGCCGGTGAGCAGCACGGCGAACGTCCAGAGCAGGCCCGGCGGGCGGCAGACCTGCGGCAGGCCCGGCTCGTAGGTCGCGGAGACCAGGCGCAGCTTGTGCTGGGCCTGCGGGGTCTGCCAGTCGTCCAGTTCGGTGTCCATCTGGGCGAGATGGGCCAGGTGCACCCCGCGGCGGGCCTCGGCGAGGACCTCGTCGGTCATCGGGGGCGGCCGGTCGGTGCAGCGCTGCCACAGCGGGGCCGCCGGCCGCACCGGTTCGGTGAACGGGTCGGGGGCGAGCGCCATGACCTCGCCGCACCAGGTGCGGGCCTCGATGCGCAGGTCGCGCATCTGCCAGTACCAGACCAGGGACAGGGTGATGCAGAGTGCCTCCTGCTCGTCGCGCAGGGCGACGGCGTGCCGCAGGGCGGTGCGCACGTTCTCGTACTCCCGCTCGAGGCGGGTGATGGCCTCCACCTGCCGCGGACCGCGCAGCAACGGCTCGGTGGTGCGGACGAGTTCGCGGTAGTACGTCAGGTGGGCGCGCTCGGCGGCGGCGCGGCCGCCGGTCTCGTCGAGGCGTTCGCCGGCGTACTCGGCGACGGTCTCCAGCAGCCGGTAGCGCATGCCGCCGTCGCCCGAGGGAGCGGCCACCACCAGCGACTTGTCGACGAGGGAGCCGAGCACGTCCAGGGCGGCCGGTCCGCACACGGCCTCGGCGGCGGTGAGGTCGCAGCCGCCCGCGCACACCGACAGGCGGCACAGCACGTCGCGTTCGTCCGCGTCGAGCAGCTCCCAGGACCAGTCGACGACGGCCCGCAGGGTCTGCTGGCGGGGCAGGGCGGTGCGGCTGCCGGAGGTGAGGAGGCGGAAGCGGTCGTCGAGCCGGTCGGCGATCTGGCGCGGGGTGAGCATCCGCAGCCGGGCGGCGGCGAGTTCGATGGCGAGCGGCAGGCCGTCGAGGCGGCGGCAGATCTCGGCGCACGCCTCGGGGTCGTCGTCGGTGCGGAAGCCGGGGCGGGCGGCGGCCCCGCGCTCGGCGAGCAGGCGCAGCGCGACCGGTTCGGGCAGCGGCTCCACGGGGCGGACCGACTCGCCGCGCACGTTGAGGGGTTCGCGGCTGGTGGCGAGGACGGTGAGGCCGGGGCAGCGTTCGAGGAGGGTCTCCACCAGGCGGGCGGCGGCCTC
The DNA here is from genome assembly GCF_044763335.1 of Streptomyces sp. NPDC096105. Classification (NCBI taxonomy): domain Bacteria; kingdom Bacillati; phylum Actinomycetota; class Actinomycetes; order Kitasatosporales; family Streptomycetaceae; genus Streptomyces; species Streptomyces sp. NPDC096105. The sequence goes on from NZ_JBIWGC010000001.1 coordinate 335,748, forward strand.
GACGACGTGCTCGCAGTTGTCGAGGACCAGCAGCATGCGGCGCCGCCCGCAGTGTTCGGCGAGCCGGTCCACGGGGGCGCTGTGCCGGTCGGTGACGGCCCGCATCCCCTCGGCGCCGGCGCCGTACAGCACGGTCTGGCGGGCGCCGACGGCGGTGAGGACCGCCTCGGGCACCGCGTCGGGGTCGTCGACGGGGGCGAGTTCGGCGAGCCAGACGCCGTCGGGGTGGGCGGCCCGTACGGCCTCGGCGGCCTCCTGCGACAGCCGGGTCTTGCCCGCCCCGCCCGGCCCGAGCAGGGTCACCAGGCGGGCGGCGGACAGGTCGGCGCGGATCGCCTCGATGTCCGCCTCGCGGCCGACGAAGGAGGTCAGCCGGGCGCGCAGGTTGCCGGGCGTCCCGCCGCCCGGCCGCCCGGGCGGCGGAGCTGTCTGCGGCCTGAGCAACTCGGCGTGCAGGGCGCGCAGTTCCGCACCCGGGTCGGAGCCGAGGCGGTCGGCGAGCAGCCGGCGCACCTCGTCGTAGGCGGCGAGTGCCTCGGCGGTGCGGCCGGTGTCGCGCAGGGCGCGCAGGCGCAGCGCCTGGAGGGGTTCGTCCAAGGGGTGGCTGTCGCAGAGGGCGGTCAGTTCGGGCAGGGACTGCTCGGCCTCGCCGAGGGCCAGGGCGGCGGTGTGGCGGGCGCGCAGCACGTCCAGGCGCCGGGCCGCCAGGCGGGCCGCCTCGGCGGTGCGGTCGGGCAGCCCGGCCGGCGCGGGGCCGCCGCGCCACAGGGCGAGGGCGTCGTCGAGCACGGCGGCCGCCTTGGCGGGGTCGCCGTCGTTCAGGGCGCGCAGGCCCTCGCCGGCCAGCCGCTCGAAGCGGTGCAGGTCGACGTCGTCGGGCGCGGCGGTGAGCCGGTAGCCGCCGTCGGCGGAGGCGACCGCGTCCGCGCCCAGCACCCGGCGCAGCCGTCCCACCAGGGCCTGCACCGCGCCGGGGGCGTCGGCGGGCGGGTCGCCGTCCCACACCTCCTCGACCAGCAGGCCGACCGGCACGGTGCGGCCGGCCCGCAGGGCGAGCACGGTCAGCAGGGCACGCAGCCGTGCTCCGCCCACGGGAACGACGGTGCCGTCGGGGCGGACGGCCTGGGTGGTGCCGAGGATGCGGTAGCGCACGGGGCCCATTCTCTCCGGTGCCGGCCGCGGGGGACGCACGGGCCGGGGGCGGGGGCGCCCTCGCCCCGCACGGAACCGGCCGCCCGCACGGAACCGGCCGCCCGCGCGAAGCGTTCTCCCGGCGTGCCCGGTACGGTCGGGCAGGCCCGCGCGTTCCCCCGTTCGCGCTCCTCGGCACCTCTCAGCACCTCTCAGCACCGGGAGTCCCATGACCACCGCCGCCGCCCGTCCCAGCGACCGGAGGGTCAGCCCCGTCTTCCTGGGCATCCTGGCCGTCTCGGCGGTCACCGGCTGGGCCACCTGGACCGGGTTCGCGGCCGAGCCGGGGCTCGCGGTGTTCCTGTTCGTGACGTCCGCGTGGATCGTCTCCCTGTGCCTGCACGAGTACGCGCACGCGCGCACCGCCCTGCACGGCGGGGACGTCTCGGTCGGCGCAAAGGGCTATCTCACGCTGAACCCGATGAAGTACACGCACGCCCTGCTGAGCATCGTGCTGCCCGTGCTCTTCGTGATCATGGGCGGCATCGGTCTGCCGGGCGGGGCGGTGTTCATCGAGCGCCACCGGATCCGGGGCCGCCTGCGGCACAGCCTGATCTCGGCGGCGGGCCCGCTGACCAACGTGCTGTTCGCGGTGGTGTGCACGGCGCCGTTCTGGCTGGGAGCCCTGGACGGCGTGCCGTCCGCCTTCCGGTTCGCGCTCGCCTTCCTGGCGCTGCTCCAGGTCACGGCCGCGGTCCTCAACTTCCTGCCGGTGCCGGGGCTGGACGGCTACGGCGTGGTCGAACCGTGGCTCTCCCCGGGCGTCCGCCGCCAGGTGGAGCCCTTCGCCCCCTTCGGCCTCCTCTTCGTCTTCGCCCTGCTGTGGGTGCCGACGGTGAACGGCGCCTTCTTCGACATGATCGACGCGGTGCTGGGCTTCCTGTGCATCGAGGAGATCGACACCTACTGCGGCTTCGGCCTGTTCCGCTTCTGGCAGGGCACGGACGGGTTCTGTCAGGTGTGAGGGGCGGGCCGCCCTTCCCCTGCCGGGGCGCACGGCGCGGGCCCGGACCGGCGCGGCGCCCCGGGCGAGCCCGGACCGGACGGCACGCGCCGCGCCACTCCGGTCGGCCCCGCCGGGTGCGGCCGGGCCGCAGGCGGTGGCGCGAGCCAGGTCCGACGGCGCGGCGCCCCGGGCGAGCCCGGACCGGACGGCACGCGCCGCGCCGCTCCGGTCGGCCCCGCCGGGTGCGGCCGGGCCGCAGGCGGTGGCGCGAGCCAGGTCCGACGGCGGGGCGCCGCGGGCGAGCGCGGGCCTGACGTCGGGCGGGCGCCCGAGCCGGGCAACGGGGGGTGCGGGTCGCCGCCGGCCCGGCGGCACGAGGTCGTGAGCCGCGCCGGGCGGTGCGGCTCCGCGGGCCGGCTGCGGGTCCGGCAGGCGCGCAGGCGCCCGAGCCGGGCAGCCGGGGGCGAGCCCGGACCGTCGGCGGCCGGCGCCGCTGCGCCCACCCGTGCCGCCCCGGAGTCCCTCCAGGCTCTCAAGGCGCTGGGGAGGCACGACTGCCCGCAGCGGATGGTGCGGGTCGCGGTCCGGTGGCGCTCGGCACACCGGCGGACGGCGTGCCGGGACGAGGCCGGGTGCGGGTCAGGGGCGGGCGCGGACCCCGGTGGGCCGGGCGGATCGGGCGGACCGGACGGCCTCGGGGCCGAGGAGAGCGTGAGCCGGGTGCGGAACGCCGGGTCCGGGCCGGGCCGAGGAGGGGCGGACCCCCGAGGGGGTCAGCGGGTGGCCGGGCCGCCGTCCTGGGGGGCGCGGCCCCGCTTCACGTAGTACCAGGTCATGTTGGACGACAGGCCCGCCAGGAGGACCCACACGATGCCGATGAACACGCCGCCCTCCACGAAGGAGACGACGGCCGCGGCGACGGCGAGGAGGCACACGACGAGGGTGCAGACGGCGAGGCGGGGCATGACGGGGGGCTCCTGTCGGGGGACACTGCTACCGCTCCAGTGTCCCCCATCGCCTCATACGTCCGTGACGCGGAGCCCGGCGTGCGCCTTGTAGCGGCGGTTGACCGAGATCAGGTTGGCGACCAGCGACTCCACCTGGTGGGCGTTGCGCAGCCGGCCGGCGAAGACGCCCCGCATGCCGGGGATCCGCCCGGCCAGCGCCTGGACGGTCTCCACGTCGGCGCGGACCTCGCCGAGGACCATGACGTCGGTGTCGATCGCCTCGATCTCCGGGTCCTGCAGCAGCACCGCCGACAGGTGGTGGAACGCGGCGGTGACGCGGGAGTCCGGCAGCAGCGCGGCGGCCTGCTGGGCCGCGCTGCCCTCCTCCGGCTTCAGCGCGTAGGCGCCCTGCTTGTCGAAGCCGAGCGGGTTGACGCAGTCCACGACGAGCTTGCCGGACAGTTCCTCGCGCAGGGACTCGAGGGTCTCGGCGTGCCCGTCCCACGGCACCGCGACGATGACGACGTCGCTGCGCCGGGCGGTCTCGGCGTTGTCGGCGCCCTCGATGCCGTGACCGAGCTCCTCGGCGGCGGCCTGCGCCCGCTCGGCGGCGCGGGAGCCGATGATCACCTTCTGTCCGGCCTTGGCGAGCCGGTAGGCGAGGCCCTTGCCCTGTGGCCCGGTGCCGCCGAGCACGCCGACGACGAGACCGGAGACGTCGGGCAGGTCCCAGGGGTCCTTGGCGGGGGCCTTCTTCGGGGGCTGCTGTGCACTGTCGGTAGAGGTCATGGCCCGACTCTACGTGCGGACGACCGCCGTGACCGGCCGGGCACAGGCCCGTCACGGCCGCCCCCGGGGTCCCCGGGTCGGGCGAACCGGATTCGAACACCGGGACGCGGGCGGGCCGTCGGGGGCAGGATGCGGCGGCATGGACGCCGTACGGGTCGCGCTGCTGAGGGAAGTGCTCGCCGGGACGGAGTGGCTGGGCGCGACCCGGCACTTCGCGGGGACGCTGCGCGGGTCGGTGGTGTCGCACGGCGGCGGACTGCTGCTGGTGGGCACCCCGGAGTACGAGCCGTGGCACCTGGCGGCGCACCTGGTGGACGAGGCGGCCTGGTCGGGCACCCCGGAGCTGGCCCCGACGCTGGTACGGCACGACGCGCGTCCCACGGACCCGGCGCACCTGGCCGTGGGCCTGGGGCGGCTGGAGGCGGCGCGGCGGGGCGAGACGCTGCTGGTGGTGGCGCCCGGCGAGCCGCCCGCGACGCTGCTGGAGCGGGTGTCGGACGCCCGCCGGGCCGGGGCGACGCTGCTGTCGCTGGGTCCGGAGGCGGGTGAGCTGCCGGCGCTGGCGCACGAGGTGCTGCCCGTCCCGGACGGCTCCGAGCTGGACCTGGACACGGTGCAGCACCTGGTGAGCGCGGCGGCCGGGGAGAACGCGCTGCCCGCCCGCCGGGGCCCGCGCCGCTTCCGGGACCGGCTGTCCCGGCTGGCCGACCTGCTCACCGCGCCGCCGCCGATCCGCTGGTAGCGCGCGGCGGCTCAGTCCTCGTCGCGGCCCTGGGGGGCGTCGTGCCACGCGGGGTCGTTCTCCCACTGGAGGTTGCGCTCGCGGGCGGTCTCCATCGCGTGCTCCGCCTCGGTGCGGCTCGCGTACGGGCCGAAGCGGTCCTTGGCCGGGCACTCGGGCCCTTCCTCGACCTTCCGGTGCTCCAGGCAGTAGTACCACTCGCCGGGTCTGCCGGCCGTGCGCTTCTTGAACAGGGGCATGACGGCTCCTCTCGCCACGGAAGATGGTCCCCCGTCGCCGCTGAATTAGACTCGCCGCATGTCTGGCCAGTCACTCCTCGTACCGGGGAAGCTCTCCCCCACCCGCCCCGTTCCCGGGAACATCCGCCGTCCCGAGTACGTCGGCAAGCCCGCGCCCGCCCCGTACACCGGGCCGGAGGTGCAGACGCCCGAGACGATCGAGGCGATGCGGCGCGCCGGCCGGATCGCGGCCCGCGCGATGGAGGAGGCGGCGAAGCTCATCGCGCCCGGCGTGACGACGGACGAGCTGGACAGGGTGGCGCACGAGTACCTGTGCGACCACGGCGCCTACCCGTCGACGCTCGGCTACCGCGGCTTCCCCAAGTCGCTGTGCACCAGCGTCAACGAGGTCATCTGCCACGGCATCCCGGACTCGACGGTGCTGCGCGACGGCGACATCGTCAACCTCGACGTGACCGCGTACATCGGCGGGGTGCACGGCGACAACAACGCCACGTACCTGGTCGGCGACGTGGACGAGGAGAGCCGGCTGCTGGTGGAGCGGACCCGCGAGGCGCTGAACCGCGCGATCAAGGCGGTGAAGCCGGGCCGCCAGATCAACATCATCGGCCGGGTGATCGAGTCGTACGCGAAGCGGTTCGGCTACGGGGTGGTCCGTGACTTCACCGGTCACGGCATCAACACGTCCTTCCACTCGGGCCTGATCATCCCGCACTACGACAGCCCGCACGCGACGACGGTCATGCAGCCGGGCATGACCTTCACCATCGAGCCCATGCTGACGCTGGGCACGCACGAGTACGACATGTGGGACGACGGCTGGACGGTCGTGACGAAGGACCGCAAGCGCACGGCCCAGTTCGAGCACACGCTGGTGGTCACGGACACCGGGGCGGACATCCTGACGCTGCCGTGACGTCCGGCGCGCCCCGCGCCACGCCTACGAGGGCCCGCCTCCTCCGGGAGCGCGGGCCCTTCCGTGTCCTCGGGGCCCTGGGGTCCTCGGGGCCCTGGGGTCCTCGGGGCCCTGGGGTCCTCGGATCCTGGGGTCCTCGGATCCTGGGGTCCTCGGCCCGTTTGCCCGGGGCGGAGGCGGGGGAGGTTCCCGACAAGCTGTCGGCAAGGCATTGACTTAGGTAAGCCTAACCAAGAAGATCGGCCCATGGACTCCTTCTCGACCCTCATCCGCACCGCCTCCCACGAGCAGCACGTGGAGGCGGAGACCTCGACCTTCATGACCGATCTGCTGGGCGGGCGACTGGGCGTGGACGCCTACGCGCGCTACACCGAGCAGCTGTGGTTCGTGTACGAGGCACTGGAGTCCGGCGCGCGGGACCTGGCGTCGGACCGGGTGGCGGGCCCGTTCATCCGCCCGGAGCTGTTCCGCCTCGCCGCCCTGGAGCGGGACCTGGAGCACCTGCGCGGCCCCGGGTGGCGCGCGGCCCTGACCGCCCTGCCCGCCACGCGGGCCTACGCGGACCGGGTCGCCGCGGTGGCCCGTGAGTGGCCGGCGGGATACATCGCGCACCACTACACCCGTTACCTGGGCGACCTGTCGGGCGGCCAGATCATCCGCGACAAGGCGGAGCGGACCTGGGGTTTCGCCAAGAAGGGCGACGGAGTCCGCTTCTACGTCTTCGAGGGGATCCCCAACCCGGCCGCGTTCAAGCGCGAGTACCGCGCACTGCTGGACGGGGTGCCGGTGGACGATCTGGAGAAACAGCGCGTCGTGGCCGAGTGCAAGCGGGCGTTCTCGCTGAACACGGACGTGTTCCGCGCGCTGGGCGAGGAGTTCCCGCTGTCGGCGTGACGCGAGCGGACCCCTCGCGCGACGCCGGTGACCGGGCGGCGCCCTTGGCGCCGCCCGGCAGTCGTGTCAGCGCTCCAGGCGGACCCGGCCGCCGACCTCCGTCCAGCCCTCCGGCTGCGGCGCCGTGAGGATCTGCGAGCCCGTGCCCTGCGTGATGTTCAGGGCGCGGCCCAGTCGGTCGGTGAGCAGCAGCGCGGCGGCGCCCGTCGCCTCGTCCTCGTCGACACCGTCGTCCCGGCCCGGGAACGCGCGGGCCCGGATCCGCCCGGCCGGCTCGTCCAGCCAGGCCCAGGCGTAGACCCACTCGCCCTTCGGGGGCACGGGCAGTTCGTCCACTTCGGCGGCGGTGGCGTACTGCCGCAGAGTGCGCGGCGGCGCCCATTCCGCCCGTGCCTCGATCCAGCAGAACTCCCCGTCCTGCCGGGCTCCCACGACCCCGGCGGGCGTGACGAGTTCGGGCACGTCGAGCAGCCAGGCGGCGCCGACGCAGGGGTGGCCCGCGAAGGGCAGGCGGGTGGTGGGGGTGTAGACGTCGATCACCCCGCGCTCGGGGTCGTCGACGAACACGGTCTCGCTGAAACCGAGTTCGGCAGCGAACTCCTGGCGCTCGTCCGGTCCGGGCAGGACCGAACCGTCCCGGACGACGCCCAGTTCGTTGCCGTATCCGCCGCGTGGGCCGCAGAAGACACGCAGCACGTCGTAAGCAGTCACGGGGGCATTCAAGCACCGTCCGCGGACCCCGGCCGCCCGCGGTCCGGGCGCCCCGCCCGTCTCGGGGTCACGGCCCTGGGAAGTCCCTTACGAGACGGGCCGGTTGATAGGGGACGCCTCAGGGACGGTCCTCGTCACCGCGCACGATTCCGCCGTCGTCCATGATCACCAGGATGGTCCCGTCCGCAGCACGCACCGCCGCGATCGGAGACCCTCCATGACCTCAGGCACCACCGCCCGCGCCCGCGCCACGGCCGTGTCCGCCTTACTGGCCTCGTCCCTGCTGCTCGTCCCCCTCGCCGGGACGGCCGCCGCCCACCACGCTCCCGCCTCCCCCGCCGCCTCCGCGCCCCGGACCGGCGGGTTCGACGCGACCGCGCTGGAACGGGCGCTCGCCGAGGTCCCCGACGGGGACGTCTCCGCGGCCCTGATCCGGGTCGGCGGCCAGGGCAGCTGGGCGGGCAGCGCGGGTGTCCGGAACCTGCGCACGGGGGCGCCCGCGCTGCCGCACGCCCGCTTCCGGGCCGGCTCCACGACCAAGGTGGTGACCGCGGCGGTCGTGCTCCGGCTCGTCGCGGAGAAGCGCGTCGACCTGGACGCCCCCGTCACCCGCTACCTGCCCGGACTGCTCCCGCCGTCCTTCACCGAGCCCCCGACCGTCCGTCACCTGCTCACCTACACCAGCGGGCTGCGTCCCGGCGCGAGCCTCGGGTCGACGACCGAGGAGATGTACTCCCGCCGGTTCGAGACGCTCACCCCGCAGGAGGTGGTGGCCGCGTCCGTCGCCCAGGGACCGGCGCACGCTCCCGGCGAGCGGCAGGAGTACGGGAACATCCACTACACCGTGCTCGGCCTGCTCATCGAGAAGGTGACCGGCGACAGCTACGCACACCAGGCGGCCGTACGGGTCCTCCGCCCCCTGGGCATGCGGCACACCGGCTTCCCCGGCGGCCCCGACCCCCGTGTCCACGGGCCGCACCACCGCGCGTACGCCGACATCGGCGGCCGGACCACCGACGTCACCGAGTGGAACATGTCCGACCGCTGGGCGGCCGGGGACATGATCTCCACCACCGCCGACCTGGAGCGCCTGCTGTTCGGCCTGTTCGGCGGCGAACTCCTGCCCCGGCCGCTGCTGGACCAGATGCTCACCGTGCCGGACGCCGACGGCGCCACCTACGGGATGGCGCTCGAGCGGTTCGTGATCGACGGGCGGGAGGTCTGGGGCAAGACCGGCTCCCGGCCCGGCTGCCACACGGTGCTGGGGGCCACCCGGGACCTGTCCCGCACGGTCGTCTCCTCGGTCAACGCCAAGAGCGCCCGCGAGGACGGCTTCCCGCTCGTCCAGCGCTTCGCCCTGCCGGCCTTCGAGAGCTAGGCGGAGCACGCGGACGGGGCGCCCCGGAGGAGGGTTGCCCCGTCCGCTGCGTGGCGACGCGTTCCCGTGGGGACGCGCTCCCGAGGGACGTCCGGCGTCCCCGCGGCTCACTCGGCCACCGCGCGCCTCCGGCGGAGGGGGGAGGCCGCGGAGTGGTCCGCGCCCGAACTCGCCCTGCGGCGGGCCGTCCTGCCCCAGTCGGCCACGCTGTCCTTCCCGTTCACGGTCGAGGACGTGGTGCGCATGGGCCGGGCGCCCTGGATCGGCGCGCGTCCCGGGGAGGACGGGGCGGCGGTCGCCGAGGCGATGGCCGCGGCCGAGGTGACGGCGTTCGCCGCGCGCCCGTCCTCCGCGCTGAGCGGCGGCGAACGCGCCCGGGTGGCGCTCGCCCGGGTGCTGGCCCAGCGGGCGCCGCTGCTGATGCTCGACGAGCCGACGGCCGCGCTCGACCTGCGCCACCAGGAACTGGTGCTGCGGCTGTGCCGGGAGCGGGCACGGGCCGGTGACGCGGTGGTCGTGGTCCTCCACGACCTCGGCCTCGCCGCGGCCCGCGCCCACCGCGTGGCGGTCCTGCGGGCCGGCCGCGTCGCGGCGGACGGCCCCCGGAGGAGGTCTTCACGGAGGACCTGCTCACGGAGGTCTACGACCAGCCGGTCGAGGTCCTGCCCCACCCGCGCACGGGCGCGGTCCTGGTGCTTCCCGTACGGGAGGAGTGAGAACGGGCGCTCCGGCAGCCGGCTCCCCCCGGCGCGGGGGCAGGCGCTCCGGGGAAGGCCGACACCGCCGCACGGAGGGCTGCTTGCCCCCCTCGGCGACCGCCGCCAGGGCGTCACGGCCGCCCTCGGCCGGAGGGAACCGGACGCGCCGCCGGGTTCAGGTCACGGTGTGGCCGCTGTGACCGGTCCCGGCGTCCGGCTCCGGGGGTGTCCCGGTAGGGTTCGCCTCCGGGAAGGGGAAGGTGAAGGAACCGGATGAGCAGGGATCTCGGTCTTCGTAGGCTCCACGCACTCCGCGGGCCCCGCGGGCCTCGCCGCACCGCGCTGATCGCGGCCTCCGTGACCGCGCTGTCGGTGACGGCGAGCGGCTGTGTCGTGGTGCACGGCGAGCGCGAGGTGCTCCCGGCCGCCACCCGCGCCGAAGCGGCCGAGGCGCTCAAGGAGTTCACGGCCGCGTACAACGAGGCCGACAAGGCGTACGACTCCTCCCTGGACGCCGACCACGTCACCGGCGCGCTCGCCGACATCGACGGGGCGCGGCTCGAGGCGGGCAAGGTCAACCATCCCGACGGCAACCCGCGTCACGTGCCGCTGGAGCTGACCGACGCGAAGTTCACCATCCCCGCCAAGGCCGGCTGGCCGCGCTGGTTCCTCGCGGACGCGGCCGCCAACAAGGGCGGTGACATCCGCTGGCTGCTGGTGTTCACCCGCGACGCGCTGGACGATCCCTGGGAGGTGGCGTTCCTGACGCTGGTCCCCCCGGAGGACATGCCGGAGTTCAAGACGGACAAGGACGGCTGGGCCGAGGCCGTCCCCGCGAACTCCACCGGTCTCGCGGTCGCGCCGGGCGAGTTGAGCCAGAAGTACGCCACGTACCTGAAGGACGGCGGGGACGGTTTCGCGGACGGCCCGCACACCAGCGGGTGGCGGGACACCCGGCGGAAGCAGTCGGTGCGGCCGGGGCTGGCCACGCAGTACATCGACGAGCCGCTGGTGAACGGCGACTACGCGCCGCTGGCGCTGCGCACGGCGGACGGCGGGGCGCTGGTGTTCTTCACGACGCGGCACTTCGAGAAGCAGACGGCGGCGGCCGGGGCGACGGTGCCGACGCCGAACAAGGACGTGCTGGCGCTGACCACCGGGGAGATACGGCAGTCGCTGACGATGGAGTTCGTCTCCAACGAGGTGGCGCTGGACCCGGCGGACGGTCCGGTGGAGGTGCTGGGGCGGATCCAGGGGCTGACGTCCGCGAAGGGCGAGTAGCGGCGGCGGACGGCGCGAGGGGACCGGCGTGACGGTCAGTGGCGCAGGGGCCAGGCGGCTTCGGTGGGGTCGGGCTGGTCGCCGGCGTACCGGGCGCAGGCGTCCGTGAGGTACTCCAGCAGGCTCAGCGGGTCGGGCAGCGGGTGCTCGGGGCCGCGCTCCCAGTGGACCGACGGGTCGTCGTCGCCGAGGAGGCGGGACGGCGGGACGAGGACGTAGGAGCCCCGGCAGTGCCAGCGCAGCCCGGGATGCTCGTCCATGGTCTCCGGATGGCAGTCCAGCTCGCAGGGCCACCACTCGTCCTCGTCCTCGGGGGTGCCCCGGGTGAGGGTGAAGAACAGCATGCGGCCGTCGTCGCTCTCGGCGACCGGGCCGACCTCGACGCCGGCCTCCAGCAGGCGGTCCAGCGCCTCACGGCCCGCGTCGAGGGGGACGTCGAGGACGTCGTGCACCATGCCGGTCGCGGTGATGAAGTTGGCCTGCGGCTGGTGGCGGGCCCAGCGCTCGATCTGGGCGCGGTCGGTGGTCGACTGGGTCTGCCAGGCGAAGGACACCGGGTGCCGGGCGGGGGTGGGACAGCCCACGCGGTCGCAGGAACAGCGGTAGCCGGCGGGGTGCGCGGCGGGCGCGAGCGGCAGTCCCGCTTCGGCGGCGGCGAGCAGCAGGGCCTCACGGCCGCCGTCACCGGCGGCCTCCTTCGGGCGGCGTCCTCGCAGCCACTGGGAGAGTTTGCCCTGCCGGCCGCTCCGGCCGCCGAACTCCGCGCTCATCTATCCCCTCGCCTCGCCGTCGTGCGCTCCAGCATGCCCTATGGTCCCACGATCGTGCGCATCGGGGGTCCGGAGCCCACAATCGGCGCAGGTGGGACGAGGGTGACGCGACAGGGCGCAAGCTGACCGGTGGGGCGAACGGGACATGTGCGCGCCAGGGCGGACCGGACACCCGGACGGCCGGACGGGGCGCGGCGGACCGGGTGTCGGTGCGCGGTCCGCCCCGACGGGCCCGCCTACCGTGGGCGGCATGGTCTCGTGGATCGCGTCGACGGCGCCGGCCGCCCTGCTGTCCGTGGTGTCCCTGGCCGCGCTGCCGTTCACGGGGCACGGCGGCTCTCCCCCGCTGGAGTGGGGCGGCGGCCCGCTGACGGTGGACTCGCTGCCCCGGGTGACGTACGTCGCCCACCGCGGCGGGGCGCGGGAGGTGCCGGAGAACAGCATGACGGGGCTGATGGCGGCGTACCGGCGCGGCACGGCGCAGGTGCTGGACTTCGACACCCGGGTGCTGCGGGACGGCACCCCGGTGGTCTTCCATGACGCGACCCTGAACCGTACGACCTTCCTGGGCGGGGAGGTGCGGAAGCTGGACGCGCGGGAGTGGAAGGGGGTGCGGCTGCGTCCGCGCGACAGCCTGCCGGGGAGCTGGCGCTCGGAGCGGCCGCCGACGGTCGAGGAGGTGCTGGACCGGCTGGGCGGGCGGATCCTGCTGATGCTGGAGCTGAAGGATCCGCGCGGGCTGGACCGGGTGGCCGGGATGATCCGGGCGCGGGGGCTGACCCGGTCGGTGTTCGTCAACACCAACGACCCGGCGGTCGCGCGGCGGGTGCACCGGCGGGGCCTGCTGACCCAGCTGTGGCGCTCGGCCGGCCAGATGCGCACCGACCGGCCGGAGCGGTGGCGGTCCTTCGTCGACCTGCTGGACGTCGACATCCACGCCCGGGACGCGGACCTGAAGCGCGCGGTGCGCTCGGGGATCGGGCGGGTGTGGGCGCACACCGTCATCACCCCGGCGCAGCGCGACCGCGCCCTGGCGCTCGGCTGCGACGGGGTCCTCACGGACGCGCCGGGGCGGCTGGCGCGGTACCGGGCACGGGTGCCGGGGCCGGTCAGCGCGGTGACGGGGCGCTGAGCGGCGGGCCGGGCGGGACCCGGGTCAGCGGGGTGCGAGGCCGTGGAGGGCGTAGTCGACGAGGGTGTCGGTGTACGCGTGGTCGATGGGGCCGGTGCACTGCAGCCAGCGCTGGGCGAGCGGGGAGACGAAGAGCTCCAGGGCGATGCGCGGGTCGATGTCGGGGCGGACGTCCCCGGCCTCCTGCGCGGCGCGCAGCCGGTCGACGTAGAGCTGGAGCTGGGGTCCGAGGAGCCGGGCGACGAAGCGCCGGCCGAGCTCCTCGTTGACGACGCCCTCGGCGGCCAGGGCACGGGAGGGCGCCTCGAAGGCGGGGTCGCGCAGCTCGTCGACGGTGGCGCGCAGGACGTTCTTGAGGTCGGCGGCGAGGTCCCCGGTGTCCGGGATGCTGTAGGGGACCTGCCCGGCGGCCTCGGCGGCCTGTTCGCTCAGCTCCAGGAACGCCTCGAGCAGCACGTCCGCCTTCGACGACCACCAGCGGTAGATCGTCTGCTTGCCGACGCCGGCGCGGGAGGCGATCCCCTCGATGGTGGTCTTCGGATACCCCACCTCGGCGACGAGGGCGAGGGCGGCGTCGTAGATGGCACGACGGGACCGCTCGCTGCGGCGCGAGGTGTCGGGGGCGGGCGGCTGTTTCTGGACCATGGCGTGAATTTATCAGGTTGACAAGACGCCACGTCTCGCCGGACAGTGGAGCGGACGACAGGCGAGACGAACCGTCTCGTATCCTATCCACTCGTGTCCTCTCCATCGGAAGGAGCCCCTCATGCCCCGAGGCGGAAACATGCTGGGTGTCGGCGGCGCCCGGCGGCACCTGGGCCGCGAGGCCCTGCGCGGCGGCGGCCACGGCGGCCGCATCGGCGGCGGCACGGACCCCCAGGCCCAGAAACGCGAACTGCTGCGCAAACTCCAAGAACGGCGCAACGCCCGCCAGGAGGGCGACGAGGGGGAGGAGAACGGTCAGCCGGTCCAGCGGTAGACGACCGGCCCTGGCGGCGGGCGCCGCGGGCGCGGTCGGCCGGATCGCCGAGGATCACCGGCGGCCTCCGGGTCCTCCGGGTGGCGGTCTCACCGCCGTCGGCCGTCGAAGGCTCCGGAGGAGAGCCGCTCGTACGCGCGTCGCGGACCGGCCCGCGGCACCGCGACGGTGAGGGACACCCCGGCATCACGCCGGCCGGCAAACGACCGTGACCGCTAGTCCCGCTCGGGCGCCGGCGGCCAGGGGTCGCCCCAGTCCGTGTCGCGGGCCGCCCGGTAGAGGGCGCCGTGGCGTCTGGTGATCGTGGTGCGGTGGAGGGCCGGGTCCGTCTCGCAGAGGTCGAGGAGGACCTGGCCCTTGCGGATCTGGGGCTTGCGGACGACGCGGGCGGGGGCCGGGGCGGCCGGGTGCCGGGTCGCGGCGACGTAGCTGAACTTCTCGTCCTCGTAGGCGAGGGTACCGCCCTTGACCTGGCGGTGCAGCGAGGAGCGGCTGACCCGCGCCGAGAAGTGGCACCAGTCCGTGCCGGGCGCGATGGGGCAGGCCGCGCTGTGCGGGCACGGGGCGGCCACGTGGAAGCCCGCGGCGATCAGCCGGTCGCGGGCCTCGATCGTGCGGGCGTACCCGTCGGGGGTGCCGGGCTCCACGATCACCACGGCCCGCGCGGCGCCGGCGGCCGCGTCGACGAGGGCCGCGCGGTCGGGGGCGGTGAGTTCGTTGAGCACGTAGGAGACGGTGACGAGGTCCGTCGGCTCGAGGGCGAGCGCCGGTCCGATCCGGGCGCGTTCCCAGCGGGCGGCGCGCAGGGCCGGGTGCCCGGCGGCCAGTTCGCGGCCGAGGTCGAGCGCGGGTCCGGCCCAGTCCAGCACGGTCACCGGACGCTCCCCGTCCCAGGTAGCACTCACCGCCCACGCCGCCGCGCCGGTGCCGCCGCCCACGTCGACGTGGTTCCCGGGCGCCCACCCGGGCACGGCGCCGGCGAAGGCGCGGAGCGCCGCGTGGACCGCCTCGAAGGTGGCGGGCATGCGGTACGCGGCGTACGCGGCCACGTCGGCGCGGTCGCGCAGGATGGGGGCGTCGGTGGGGGTGGCGCCCCGGTAGTGGGCGATCAGCCGCTCGACGGCCTGAGCGGCCTGCCGCGCCGGAACCCCGTCGAGCAGCCCCCCGAGGGCGGCACGCAGGGAGTCGGCGGTGGGGAGGGGGGCGGGGGCGTTCACCCGGTGATTCTACTGACCCCCAGGGGGCCTCGTTTCCGCATGTGGGCCGGGGCGTGCCGACGGACCGGCACGCCTGGCGGCGATGGGGCCGGCGGGCCGCGGCTCCGCCGGGGTCAGGCCGGCGACGGGACCGGGACGCCGGACGGCCCGTTGCCGGGGGCCGGGAATCCGTGGGCGCCGCGGGCGCGGTGTCACGGGATCACGGGATCCGAGGCCCCGTGGGTACGGACGTCCGGGCGGCCCGGGCCTTCTGCCGGGGACGCCCCGTCCCGGAAGCGCCGTCAGCGCCCGGTCAGGGCCTGCGCGGCAGGACTCCGGTGGGGGCGGCGGCCGTCACGGGGCAGCCGCGAAGCCGCGGCGCTCCCGACCCGCGGGACGCCAGGACGGGCGGCGCGACGCCGTTGCCGGGGGCTGCCCCCGAGGGCGGGCCCCCTCACCTCCCCCGCACCGCCCGCGCCACCCGGGTCGCCGCGTCCGCGCGGGGCGTGCTGTCGGGCGGGGTGGGGCGGCGGGGGTGGACCGTGTTGGCGAGGAGGACGACGAAGGTGTCCGTGGCGCGGTCGAGGACCAGGGACGTGCCGGTGAAGCCGGAGTGGCCGGCGGCGCCGCGGCCCGCGAGGGCGCCCATGAAGGAGGGCTGGTCCACGGCGAAGCCGAGGCCCGGGGGCCGCAGCATGAGGTCCACGTGGTCCGGGCCGAGGATGCGGGCGGGTCCGTACGCCCCGCCCGCCAGCAGGGTGCGGCAGAGGACCGCGAGGTCGCCCGCCGTGGCGAAGAGGCCCGCGTGGCCGGCGACCCCGCCCAGCGCCCAGGCGTTCTCGTCGTGCACCTCGCCCCGCAGCATCCCCCGGTCCGCCTTGCCCCACGGCCGCCGTTGGTCCTCGGTCGCGGCGGCCGACGGGCACGGCCCGAACCCGGTCGCGTCCATGCCGAGGGGCCGGGTGATGCCGTCGCGCACCAGGACGTCGAGGGGGCGGCCGGTGAGGCGTTCCAGGACGTGCTGGAGCAGCAGCATGTTCAGGTCGGAGTAGCAGTACGTGCCGGGCACGCCGACCGGCCGTTCCGCGCGCAGCCGCGCCAGCCGTTCGGCGTCGTCGGCGCAGTCGTACAGCGGCAGTTCGGGGCGCAGTCCGGAGGTGTGGGTGAGCAGCTGGCGCACGGTGATGCCGTGCCGTACGGCCGCCGTGAAGTCCGGCAGGTAGGCGCCGACGCGCGCGTCGAGGCCCAGCGTGCCCCGCTCGATCTGCTGCACGGCGGCCACCGCCGTGAACAGCTTGGTGACGGAGGCCAGGTCGAACGGGGTGTCCACGGTCATCGGCACCCGCTGCTCCGGCGGCAGCTCGACGGGCGCGTCCGCCGTCCCGTCGTAGCCGGCGTAGCGCACCGCCCAGCCCACCGCCTCTTCCACGGCGATCACCGGGCCGCGTCCGACGGCCACCACCGCGCCCGCCGCCCAGGGCCGTCCGCCCTCGGTGCGGGCGCGGACCTCCTGGACCAGACGCCGCAGCTCCCCGGCGTCCAGCCCGGCCCGTTCCGGGGCGCCCCGGCGCAGTCTCGGGGTGCTCAGACGCCCCCGCCCTTCCTGTCCGTCCCGCTCCTCCACGGGCGGCACATTCCCAGGAAGCAGGCCGTCGCCACCAGGGCGGAGGCCAGCTGGACGACGGCCATCGGGACGGCGGTGTCCTCGCCGGCGATGCCGACCAGCGGGGTGACGACCGCGGCGACCAGGAAGGACGTGGTCCCGAGCAGGGCGGACGCGGAGCCCGCGGAGTGCTTGGTGCGCAGCAGGGCGAGGGTCTGGGTGTTGGGCAGGGTGACGCCCATCGCGGACATCAGCACGAACAGCGCGACGGCCACGGGCACCAGCCCCGTCTCGCCGAACACGCCGAGGGACAGCAGCAGCAGTACCGTCGCCGCGGCCACCACGACGGCGAGCCCGACGCCGAGCACCTTGTCCAGCCGGACCCGTCCGACCAGCACCTTGCCGTTGATCTGGCCCACCACCATCAGCCCGACGGAGTTCAGCCCGAACAGCAGGCTGAAGGTCTGCGGGGAGGCGCCGTAGATCTCCTGGACGACGAACGGGGACGCCGAGACGTAGGCGAACAGCGAGGCGAAGGCGAAGCCGCCGGCCAGCGTGTAACCGGTGAAGACCCGGTCGGCGAGCAGCCGGCGCATCGAGCCGAGGGTCTCGCCCACTCCCCCGTCGTGCCGGTCGGCCGGCGCCAGCGTCTCCGGCAGCTTCGCCCACACCACGGCGGCCAGCAGCACCCCGATGGCGGTCAGGACGACGAACACGCCCCGCCAGTCGGTCACCCGCAGGATCTGCCCGCCGACCAGCGGCGCCATGATCGGCGCGATCCCGGAGATCAGCATGAGGGTGGAGAAGAAGCGGGCCATGGCCACGCCGTCGTACAGGTCGCGGGCGACCGCGCGGGCGATGACGATGGCGGCCGCGCCCGCGAGTCCCTGGACCAGCCGGAAGGCGACGAGGAGTTCGACGGTGGGGGCGAGGGCGCACAGCGCGGTGGCGACGACGTACACCGCGAGGCCGGCCAGCAGCGGCCGGCGGCGGCCCCAGCGGTCGCTCATCGGCCCGACGACCAGCTGCCCGAACGCCATGCCGGCCAGGCAGGCGGTGAGGGTGAGCTGGACGGTGGCGGCGGGCGCGTGCAGGGACCGGGTGACCTCCGGGAGGGCCGGCAGGTACATGTCCATCGCCAGCGGCGGGGTGGCCGTGAGCCCGCCGAGGAGCAGCGTGACCAGCAGACTCGCACGCCGGCCGGGGACCGCGCTCCGGGCCGCCGGGACCGCGCCCTTCACCGCCCCTGCCGCGCCGCCCGCCGCCGGGTCCGGCGGCCCGCCCCTGCCCGTGTCCGCAGTCCCCTCCGGTGCCCCGCCGCCGGCCGGACCGGCCGACGGCTTCGATATGGACGCCCCGCCCTCGGGCATGTGCCCCTCCCTTTTTCTGTCTTCGGCTCCCTATGCTCTCAGCTCGTACGGAATGCTCGGCGTCGACGGTGATGTCATGGGAGCGCTTCCATCGACTCTCGTCGACGATACGGCGAACGACACGATCAGGGTGGGACGGATGACAGAGCAGAAGGTGCGCTGGGGGATCCTGGCGACCGGGGGGATCGCCGCGAGGTTCACCGCGGACCTGGAGGACGTGCCCGACGCGGAGGTCGTGGCGGTGGCGTCGCGGTCGACGGAGCCGGCGAAGGCGTTCGCCGAACGGTTCGGCATACCGCGGGCCTACGGCGACTGGGAGTCGCTGGCGCTCGACGAGGAGGTCGACGTCGTCTACGTCGCCACTCCGCACACGGCGCACCGCGCGGCGGCCGGGCTGATGCTGGAGTCCGGGCGGAACGTGCTGTGCGAGAAGCCGTTCACGCTGAACGCGCGGGAGGCCGAGGAGCTGGTCGCGCTGGCGCGGGGCAACGGGCGTTTCCTGATGGAGGCCATGTGGACGTACTGCCATCCGATGGTGCGGCGGCTGAAGGCGCTGGTCGACGACGGCGCGATCGGCGAGGTGCGCCACGTGCAGGCGGACTTCGGTCTCTCGGGTCCGTTCCCGGCGTCGCACCGGCTGCGGGACCCGGCGCTGGGCGGGGGCGCCTTGCTGGACCTGGGCGTGTACCCGGTGTCGTTCGCGCAGCTGCTGCTCGGGGAGCCGTCGGACGTCACGGCGCGGGCGATGCTCTCGGAGGAGGGCGTCGATCTCCAGACGGGGGCGCTGCTCTCGTGGGAGAACGACGCCCTCGCCTCGGTGCACTGCTCCATCGTGGGCGGTACGGCGACCTACGCCTCGGTCACCGGCTCCGAGGGACGCATCGACATTCCGTCCGGCTTCTTCTTCCCGGAGCGGTTCGTGCTGCACCGGGACGGCCGTGACGCCGAGGAGTTCACGGCCGACCCGGCCGACGGCCCCCGCGACAGCCTCAAGCACGAGGCCGTCGAGGTGATGCGGGCCCTGCGGGCCGGCGAGACCGAGTCCCCGCTGGTCCCGCTGGACGGCACCCTCGCCGTGATGCGGACGCTCGACGCGATCCGGGACCGCGTCGGCGTCCGCTACCCGGGCGAGGACGCGAACGGCACGGCGGTCAGGCCGGCTTGAGCCCCGGGTCCCCCGCCTCCGTGACGAAGGAGGCGGCGGTGGTGAGCGGCGCGCCCTGCGTGGTCACGTGGGAGACCGTCTTGAAGTCGGCGCGCGCCCGCTCCCGGCCGAGCGTGACGGTCGTGTAGCCGCGCAGGCCGTTGTAGAAGCGCATGTGCGGATTGGCGGCGGTCAGGCTGTCCCAGTTGGCGGGCTTCTCCGACCCGTTGCCGCCGCTGGTGACGGAGGTGGTGACGATCTCGGTGCCCACGGTCCTCGAGCCGGGGTCGGAGAAGTCGCGCTTGATGTCGAAGCCGTAGTGGACGTGCACGTCGCCGGTGAGGACCATCAGGTTCTCGACGCCGGCGGCCTGCGCGCCGGCCAGGACGCGCTCGCGGGAGGCCGGGTAGCCGTCCCAGGAGTCCATGGAGACCTTGGCGGGCGGGGTGGGCCTGTCGAGCCGCTGGGAGAAGGTGACCTGCTGCGGCACGACGTTCCACACCGCGTCGGAGCGCCGCCAGCCGTCGAGCAGCCAGCGCTCCTGGGCGGCGCCGGTGAGGGTGCGCGAGGGGTTCTCGGACTCGGGGCCGGGGTACTGCCAGCCGTCGCCGTAGGCCTGGTCGGAGCGGTACTGCCGGGTGTCGAGCACGTCGAACTGGGCGAGGCGGCCCCAGTGCAGCCGGCGGTACAGCTTCAGGTCGGGGCCCTCGGGGAGCTGGGGCCGGCGCAGCGGCATGTTCTCCCAGTAGGCGCGGTAGGCGGCGGCCCGGCGCAGCAGGAACTCCTCCGGCGGGACGCTGTTCTCGGGGGTGTCGTCGGCGTAGTTGTTCTCGGTCTCGTGGTCGTCCCAGGTGACGACGAAGGGGTGCGCGGCGTGCGCGGCCCTGAGGTCGGGGTCGGACTTGTAGAGGGCGTACCGCAGCCGGTAGTCCTCCAGCGTGACGGTCTCCCGGCGGAACAGGTCGGGCAGGGTGCCGGCCGGGTAGGCGCGGGAGCCGGCGACGTCGTTGACGGCGTACTCGTAGAGGTAGTCGCCGAGATGGAAGACGACGTCGACGTCCTCCTGCGCGAGGTGCCGGTAGGCGGTGTAGTAGCCCTGGTCGTAACGCTGGCAGGAGACGATGCCGAAGGTGAGGTCCGCGGCGCGGCTGCGGGCGGCGGGCGCGGTGCGGGTGCGGCCGGCGGGGCTGACGAAGCGGCCGGCGCGGAAGCGGTAGTGGTAGACGCGGCCGGGGGCGAGGCCGCCCGCCTCGACGTGCACGGTGTGGTGGAACTCCGGGTGGGCGGCGGCCTTCCCGCGCCTGACGACGCTGCGGAAGCGGGCGTCGAGGGCGATCTCCCACTCGACGGTGACGCGGCGGGCGGGCAGCCCGCCGTCCGCCTGGAACGGCGCGGGCGCGAGGCGGGTCCACAGCAGCACCGAGTCGGGGTGCGGGTCGCCGGAGGCGACGCCGAGGGTGAAGGGGTCGTCGGTGAGCCGCGCGGTGTCCAGTTCGGCGGCGGCCGCGGTGCCCGCGCCGGGCACGCCGACGGCGAAGGCGAGCGCGGCGGCGGCCCCGGTGGCGGTCAGGAAGCGGCGACGGCCGATGTGACGGGCGGCGGCGCGGAGTTCGGGCGCGTGGGACGGGCGGGCCTCGGGTGTCGTCGGTACCTGTGCCATCGGTTCCTCCCCTGGCGGACATGTGGGTGCGGGAGGAATTGCAGTGGCCGGGGACGACGTGGCATTGACGCGTACACAGCATCCGGATGACGGTCGCATGAGCAGCAGCGGCCCGGGGCCGCGTGGCGATGCCTCCCGTACGCTGCGGATCCTTGAACACCGGGGAAACAGACGGACGGGGGCGGGCTGCGGCACCGGATGCGCGGTGACCCGCGAACTGCTGGGCGCGGGCCGGGCGGTGGCGACGGCGGGGCGGAGGGCGACGGAAGGCGGCCGGCTTTCTCGACGGCCGTGTCACGACCCGGAGACGCGGAGGCGCTGTTCACGGCGACCGAGATGACGGAGATGACGGAGATGACGGGGCGTATGCGGACCGGCGCGCTCCAGGCGAACGGAGAGATCGCGGGCGAGGCGTTCCGCGTCTTTGCCGTGGGAGGTGATCCACACAAGCGGAGTTAACACCTCCGCCCCATTGCGGCCGTTCGGCACACTATGCTCAACTTCTCTACACCAAAGCTTCACAGTTGAGGCAGCGGTCTTTCGTCGGCCACATCCAGGGGGGAGGCGGCAGCCGTTCCACACCGCCGGCTGGGGGTGGGCCCGCGCGGGACCGCGGGTCCATACCGGCGGGTGGAACGGCTGCCGCACGTTTTCCGTGGCTGAAGGGCTCCCGGCCTCCCGCTCCGACGGCCCGTCGAGGTCGCTCGATCCTGTTCCGGCCATGGGCGACGGCCCCTCCTGGTCCCCCGCACCGTCGCCATGTCGCTCCCACGGCCCGCTCGACGCTCCCGGGGGTCGCTTCCTCGGTGACCGTCACGTCGGAACCGTAGGTGTCGTCACAGAGGATCAGTTCCTCCGCCGGCGGGACCAGGCGGCGGTACCGGACGGCGAACCGGACCGCGAGGTGCGGCGGTCCTTCGAGGCAGAGGCACGTCCCGTCGCCGTGGGAGCGGCCTTCGAGCCGGTCCCCCGCCTCCTCGTACGGCCCGACCGTCATCTCGCGCAGCCGGCCGTCCTCGACGGTGGGGACGACGCGGCAGTCACCGGCCCTGAGCCGCCACCGGGCGCCGTGACCCTGCAGGGCCTTGACGTCCAACGCCGTCGTGTCGCCCGGGTCCATCGCCTTCTGCAACTCGGTGAGCCGGTACAGGATCCGCAGGGCGTCCGGGCGCGGGATCCTGAGCACGTCCCGCTGCGCGTGCGGGGTGAAGCGCGTGACGCACCCCATGCGGTCGGTCCCGGCCGGTGCGGGGCGGGGCGGCCGCCCCCTCGGGCGAGACCGACCCCTCCGGGCCTTCGGACCCGGCTTCGTCGGCCAGCCGGTTGAGCCAGGCGTCCTCGGCGTCCTCGGCGATCCGGCGCAGCCGCCGGTACTCCTCGATGCCGGTCACGACGGCCTCCTGCTTCCCGCGCCGCGTGATGATCGCCGGGGTCTCCTCGTGCCGGGCACGGTCGATCACGTCGGCGAGGTGGCTTCTGACCTCGCCATGGACTCGATCACCGGTTCACTCATGTCATGAATGCACCAGATGTACATCTGGTACGGCTGTGCTCCCGTACTCCGCCCAGACCGTCTTGCCCGGGCCGTCCGGCCGCGGGTGCCAGTCCCAGCGGGTGGCCAGGGCGGCGACCAGGAGGAGGCCCCGGCCGGTTTCGTCCACGGCGGGAACCTCGGGCCGGGGTCTTCCCGGCCGGAGCGGGACCCGTTCGCCCCGGGTGTCGGTGACCTCGACGCGGACGGTGGCGGAACGGGGTCCGGCGTGGAGGAGCCCGAGGCGCAGGTGGAAGTCCCGGCCGGGGACGTTGCCGTGCAGCACGGCGTTCGCCGTCAGCTCGGCGACGATCACCAGGATCGCGTCGTGGTCGTCGGTGCCGTACGGGACACCCCAGGCGTCCAGGCGGACGGCGGCGAGGTGGCGGGCGAGACGGGCTCCGCGCGGGGTGGAGGTGAAGCGCATCGCGAAGGTGCGGGACGCCGGCGCGGGTCCAGGTGGGGCGGTGCCCAAGTGAGCGGTGGGGGTGGCGAGTCGGCCGGGACCGGTGGGACCGGCGGGGTTGTTCGTCATGCCGACCACGGTCCCGCCGGTCGTGTGGCGTGACCAGCGGTGACGCACCGACGCGGGCCGCTGTACGCGACGTGTCGGCGCGCGTACGTGACGTGCGGCGTGACGGCGTCCCCCGCGGGCGCGTTGAACCGGAGAAGGCGGTGGCCGATGACGAAGCGTACGGGCGCGGACGCCCTGGCGGGCGGCGGGGACGGCGGAACGGTCGTGAGTGTCGGGGACGGATGGGAGAGCGACGACGGCGGGGGCGGCGCGTGCCGTCCCGAGGACGGGGCGGGGAAGGGCGTGGTCGCCGCGTTCGGGCAGACCCTGAAGACGCTGCGGTTGCGGGAGGGCCTGGACCGGGCGGAGTTCGGGAGCCGGATCGGGTACTCCGCGGCCACGGTCGCGTCGTTCGAGCAGGGGCGGAGGATCCCGTCGCCCCGGACCATCGAGCGGGCGGACGAGGTGCTGGGGGCGGACGGGCTGCTGTGCGTGTGGAAGGAGGAGGTGGAGCGGGCCCAGTATCCGGTGTTCTTCCAGGGGATGGCGACGCTGGAGAAGGAGGCCGTCGAACTCGTCTCCTACAGCATGCCCGTCCTCAACGGGCTGCTCCAGACCGAGGAGTACATGAGGGGGTTGCTCGCGATGAGGCGTCCCCCTCTGGACGAGGAGACCACGGAACAGCGTGTGGCAGCACGACTGGCCCGACAGGACATCTTCGACCGGCAGCCGGCGCCCTTCCTGAGCTTCGTGCTCGACGAGTCGCTCCTGCGACGCCCCTACGGGGGTAAGGCCGTGTTGCGGGGGCAACTGGAGCACCTGCTGCTGATCGGACAGAAACGCAACGTCGAGATCCAGGTCATGCCGTTCGAACGCGAGGACAACGCGGGCGTGAACGGGCCGTTCACCGTCGTCACGCGCAAGGACGGCAAGAAGTTCGTGTACGCCGAGGCCCGAGGCATCGGCTCTCTGGAGACCGACCCGGAACAAGGGGTTCTGGCCGCCGCGCTCTATGGGATCATCCGATCACAGGCTCTCAGTCCGCGAGAGTCAACGGAGTTCATCGAAAGGTTGCTGGGATCGCCATGAAGAGCGCTGAGTCCTCGACCGTCACCTCCGGGCTCGCCTGGTTCAAGAGCAGCTACAGCGGAACCGAGGGCGGCGAATGCGTAGAGGTCGCGGCCGGTACGGCAGTTGTGCACGTCCGGGACTCCAAGGCCGTCGCCGGGCCCGTCGTCACGGTGTCGCGTGACGCGTGGGCGGGGTTCGTCGGGCTGGCCTCCTCGGAGCGGAGCGTCTGACACTCGTACGGTCACGGGAGCCCTGCCGCGCCTTGCGGGCGGCAGGGCTCTCGTGTGCGCCGGGCGCCTGATCAGCCCTCCGTGTCTCCCGGAGGCCTGGTGTCACCGGGCTCCCAGCCGTCCCGCGCGCAGCGGGAGCGCCGCGGCGGACGGCCGCGACGAGGCCGCTCAGGGGCGATTTTCGGCCGGTTCCGCGTTCGAGCGGATCCGGTCATCAAGCGGTCTGTCGTCGCTGACGAATGATCAATAACCTTGTGCAGTACACGAAATACGATCGCAGGGAGCCCCATGTCCACCGCCCAGCAGGTGCCCGACATCCTCTCGCCCGAGTTCGCCGCCGACCCCTACCCGGCCTACCGCGTGATGCGGGAGACCTCGCCCCTCATCTGGCACGAGCCGACCAAGAGCTACATCGTCTCGCGCTACGAGGACGTCGAGCGCGTCTTCAAGGACAAGGCCGGCGAGTTCACCACCGACAACTACGCCTGGCAGCTCGAACCGGTGCACGGCAAGACGATTCTGCAGCTCAGCGGGCGTGAGCACGCCGTACGCCGCGCGCTGGTCGCGCCCGCCTTCCGCGGCAGCGACCTGGAGCAGAAGTTCCTGCCCGTCATCGAGCGCAACTCCCGCGAGCTGATCGACGCCTTCCGGCACACCGGCTCCGCGGACCTGGTGAACGACTACGCGACCCGTTTCCCGGTCAACGTCATCGCCGACATGCTGGGCCTGGACAAGGCCGATCACCCCCGCTTCCACCGCTGGTACACCGCCGTCATCGCCTTCCTCGGCAACCTCTCGGGGGACCCCGAGGTCACGGAGGCCGGTGAGCGGACCCGGGCGGAGTTCGCCGAGTACATGCTGCCGATCATCCGCGAACGCCGGAAGAACCCGGGCGACGACCTGCTGTCGGTCCTGTGCGCCGCCGAGGTGGACGGCGTACGGATGAGCGACGAGGACGTCAAGGCGTTCTGCAGCCTGCTGCTGGCCGCCGGCGGCGAGACCACCGACAAGGCCATCGCCGGCATCTTCGCGAACCTGCTCGCCCACCCCGACCAGCTCGCCGCCGTCCGTGCCGACCGCTCGCTGATACCGCGCGCCTTCGCCGAGACCCTGCGGTACACCCCGCCCGTCCACATGATCATGCGGCAGTCCGCGACGGAGGTCACCCTCAGCGGCGGCACCGTACCCCCCGGCGCCACCGTCACCTGCCTGATAGGCGCCGCCAACCGGGACGAGCGCCGTTACGCCGACCCGGACCGGTTCGACATCTTCCGCGAGGACCTGACCACCACCAAGGCCTTCTCCGCCGCCGCCGACCACCTCGCGTTCGCGCTCGGCCGGCACTTCTGCGTCGGCGCGCTGCTGGCCAAGGCCGAGGTGGAGATCGGCGTCGACCAGCTCCTCGACGCCATGCCGGACGTGCGGCTCGCCGACGGGTTCCAGCCGGCCGAGCAGGGCGTGTTCACCCGCGGCCCGCAGAGCCTCCCGGTCCGGTTCACGCCGGTCCAGGGCTGACCGCGCCGGTCACCGTCGTCGTACGCACCGTCGTCGTACGCACCGTCGCCGGTCACCGTCGTACGCGCCGCCCCCGCCCCGGCCGGATCCCGCCGCGCCGGGCCGCCCGCGGGGGCAGCGCCCGCCCGGACATCCGCGGACGCCCGCACGCACCTCCGCGGGCGCCCCTCCCCGCCTCGCCGGAGTGTCCCGCGCGCCGCGGAGCCCTCCCGCACCGGCGGAGCGCTACTGCACCACCGGCGTGAACTGCACCGGCAGTTCCATCAGGCCCCGCATCCAGATCGACGGACGCCAGACCAGTTCCTCCGGCTCGACGGCCAGGACCAGGTCCGGCAGCCGCTCCAGCAGCGTCTCGACCGCCGTCCGCGCCATCACGTCCGCCAGCAGCGGGGCGGGGTACGGGCAGCGGTGCTCACCGTTGCTGAACGACAGGTGCGCCGCGTTCTCCGCGCCCACGTGGCCCTCGGGCCAGATCTGCGGGTCGGTGTTGGCCGCGGCCAGGCCCAGCACCACGCAGTCGCCGGCCTTTATCTGCCGGCCGCCGAGCTGGACGTCCCGCACCGCCCAGCGCCCGATGAAGTTCTGCGTCGGGGTGTCCAGCCACAGCACCTCGTTGAGCGCCTCGCCGACGCTGAGCCGGCCGCCCGAGACGTTCACGGCGAAGCGCTCGTCCGTCAGCAGCAGACGCAGGGTGTTGCAGACCCAGTTGGCCGTCGGCTGCTCGGCCGCCGAGATCACCGAGATGAGGTCCTGGACGATCTCCTCGTCCGAGAGTCCCGCCGGGTCCGTCACCATGCGCGAGGTGACGTCCGGGCCGGGCGCCGTCCGCTTCTCCTTGACCAGCTCCCGCAGCCGTTCACCCACCCGGTTGTACCCGGCGACCGGGTCCTCGCCCTCCGCGGCGTCCAGGGAGATGCGCAGGTCGTCGACGAGCCCGCGGGTGTCCTCACCGGTCGCCGGCATGCCGCACATCTGCACGACGGCGCGCATCAGCAGGGGGTGCACGTAGTCGGACATCAGCTCGGCCTGGCCGCTGCCGGCGAACCGGGCGATGAGGTCGTCGGCGATCAGCAGGCACTCGTTGGCCAGCTCGAACTGGTCGACGCCCTCCAGCGCCTCGGTGATCACTCCGGCCCGCCGCCGGTGCTCGTCGCCCTCGGCGAACAGCACCGACGGCTGGTAGCCGACGTACGGCAGCAGCGGCCAGTCCGACGGGATGTTCTCCCACTGGTTCCAGCGCCGGGAGTCCCGCGCGAACAGCTCGTCGTGACTGGTCACATAGGTGAGCTCGGTGTAGCCCAGCACCAGCCAGGCCGGGATGCCGCCGTCGAGCAGCACCGGTGCCACGGGGCCGTGTTCACGGCGCATCGTGCGGTAGAGCTGCGAGGGCGTCTGCTGGAAGTCCAGCCCGGTCAGACTCACCGCGCCGGCGTGCGCGGGGCACCCCGGTGGCGGCCCGTCGCCGGTGCGGGCCGGGTGCGCGAAGGGAGCGGCCGGATCGGTCACAGTGTCGCCTCCTTGGCGGTGGCCAGGTCGTGGAGGTGGTTCACGAGGGTGATCAGCACGTCCTTGCCGGAGGCCCGGACCCGGGCGTCGCAGTCGACCATCGGCACGTGCGCGGGGAGGGCGAGCGCCTGGCGTATCTCGTCCAGGGAGTACCGGACGCTGTTGTCGTCGAACCGGTTGACGGCCACCACGAACGGCGTGCCGTGGTGCTCGAGGCGGTCGATGGCGTACCAGGAGTCGTCCATCCTCCGCGTGTCCACGAGGACCACGGCGCCCAGGGTGCCGGAGAACAGCCGGTCCCACAGGAACCAGAAGCGCTCCTGCCCGGGCGCGCCGAAGAGGTACAGCACCATGCGGTCGTTGAGGCTGATCCGCCCGAAGTCGAAGGCGACCGTGGTGGTGGTCTTCGTGCTCACCCCGTCGGTCTCGTCGACGCCCACGCCGGCCTGGGTCATCACCTCCTCGGTGTTCAGCGGCCGGATCTCGCTCACGGAACGGACCAGGGTCGTCTTGCCCACGCCGAACCCGCCCACGACGACGATCTTCAGACCCGTCTCCGCGGTGTCGCGGAGCGGTGTGCGGTGGGTGGGCAGCTCAGAGGTTGCGGAGTCCATGGAGCACCTCTTGGAGTAGGGCGGAATCGGGCAGGGAGGCGACGGACGCCGCCGCGCGCGGGTGGCGCGCGGTGATGCGTCCGGTGTCCAGCAGGTCGCCGAGCAGGATGCGTACGACCGTGACCGGCAGCCCGAGTTCCGCAGCGATCTCGACGACGGCGACGGGGTGTGCGCACAGTTCCAGGATCCGGACGTGCTCCGACTGCATCCCCGGCGTCGGCGCGCTCTCGCTGACGATCAAGGTGACCAGGTCGAAGGACTCGTCGGCGCGGCTGCGTCCGCCGGTGACGGTGTAGAGCCGGTCCGGGTCGCCCGTGTCGACGGGTTTGCGGGGGGTCACGAGGTTCCGCTCCCCGCGGCCTCGGTTCGGGGTTCGGCCCGCAGGTGGTCGCCGATCTGCTCGACCAGCTCCGTCATCTGGTGGCCGACCACGCCGGGGTCGGCGTCCTCCCCGGCGACGACGGCGAGGTGCGCGCCCTCGCCGGCCTCCACGATGAACAGCAGGCCGCCGTGGAACTCGGTCATCGACTGCCGTACGCCGCCGGTGCCGTCGCCGAACTCCATGGAGGCACCCTGGGCGAGGGCCTGGATGCCGGAGCAGATGGCCGAGAGCTGGTCGGCGAGGTCGAGGGTCAGGTGCTCGCTCCAGCAGAGCTTGAGGCCGTCACGGGAGAGGACCAGGGCGTGCCGTGCGCCGGGGGTCCGCTCCAGGAGACCCTGCAGGAGCCAGTTGAGGCTGTTGTCGGTGGTCGTGGTCTGCATGGTGGGTGATGGGACGGTGGTGTCCGGCATGCCGGTCACCGGCCCGTTCCTCCTATCTCACGTGCTCGAGCGGGAAGGGGCGCCGTCGCCCCGGACGCCGTGCGGGGCCGGGGGCGGCACCGTACGGGAGGGGTGGGACTAGGGAGCCGCGGGCGGCTGGGAACCGGCGTCGGTTCCGGACGTGCCGGTGTTGCCGCTGCCGGACGCGCCGGTGATGCCGTTTCCTGACGTGCCGGCGGCGCCGGTGCCGGACTGCCGGGCGCCGCGGTGGAAGGCGCCGAACCGTGAACCGGCGTCGCGCGCGCCGCGCCGTGCCGACCCCGTGTCGCCGGAGCGGGCGGCCGCCGACTGGCGCTGCTCGCGCTCGCGTTCCGCCTCGGCCATGGTGCGGCCGGGGGCGCGGACCGGAAGGCCGTTCAGGGTGGTGCCCTCGGGCTGCCGGTGCCGTCCCTGGCCGGGTACCGAGGACAGGCCGGACCGCTCGGTGCGGGCGGCCGGGCGCTCGGGCCAGGAGGCCGGCTCCGGGGCGGCGGGCAGCGCGGCGGCCGCGGGGCGGGCCTCGGCAGCGTTGTCATGGTCGTCGTGGGAGCCGCGGGCGGGCAGGGCGTCCGCGTCGCTCCGGGAACCACGGGTGGGCAGGGCGTCCGCGTCGCTCCGGGAACCACGGGTGGGCAGGGCGTCCGCGTCGTGGGAGCCGCGGGCGGGCAGCGGGGCCGAGCCGGACGTCGACGGGGACGGGACGGGCACGCCCCGGGCCGCTCCGCCGCGGCCGGCCAGCGCCTCGCCCCGGCCGGCCGTCTCGTGCGGCGCGGGCTCGCGCTGCTGGGCGAGCAGGTTCAGCGGCAGCAGGACGACGACGCCGGTGCCGCCGCGGGAGGACGGCCGGTAGTTGACGCTGATGCCGTACTTCGCGGCGAGCCGGCCGACCACGGCGAGGCCGAGCCGGGTGCCCTGGAGCGAGGCGAGGTCGGTGACGCGGCCGGTGACGGCCTCCTCGGCGCGCCGCATCGCCGCGGCGGCCATCTTCAGGCCGCTGTCCTCGATGGTGACGACGATGCCGGCGCTGCGGTCCTCGACGTAGACGTGCACCTCGTCGATGGGCGGGGAGAAGTTCGCCGCGTTGTCCATCAGTTCGGCGAGCAGGTGCATGACGCCCTCGGCGGCGAAACCGGCGACCGCGGAACGGGTGGAGCAGTGCAGGCGCACCCGCTGGTAGGCGGCGATGCGGCCGGCGGCGCCGCGCAGGATGCTCTCCATCACGATCGGCTTGTTCCAGGCGCGGCTGGACCGGCCGCCCATGAGCAGCGCCAGCCGGTCGGTCATCAGGCCGAGCTGGGAGGTGCTGTGGTCCAGCCTCAGCAGGTCGCCGAAGACCTCCTCGCCGTGCCGTTCCTGCATCTCGCGCAGGTCGGCGAGCATCTGGACGGCCTTCGCCTGGACGCGGCTGAGCGCCTTGGCGGAGGCGGCCTGGGCGGCGGCGGCGCGCCGCTCGCTGTAGGCGAGTTCACGGATGAACGATTCCGCCGGGGCGCGCAGGGCGGGGAGCTGCGGCAGGTCGGTCTCGGCGAGCACGGTGTCGGCGGAGCGGCCCTCGCGGAGCCGGGCGACCGCGGCCGGCATCGTCTCCCGTACGAACCGGTCGTGTTCGGCCGCGGTCCGGTCGAGTTCGTCGCGGACCGCGCGGTACTCGTCCTCGAGGGTGAACACGCGCCGCACGTCCTCCTCGACGGTGGCGGCGAAGGTGTGGGTGATGCGGGAGAGCTGCGGGTCGGACGGCGGGGGCACGGCGGCCAGCACGTCGGCGGCGCTCGTTCCCTCGCGCAGCCGTTCGGCCACGGCGGGCAGGGTGACTCCGGCCAGGTGGGAGATCTCCGCGGACCGCCGGGCCGCCTCGGCGCGCAGGCGGCTGATCTCCGACTCCCGCTCGGCGGCGGTGGAGCGGGCCCGCTGGACGAAGCGGTGGTCGACGAGGACGGTGACGGCCACGCACGCCCATCCGGCCAGCACCACGGCCAGGGCCCACGAGGTGGCGCCGGACGGTGCCAGGGCGAGCGCCGCGCCTCCGGCGGCGGCGGTCACCACCAGCACGGCCGCCCGTGCGGCGAACGAGGTGCGCGGCGCCCCCGCCGGTGGGTGCTGGCTGGGAGAGGCAGGCACTGGCATGGAGCGGTCCCTCGGTCGGTGAGAGCAGGGGAAGGGGGCGGCCGTGCGATGACGGCCGCGGGCCGGGGAAGGGATCGGCCAGGAGAAGGCGATCTTCCGACCACGTACGGCTCATGCTAATCACCCGGATGCGCGCGGAAGCCCCGCTTGCTGAACAGCTCGTCAGCGAAATGAGTTCGTCGTGAACTCATCGCTCGTGCGTTCCGCTGTGGTAGTCCTGACGACGCCGGACGAGCCGGGCCGGAGTGCGACAACGCGCCTCCGCCGAGAGCTAACGGTCCGTCACATCCGCTCCACAGGGCGCTTCTCCGCGCCCGCCTCACTCACGCGAGGCATCGTTTTTTGGCCAACTACGCCTATGCCAGGGGCGTTTCCCCCCTGGCCGCCGTGACGAGGAGGGCGCGGAGGTGAAGGACTGCCGCCGCTCGTGAAGCTTCGGTGACGGCCGTTCGCGCCGGTGTGCGTGAGCGGGGGCACACGGGGGTTCCCGCGGAGGGGGACGGGGCCCCGGAGGAAGAGGAGAGCGGCACCGGATCGGCCCGGGTCGCGCGGAGGCAGCCGGAGGCGACCCCTCCGCTCCTGCCGCCCGAGCGGCCCGGGAGTCGGGAGCCGGACAGGCCGGCGACTCCGCCTCCGGCCCCCGGCCCGGTCACGTCCGGTGAGCCGTGTGCCGCCCCGCGTCCACTGCCGCGTACAGGTCACGCCACGCGGCCGCCAGCCCTTCGACGCTCTCGGCCTCCAGCTTCCTGGCGACCTCTTCGCCGTCGATGCCGAGGCCTTCCAGTCGTCTCCAGACCTCGAGAGCCGCGCCGTGACGGCCCATCAGCGTGTCGCCGCACATGTCGAGCCGTCGGGCGGCCGCCTCCAGGGTGGGCAGGGTCATCAAGGTGATCGTGCCCCAGGTGACGAGCTGCTCGACGTAGCGGGTGAGGGACGACGAGGGCTCGGTCACGGTCGTGGCCGTCCACATCAGCCGTTGCGGATGGCCCCCCGCGGCGGCCAGGGCCCGCCAGTCGGCGCCGCCGAACCAGTCGTCGTACATCCGGTAGAAGTGGCGGGCCCGTGCCACAGCGGCTTCGCCGCGCAGCGCCAGGGCGTCGGAGGTGCCCAGGTCCTCCAGCCGCGCGTCCACCTCAGCGTCCAACAGGCCCACGGGCAGTGAGACGACCGAGGCCAGCGCCGGGAGTCGCCGGCCGTCGGCCAGCGCGCGCTGGAGGCCCTCCACATAGGCGTCGAGGGCCTCGCGGTAGCGCGAGGCCGAGAAGACCGCGGTGACGTGGACGGGGAAGCCCGCACCGACGCACTCCCTGATCGCGGCGATCCCCTCCGTGGTGGCCGGCAGCTTGACCATCGCGTTGGGCCGGTTCACCGCGCGCAGCGCCTGCTCCGCCTCCGCCACGGCCGACTCGACGTCGTGGGCGAGGCGCGGGTCCAGGTCCATCGACACCAGGCCGTCCAGGCCGCGTGTGGCCTGGTACACCGGGCGGAGTTCGTCACAGGCCCAGCGGACGTCGTACGCCGCCACCGCACGTACCGCGTCGGCGGCGCAGATGTCGTCGGAGGCCAGGCCCGCGAGTTGTTCGCGGTAGGCGTCGTCGCTCTCGACCGCCGCTGCCAGCGCGGCCGGGTCGGACGTGGCGCCCCGGACGCCGGTGCGCGCGATGAGCCGGGTCAGGCATCCGGAGGCGAGGTGACCGCGGGTGAGTCCGTCCAGCCAGGGCGAGACGCCCTCCGCGACCAGTTCGTCCAGCTCCAGCACGCCCGGTTGCCTCAGCCGGTCCGACATGGCGGATCGTCACTCCTTGCTAGTCCATGGAGAGTTCAAGCATCGCCGTCAGGTTATTCGCATGCACCCGCGATGAACTACGGGTGTCATGCCACATTGGCGCAAAGTGGTTCCGACATCGACTTGATGAAGTAGCGGCTATTTGACGAAGTCCGTCGATCGCCATTGGGCCTGCCTTCGCTTTCGATACAGGATCGGGGCGAACAGCCGGCCCGAGGTCCGGCACGACCACTCCGTCTGCCGAGGAGCACCGCATGCACGACCCACATCGCCGTCCTCGACGGCCCTGCACGGGTCTTGTCCGCAATTCGGACGCCGACCGGCGCAGGGGGGCTCGTCACCTGGGAGAACGGCCTGTTTTCTCCGTCCGCGCCCCGTCGCGGCTCCTCCGGGGGCGACACTCGAACGATTTTTCGAATCCGGGCCGGGCCGCGCGCGGCCCCGTGGGGGCCGTTCCGGTCCCCCGGCCCGGCACCGGAACCGGGTGAAGCGGAAAGCACCGCCTCCGGGCCGGTAACGCATTTACGGGGCAGCGCCCATTGCGTGCCCCGGCGTCCGGGTCCGCCGCAAAGCGAGCAATTCCCAGCCGCGGCGTTCCCGCCACCTATCGCACGAGCGGAGCTATCACCAGAGCTATTCCGCGTGCCGAACAAAGCGGCGGTCGTCGCGCCCCCGACGCGCGGACGGGCACCACCCGCACGGCCCGCGGCGGCGCCGCTCGTGCGGCTTGTCCGATGACCGGCGGCCCCGGCACACCCCGGTGCGCCCGGCCCCGCCGGCCCACGTCCGAGACCCGCACGGCCGCGCGTCACGGGGTTCTCCCCGCCCCGGCGATGGCGCGCCGCAGTCACGCCCTTCGCCAAAGGAGACACCAGTGGACGACGCCCTGCTCGACATCAAGGACAAACCGGCCAGGCAGCAGCCCGAATGGGGTGACGCGGCGCGGGTGCGGCAGGTCACGGACACCCTGGCCCGCCGACCCGCCCTCGTCGACGCGGCGGACGTCGACACGCTGCGTTCGCTGCTGGCCCGGGTCGCCTCGGGCGAGGCCCTGGTCGTCCAGTCCGGCGACTGCGCCGAGGACCCCGCCGAGTGCACGCCCGGCTATGTCGCCCGGAAGGCCGCGGTGCTGGACCTGCTGGCCGGCGCGCTGAAGATGATCACGCACAAGCCGGTGATCCGTGTGGGCCGGATCGCGGGCCAGTTCGGCAAGCCCCGCTCCAGCCCGACCGAACTGGTCGGCGGTGTGGAACTGCCGTCCTACCGGGGCCACATGGTCAACGGCCCGGAGCCCGACCCGGAGAGCCGGCGCCCGGAACCCGGCCGCATGCTGGACTGCTACCAGGCGGCCCGCGAGATCATGACCCAGCTCGGCTGGCAGGACGCCGGACCGCGGCACGCCGTCGAGCCGCCGGTGTGGACCAGCCACGAGGCACTGATCCTGGACTACGAACTCCCCATGGTCCGCCGGGACGAGCGGGGCCGGCTCGTCCTCACCTCCACGCACTGGCCCTGGATCGGCGAGCGCACCCGTCAGCTCGACGGCGCGCACGTCGCCCTGCTGTCCCGGGTCGCCAACCCGGTCGCCTGCAAGATCGGGCCCAAGGTGACGGCCGACGAGCTCCTCGGGCTGTGCGAACGGCTCGACCCCGACCGGGAGAAGGGCCGCCTGACCCTCATCGCCCGGATGGGAGCGGCCACGGTCGGCGACCGGCTGCCGGGGCTCGTCGCCGCGGCCCGCGATGCCGGGCACCCGGTGATCTGGCTGACCGACGCCATGCACGGCAACACCGTCGCCCTGCCGGGCGGCCTCAAGACCCGCTACCTGGAGACGATCGAGCGGGAGATCCAGGAGTTCCAGGAGGCCGTCCGCTCCGAGGGCGGCATCATCGGCGGGCTGCACCTGGAGACCACGCCGGACGACGTCACCGAGTGCGTCCCCAACGACGCCTGCGTCGAGCACGTCGCGGACAAGTACACGTCCTACTGCGATCCGCGCCTCAACCCGGGCCAGGCCGTCGCCGTGGCCTCGGCCTGGCTCGGCTGACGGCTCCGCCACCCACCCCGGCCGGCACGGGGCACGGCCGTCGGGCAGACACGCAGATGAGGAGGTCCTGACAATGGACGGAAAGGTCGCACTCGTCACCGGGGCGGCGGGCGGCATCGGCGAGGCGGTGGCCCGCGCCCTCGGCGAACGCGGCGCGGTGGTGGGAGCCGTGGACCGCGACGCCGACCGGCTGCGGCAGGTGGTGGACAAGCTGCGCGCGGACGGCCTGGAGGCGCAGGCCCTGCCCGCCGACGTCACCAGCGCCGCCGACGTCGACGCCGTGGTCCGCACGGCCGAGGAGCGCCTCGGCCCGCTGGAGTACCTGGTCAACGGGGCCGGCGTGCTGCGCCTGGGCACCGTGCGCAACCTCACCGACGAGGACTGGACGACGACGTTCGCCGTCAACGCCACCGGCGTCTTCCTGATGTCGCGGGCCGTCGTCAACCGCATGCTGCCGCGTCGGCGGGGCGCGATCGTCACCGTGGCGTCCAACGCCGCCGCCACCCCGCGGGTGCAGATGGCCGCCTACGCCGCGTCCAAGGCGGCGGCGACCATGTTCACCAAGAGCCTGGGCCTGGAGGTCGCCCGGGACGGCATCCGCTGCAACGTGGTGGCGCCGGGCTCCACCAGCACCCCGATGCTCACCTCCATGTGGCACGACGAGTCCGGCCCGAAGCACACGATCGAGGGGCGGCTGGACGCGTTCCGGGTCGGCATCCCGCTGGGCAAGGTGGCCCGTCCCTCGGACGTCGCCGACGCCGTCGCCTTCCTGCTGTCCGACGAGGCCTCCCACATCACCCTGCACGAACTCACCGTCGACGGCGGCGCCGCGCTCGGCGCCTGAGCCCCGCCCCCCCACCGACCTGAGGCGACCAGGAGAGCAACTCATGGCAGGTATACCCGAGATCACCCCCTACCCGATGCCGACGGCCGGCGACGTGCCCGCCAACGTGGCCCAGTGGTCCGTCGACCCGGACCGCGCCGTCCTGCTGGTGCACGACATGCAGCGCTATTTCCTGCGGCCCCTGCCCGACGGCCTGCGGGAGGAACTCGTGGACAACGCGCGGCAGGTGCGCGAGCACTGCGCCGGGCTCGGCGTGCCGGTGGCGTACACGGCGCAGCCCGGCGGCATGACCGACGAACAGCGGGGCCTGCTGAAGGACTTCTGGGGCCCGGGCATGCGCACCGCCCCCGCCGACCGGCAGGTCGTCGGCGAACTGGCCCCGGCCCCCGGCGACTGGCAGCTCACCAAGTGGCGTTACAGCGCCTTCTTCCGCTCCGACCTGCTGCAGCGGATGCGCGCCGCCGGCCGGGACCAACTGGTGCTGTGCGGCGTGTACGCCCACGTCGGCGTGCTGATGACCGCCGTCGAGGCGTTCACCCACGACATCCAGCCGTTCCTGGTGGCCGACGCCGTGGCCGACTTCTCCGAGCACCACCACCGGCTGGCCCTGGAGTACGCGGCGCAGCGCTGCGCCGTCGTCGTCACCACCAAGGAGGTCCTGGCATGACCGGCACCGCGAACGGCGACCTGCTCGGCCGGATCCTGGGCGACCGGCCACCGGCCGCGTACGCCCTGCTGCACCGTCCCGAGACGACGGGTCCGGGCGTGCTGGACGTCGTCGTCGGCGAGGCGGCCGAGCCGCGCACCCTCGCCGAACTGCCCCTGCCCGACACCGCGGAGACATCCGGCGGCCCCCGCCACGAGGTCCTGGCCCTCGTGCCCTACCGGCAGATCGCCGAGCGCGGATTCGACTGCCCCGACGACGGCACGCCGCTGCTGGCCATGACCGTCACCGGTCAGGCCGCCGTGCCCGTCACCGAGGTGCTGACCCGGATCCCCGACCTGCCCGTGGAGCTGTCCGGCGGCGGCTTCGACGTCCCGGACGAGGAGTACGCCGCCACCGTCCGCCGGGTCGTCAAGGACGAGATCGGCACCGGGGAGGGCGCCAACTTCGTCATCAAGCGCACCTACACCGCCGACATCACCGGCTACACCCCGCGGCACGCGCTGGCGGTCTTCCGGCGCCTGCTGCAACGCGAGAGCGGCGCCTACTGGACGTTCCTGGTGCACACCGGCTCGCGCACGCTCGTCGGCGCCACTCCCGAGCGGCACATCAGCCTGCGCGAGGGCCTGGCGGTGATGAACCCGATCAGCGGCACCTACCGCTACCCGTCCACGGGCCCGGCGCTGCCGGAGGTGCTCGACTTCCTCGCCGACCGCAAGGAGGCCGACGAGCTGTACATGGTCGTGGACGAGGAACTGAAGATGATGGCCCGGATCTGCGAGGAGGGCGGCCGGGTGGTCGGGCCGTATCTCAAGGAGATGGCCCGCCTCGCCCACACCGAGTACTTCATCGAGGGGCACAGCACGCGCGACCCGCGCGACATCCTGCGCGAGACGCTCTTCGCCCCGACCGTCACCGGCAGCCCGCTGGAGAACGCCTGCCGGGTCATCAACCGGTACGAACCCGAGGGGCGCGGCTACTACAGCGGTGTCGTCGCGCTGATCGGCCGTGACGAGCACGGCGGGCGGGCCCTGGACTCCTCCATCCTGATCCGTACCGCCGACATCGACGCCACCGGCCGGCTGCGGATCGGCGTCGGCGCCACGCTCGTACGGCACTCCGACCCGGAGAGCGAGGTCGCCGAGACCGCGGCGAAGGCGGCGGGTCTGCTCGCGGCCGTCGAGAACCACGGGCCGGCCCGCTTCGCGGACCATCCGCGGGTCCGGTCGGCGCTGGAGCGGCGCAACGCCACCCTCGCCGGCTTCTGGCTGGCCGGTCACGGCTCCGGGGCGCGGCCCGGTCCGGAGCTGAGCGGACGCCGCGTGCTGGTCGTGGACGCCGAGGACACGTTCACGTCCATGCTCGACCACCAACTGCGCTCCCTGGGGCTGCGGGTGACGGTCCGACGCTTCGACGAGCCCTACTCCACGGACGGCTACGACCTCGTGGTGATGGGGCCCGGTCCGGGCGATCCGCGCGACGTCGGGCACCCGAAGATCGCGCACCTGCGTGCCACGGTGCGCACCCTGCTCGACGAGCGGCGCCCGTTCCTCGCCGTCTGCCTCAGCCACCAGACGCTGTGCACGCTGCTCGGTTTCCCGCTGGTGCGCCGGGCGGTGCCCAACCAGGGCGTGCAGCGGGAGATCGACCTGTTCGGATCCCGGGAACGGGTCGGGTTCTACAACACGTTCGCCGCCCGCGCCGAGGAGGACAAGGCCGAGTGCGAGGGGGTGGGCGTGGTGGAGGTCAGCCGCGACCCCGACACCGGTGAGGTGCACGCGCTGCGCGGCCCGCACTTCGCGTCGATGCAGTTCCACGCCGAGTCGGTGCTCACCCAGGACGGCGTGCGGATCATCGGCGACCTCGTCAAGGAGGTTCTCCCCCACGCGACGGGAAAGGAGCGCGGCACCGTTGAGCAGGTTGCGCTGGCTGACCGCGGGTGAGTCCCACGGTCCCGCACTCGTGGCGACGCTGGAGGGTCTTCCCGCCGGCGTGCCGATCACCACGGACATGGTGGCGGACCACCTGGCGAGGCGGCGGCTCGGCCACGGTCGCGGTGCCCGGATGAAGTTCGAGCGGGACGAGGTCACGTTCCTGGGCGGCGTCCGGCACGGACTGACCCTGGGCTCCCCGGTCGCGATCATGGTGGGCAACACCGAGTGGCCCAAGTGGGAGCAGGTCATGGCGGCCGACCCGGTCGACCCCGGCATCCTCCGGGGACTGGCCCGCAACGCCCCGCTCACCCGCCCGCGTCCCGGCCACGCCGACCTGGCCGGCATGCAGAAGTACGGCTTCGACGAGGCCCGGCCGGTCCTGGAGCGCGCCTCCGCCCGGGAGACCGCCGCCCGCGTGGCGCTCGGCGCGGTGGCCCGCTCGTACCTGAAGGAGACGGCCGGCGTCGAGATCGTCTCCCACGTCGTGGAGCTGGCCTCGGCCAAGGCGCCGCAGGGCGTGTACCCGACGCCGGCGGACGTGGAGCGGCTGGACGCGGATCCCGTGCGCTGTCTGGACGCGGACGCGTCGAAGGCGATGGTCGCCGAGATCGACCAGGCGCACAAGGACGGCGACACCCTCGGCGGCGTGGTGGAGATCCTGGCCTACGGCGTGCCGGTCGGCCTCGGCTCGCACGTGCACTGGGACCGCAGGCTCGACGCCCGGCTGGCCGGCGCGCTGATGGGCATCCAGGCCGTCAAGGGCGTCGAGGTGGGAGACGGTTTCGAGCTGGCGCGGGTGCCGGGTTCCGAGGCGCACGACGAGATCCTCGCGACCGAGGAGGGCGTCAGACGGGCCTCGGGCCGCTCCGGCGGCACGGAGGGCGGTCTGTCCACCGGTGAACTGCTGCGGGTGCGGGCCGCGATGAAGCCGATCGCGACCGTGCCCCGGGCGCTGCGGACGGTGGACGTCTCCACGGGCGAGGCCGCCCAGGCGCACCACCAGCGCTCGGACGTGTGCGCGGTCCCGGCGGCCGGGATCGTGGCCGAGGCCATGGTCGCGCTGGTGCTGGCGGACGCGGTGGCGGAGAAGTTCGGCGGCGACAGCGTTGCCGAGACCCGCCGCAACGTCACCTCGTACCTCGAGCACCTCACCGTCCGATGAGCGGGCCGCCGGCCGTGCCGGCCGGCCCGATGGGCGGGGGCAGGTCCACCGTCGGGCGACTGCCGGCCGAGCGGCTCGGCGTCGCCTGCCGGGACGCCGACGAGGACGTCGTCGCCGAGCGGGGCCGGACCATCGCCCAGGTCTTCGCCGGCGACGGCGAGTCCGCCTTCCGGCGGCCGGGGCGCGGGCGGTGGCCCGGGCCCCGGCCGGGCACGACGGCGTGCTCGCGCCGGGCGGCGGGGCGGTCCTCGATCCGCGGACCCGGGCGCTGCCGTCCGGACTGCCGGTGGTCTTCCTCGACGCCGACGCCGGCGAGGCGGTGCGGCGGACCGGCCGGGACCCCGGCCGGCCGCTGCCGGCGGGTGATCCGCACCGGCGGCGGCGTGCGCCGGCCGCGGCACGCCGTCCGTTCCGCACGGAGGTCGCCCGGGCGGTCGCCGGCACCGGCGGGCGCACCCCGGAGGGGGTCGTGGAGGCCGTGCCGGCGGCGCCGGCCCCGCGGGAGGTGAAGGCCTGAAGCCCTTGCACGAGAGCTCCCCGCCCGGAAGGCGGGGAGCTCTCGTGCGGTGGCGCGCCCGTCACCGCCGGGCGGCGAGGAAGCCGTGCAGCAGCCGTTCCTCCTCCGCGGTGAGCGGCAGCCCGAACACGGTGCGCACGGCGTCCACGGTCTCGTGCGGGCGCAGGAGGCGCAGGCGCTGCTCGCCGCTGCGGTACTCGGTCATGAACTCGTTGTTCTTGAGCCGGTACCGCTCCTCGTCGCCGGCCCGCTGCACCACGAGCTGCCCGACGAAGGGCGAGCCGGGGCGGGTGGAGCTGACGTAGTGGGCGGCCTGGAAGTCGACCGCGTACTGGGGTTCGGTGCGGAAGGCGTAGATGTCGAACCAGCCCTCGGGCCGCCGGTACTGCAGGAGCCAGTGGCCGTCCTCGGTCGTCAGCCGCCACGACCAGCCGGCGACGGTGCTCTCCGCTTCGGGTCGCAGGGCGATGGGTTCGACGAGCGCGGCGTAGCCGTAGCCGGGGTCGGCCAGCCACACGGTGTCGTCCGCCCGCACCAGCAGGGCCGTGTGGGAGCGGAACCGGCGCTTGCCGCTGCCCTCGCGGATGCGGACCAGGAGCCGCGTGACGGGGAAGCCGAAGCGGTCCAGCGCGGCGGCGAACAGCAGGTTCGTCTCGTAGCAGTATCCTCCGCGGCCCGCCTGGACGATCTTGCGCTGGACGGCGTCGATGTCGAGGGAGACCGTGCGCCCCAGGGCGATGTCGACGTTCTCGAAGCAGACGGAGTCCCGATGGGCGCGGTGCAGGGCGCGGAGCGCCGCGAGGGAGGTCTCGCGCGGCCCCCGGTAGCCGATGCGGGCGAGATAGGCGTCGAGGTCGAGCCGTTCGCTGCCCCACTCCGGGGAGTCGTCGACCACGAGGGGCAGGCCTGAAGTGTCCATGAGCGTCCTTCCGCCGGTGCGAGAGGTGGGTCGGATCGCACGGCGGTGCGGCGCGCGGCCCGTCCGGGTGCCGCGCGCCGCACGCCGCGCCGGTGGGAGCGTCACCACTCCACGCGGACGTCGTACTCCTTCACCCACGCGTCGAACTCGACCAGGCGCTCCATCACGGCCCGCATGCCCCACAGGCCGCCGAGACCGGCGTAGGACTCGACGGGCTTGTCCAGGAGCTTGCGGATGCCCTCGGCCGGCACGAGGTCGAGCACGGGGGAACCGTCCAGCAGGGCCTCGACCTTGGCGCGCAGGGCCCGCACGTACTCCACGTCCTGGGTGGACGGGTAGGGGCTCTTCTTGCGCTCCAGCACCGACTCGGGCAGGACGTGGCTCGCTGCGGCGCGCAGCAGGCTCTTCTCACGGCCGTCGAAGGTCTTCATGGCCCACGGCACGTTGAAGACGTACTCCACCAGCCGGTGGTCCGTGAACGGCACCCGCACCTCCAGGCTCGCGGCCATGCTGATGCGGTCCTTGCGGTCCAGCAGGAAGTTCTCCCAGCGGCTGATGTTGAGGTACGACAGCTCCCGCATCCGCGCCTCGTCGGCGGACTCGCCCTCCAGGCGCGGCACTTCGGCGAGCGCCTCGGCGTACCGCTTGGCGACGTACTCGTCGAGGCCGAGCCGGTCCCAGAGGCCGATCTCCTTCATGGTGTCCAGGCCGCCGAGCCGGCGCCAGGCGTCGTACCAGGGGAAGGTGTCGCCCTCCACGGCCTCCTTGTCGAAGAACCAGTTGTAGCCGCCGAAGAGCTCGTCCGCGGTCTCGCCGGACAGGGCGACGGTCACCTGCTCCTTCAGGGCCTTGCACAGGTGGTAGAGGGAGTGCTCCATGTCGCCGGTGGAGATGGGCAGGTCCTGGGCGCGCAGCACCCGCATGCGCACGTCCTCGTCGAGGACGTGGTGGTTCTCCAGCTCGACGATGACGTGCTCGGCGCCGGAGCGGCGGGCGACGTCGACGGCGTACGGCGTGTCGGGGTCCATCCAGATGCCGTTGCCGCGGAAGTTCTCCTCGTTGTTCTTGAAGTCGATGGAGAAGGCCTTGATACGCTCCTGCTTGCCCTGGTCGCGGAAGACCTTGGCGGCGAGCGCGGTGATGGCGCTGGAGTCGAGGCCGCCGGAGAGCAGGGTGCCCACCTTGACGTCCGCGATGAGCTGACGTTCGACGATGTCCTCGAGGAGTTCGCGGATGCGGGTGACGGTGGTGTCGAGGTCGTCGGTGTGCGGACGGGCCTCCAACTGCCAGTAGGTGCGGGTGGTGTGGCCGCCGCGGTGGAAGCGCACGACGGTGCCGGGCACCACTTCGTGCATGCCCTTGAAGACGGCGTGGCCGGGGGTGTTGATGATGGCGAAGATCTCCGCCAGGCCCTCGCGGTCGACGACCGCCTCGGCATCGGGGTGCGCCAGGATGGCCTTGGCCTCGGAGCCGAACAGCACGCCGTCGGGCGTCGGGTAGTAGAAGAGGGGCTTGACGCCCATGCGGTCGCGGACGAGGAGGAGTTCCTCGGTCCGCGGGTCCCACAGGGCGAGGGCGTACATGCCGTTGAGGCGTTCGGCGAAGTGCTCGCCCCACTCCAGGTATGCGTGCAGGACGACCTCCGTGTCGCTGGAGGTGCGGAAGGCGTGGCCGAGGCCGACGAGTTCCTCCTTCAGCTCGCGGTAGTTGTACACCTCGCCGGTGTAGACGAGGACGGGGAGGCCGTCGCCCTCACCGGTGACGTGCATGGGCTGGCGGCCGCCCTCCAGGTCGATGATGGAGAGCCGCCGGTGCCCGAGGGCGGCGTGCGGTGAGATCCACACACCGCGGTCGTCGGGGCCCCGGCACGCCAGCGTCTCCGTCATGGCCGACGCCGTCCCGCCGTGTACCGACAGATCGTGGTCGTAGGCGACCCAGCCTGCGAGTCCGCACATCGAAGTCCCAGTCCTTTCGTTCCTGTGGTGATGCAGAGCGGGGGGATGGAGTGGTGCTCAGGGCCGCGGCGCCCAGCCGGCGCGGTCCCAGTACGCCAGGTGGGGCTGGGCCGACACCGTGCCGATCCGCGCCACCCGCTCGCCGCCGAGGACCATCACGGTGGGCCGGTCCGGGCTGAACACCGGCCAGGCGGGCGCGTGTCCGCTGCTCGGTGTCCCGCCGCGGGCGAAGGCCGCCACCAGGTCGATCAGCGTGTCCGAGATCCGCCGCTCCAGTGGTCCGTCCCCGTAGGCGGGCGCGTTGACCGGCAGCGCGAACGTGCCGAAGAGGAACTTCGCGACGGCCTCGTGCGGGGTGGTCCCGGCGTACGGCGGCCTGAGCGGGTGGGAGAACTCCATCAGGTACTGCGGCGAGGCGGCGGGGTCGCGTTCGCGGGCGTGCCGTTCGGCCAGCCGCACGATCTGGTAGCGGAACAGCCCGTCGCCCCACACCTGTGTCCACACCGACACCGGGTCCCGGGGCAGGCCCTCCGCCTCGGACGCCCGCCGGTAGTGGGCGACGCAGTCGTCCACCTGCTCGTCGGTGACCTTGACGGCGCCCTTCTCGAGGACCTCGCGGACGGCGGCGCGCAGTCCCGCCTCGTCGGCCGGGTGGGGACCCTGGTAGGGGTAGCCGGGGCCGGTGGTGAAGAAGGAGCCCTCGGTGCGGCAGTAGACGGGCATCATCGGGATGCGCGGTGTGGGAAGTTCGTGGTCGTAGCCGCGCATCCACCGCCCGTCGACGACCGGCCCCCGGTACTCGCGCCCGCCCTGCACGAACCGCTCGGTGGGGCTGCCCGCGTACACCTCGTCGAAGGCGTCACGCAGGTCGGCGGCCGGTACGGCGCGCAGGCCGGGCACGGTGGTGCCGAAGCGGCGGGCCAGGTGCTCGTAGACCCGGCGGGACTCCTCGGGGGTGGTGGAACTGGCCGGCTCCCACACGTGCTTGACGCTGATCGGGATGATCCTCTTGATGACGCCCCGCAGTTCGGGCAGCAGAGCGAGCTGCCAGGTGCTGGAGCCGCCCGCCGAGGTGCCGGAGACGGTGATGTTGTCCGGGTCGCCGCCGAACGCGGCGGCGTTGTCGCGGACCCAGCGCACCAGCGCGACCTGGTCCTGCAGGCCCCAGTTCGCGCAGGATCCCGTACGCGGGTCGGTGAGGTCCTCGTGCAGGCCCCAGCCGAACACGCCGAGGCGGTAGTTGAAGTTGACGACGACCATGCGGCCGTGGACGGCGGTGCGGGCGCCGTCGTAGTCGGGTTCGCTGCCCGCGCCGAGCATCCAGCCGCCGCCGTGGATGTAGACGAGGACCGGCAGACGGCCCGCCACGTCCGGGGTCCACACGTTGGCGTAGAGGCTGTCCTCGCTGCTGTCGGGCAGGTAGTCGCCCTGCAGGGAGGGGGCCGCGAAGGCGGTGGCGTCCCGCACGCCCTGCCACGGCTCGGACGGCCGGGGCGAGGAGAACCGCAGCGGGCCCACCGGCGGGGCCGCGTAGGGCACGCCCCGGAAGACGGTCAGTCCGTCGGCCCGCTCTCCGGCCACTCGTCCCGTCGTCGTCCGGACGACCACTGTGCGACTGGGCATCTGGTGAACCTCATTTCCCGCCTCGGCGTTGTCGGGGGCGGCGCGCGCGCACCATGGGGCCACAGTGATCGTCGCCCCGGTGCCGGGCGGGCCGC
Source organism: Streptomyces sp. NPDC096105 (assembly GCF_044763335.1). Lineage (NCBI taxonomy): Bacteria > Bacillati > Actinomycetota > Actinomycetes > Kitasatosporales > Streptomycetaceae > Streptomyces > Streptomyces sp. NPDC096105. Next base: position 379,786 of record NZ_JBIWGC010000001.1, read on the forward strand.
CAACCGCCGGTCACTACTCCGTCAAGTCAGGCCGCGTCCGCCGCACGGTGCGGGGGCGGCGGGCCGCCGGGGCCCGGCGCGGACAGCAACCGGTCGGGCGGGGCGGTCAGTTCGCTGCCGGTCAGGGCGCGCAGGGTGCGGTAGGCGGTGGCGTCGCCGGCGAGCACACCGCCGCGCAGGACCCGCCCCTCGGGGTCGAGGACGAGCTTGGCGTAGGTGCCGGCCGTGTCGTCGCGCAGGACGTACTCCACGGCGCCCTCGGTCTCGGCGTGGGCGTCGCCGAAGCTGGCCACGTCGACGCCGAGGAGTTTGAGCTTGGCGGCCGTGTCGGGGGCGGTGAAGGGGGTCGTGGGGCGGTCGAGCAGCCGGTCGGCGACGAGTTCGGCCATCCGGTAGCCGGGGGCGACCAGCCCGTAGGTGCGGCCCCGGACGGCCGCGCACTCGCCGACGGCCCAGATGTGCGGGTCCTCGGTGCGGCACAGGTCGTCGACGAGGAAGCCGCCGCGTCCGCCCGTGGCGAGTCCGGCGGGTCCGGCCAGTTCGTCGCGGGGGCGCACGCCCGCGGAGAACACCACCAGCCGGGCGTCGAGCGCGGTGCCGTCGGTGAGGGTGACCCCGCCGACCCTGCCGTCGGCGGCCGGGTGGATCTCGCGGACGGCGGTGCTGCAGTGCACCCGCAGTCCGAGACCGGTGACGAGCCGGGTGAGCACGTGTGCTCCCCCGTGGTCGAGCTGTACCGGCATCAGGCGCGGCGCGAGTTCCACGACGTGGGGGCGAACGCCGAGCAGCCGCAGCGCGTTGGCGGCCTCCAGGCCGAGCAGGCCCCCGCCGACCACGACACCGGGGAGGCCCTCGCGTGCCGTGTCGCGGAGGGCGTCGAGGTCGTCGAAGGTGCGGTAGACGAAGCAGCCGGGCAGGTCGCGCCCCGGGACGGGCGGCACGAACGGCCGGGACCCGGTGGCCAGTACGAGGGCGTCGTAGCGTCTGACGGCGCCGTCGGCGGTGGTGACCGTGCGGGCTTGCCGGTCGATGCCGGTCACCGGGGTGGCCGTGTGCAGCTCCACCAGGGGGTCGGTGAGGAAGGCCCGGTCCGCGAGGGTGAGGTCGGCGGCGCTCCTGCCCTCCAGGTAGGACGACAGGGCGACCCGGTTGTAGGCGGGGCGGGGCTCCTCGGCCAGGACGACGGCACGCCAGGTGCCGTGCCGGTCCTGGGCCCTCAGGTGCTCGACGAGGCGGTGGCCGGTCATGCCGTGTCCGACGACCACCAGGGTGCGCGGGGTGCGGGTCATGGGTCGCTGTTCCCTCCGGTCGACGACGCTCCGGTCGCTCCGGTCGACGGTGTTCCGGTCGCTCCGGACGCCGACGCGAGGACCATGCGCACGTCGTCCGCGCAGCCGCCGCAGCCGGTGGTGGCGCGGGTCGCGGCGGCGATCCCCGTCAGGTCGCGGGCGCCGGCGCGCCAGGCGCGCAGCAGGTCGGCCTTGGTGACGTGGTTGCAGTGGCAGAGCACCGCCGCGTCCGGCAGTTCGACGCGGGCGGGGTGTGCGCCGGCCTCGGTGCCCAGCAGGAGAGCGAACCGGTCGGACGGCACCGGCAGTTCGCGCGCGTACAGCTGGGTGAGCGCGGCGGTGGCGCGCGGCAGGCCGATGAGGACCGCGCCCGCGACGCGGTCCCCGTCGAGGGCGAGCGCGGCGTGGCGGCCCCGGGCCGGGTCGGACAGCGTGATGTGCCGGGTGGCGCCCGGCGGGTCGGGCGGACCGAGGCAGGCCAGGTCGAGGCCGGGCGCCCGCAGCCGCAGCACGGGCCGGCCGGCGCGGTGGTGCGTGTCGTGACCGGCGAGGATCCGGGCGAGGCTCTCCGCCTGTTCCCAGGCGGTGCCGACGAGTCCGGACACCTCGCCGCCGAACTCGGCGCAGTCGCCCAGGGCGTGGACGTGCGGATCGGCGGTGCGCAGGTGCCGGTCGACGACGATGCCCGTGCGGACGGCCAGTCCGGCGCGCCGGGCGAGCGCGGTCTCGGGTTCGACTCCGGTGCACAGCGCGAGCGCGTCGGCCCGCAGGACCTCGCCGTCGTCGAGGACCAGCTTGCCGGGCCGGTACTCCACGGCGGCGCGCCCCGTCCGCAGGCGGGCGCCGGCGGAGCGCAGCCGGCTCGCGAGCAGGGCGCCGGCCGTGTCGTCGAGCCGGTCGTGCAGGGGGTGCGGCCCGGGGTGCACGAGGGTGACGTCGCGGCCGGCGCGCAGCAGCGCGAGGGTGGTCTCGATGCCGAGCATGCCGCCGCCGAGCACCACCACGGGCCCGTCCGCGAGCTGTTCGGCGTCGTCGGCGGTGCGCAGGGTGGTGGCGCCCTCGGTGAGCCGGCCGTCCGCGGTGAGTACGCCGGGCAGCTGCGGGATCCTCGGCCGGGCGCCGGTGGCGAGCACCAGCCGGTCGTAGCCGAGGGTCTCGCCGGTGTCGGTGCGCACCAGGCGGCGGGCGCGGTCGACGGCGGTGGCGGTGACGCCGGGCCTGACGCGCACGCCGTCGGGCGGGGCGGGCAGTTCCAGGTCCCCGGCGGTGAGGGTGCCGTCGAGGACGGAGGTGAGCAGCGCCCGGTTGTAGGCCGGCCGCGGCTCCGCGCCGAGGACGGTGACCGGGCCGCGGTGCCCGTGCGCCCGCAACCGCTCGACGAGCCGGTGCGCCGCGGGTCCGTGGCCGACGACGAGGACGTGGTGCATGACGGTCATGGCCGGCCTCACGGTGCGCCGGAGCCGGGTTCGACCCGCACGGCGCAGACCTTGAATTCGGGCATTTTGCTGCGGGGGTCGAGGGCGGTTCCGGTGATCAGGTTGGCCCGGCCGGCGCCGGGATGGTGGAACGGCAGGAACACCGTGTCCGTGCGCATGCTGCCGACCAGCCTGACCCGCGCGACCGTGGTGCCGCGGACCGAGGTGACGCGGGCCGGGCCGCCCTCGCGCAGACCCGCGCGTTCGGCGGTGTCGGGGTGGATCTCGACGTACGGCTCGGGGACGGCGTCGTTGAGTTCGGGCACGCGGCGGGTCTGCGCGCCGGACTGGTAGTGGGCCAGGACCCGGCCGGTGGTGGCGTACAGGGGGTGGTCGGCGTCGGGCGTCTCGGCCGGGTCGCGGTGGTCGACCTCGGCGAACCGGGCGCGGCCGTCCGGGGTGGCGAAGCCGTCGAGGAAGAGGCGGGGCGTGCCGGGGTGCGGCTGCCCGCCGGGACGTTCGGGGCAGGGCCAGTGCAGGGCCTCCCCCGCGTCCAGCCGCTCGTAGGTGATGCCGGAGTAGTCGGCCGTGCCGCCGCGGGAGGCGCGCCGCAGTTCGTCGAAGACCTGGCGCGGCGCCGTCGGGTAGCGGTGGGCCGGTTCGCCGAGCCGGACCGCGAAGCCGTGCAGGACCTCCAGGTCGGTGCGCACGCCCTCCGGCGGGGGCAGCAGCCGGCGGCGGCGCAGCACCCTGCCCTCCAGGTTCGTCAGGCTGCCCTCCTCCTCGGCCCACTGCGCGACCGGCAGGACGACGTCGGCGGTCCGCGCGGTCTCCGAGGGCACGAAGTCGGCCACCACCAGCAGGTCGAGGGCGGCCAGCCGGTCGGCGACGTGGGCGGAGTGGGGCGCGGACACCAGGGGGTTGGAGCCGAACACCAGCAGGGCGCGCGGGCCGCCCTCGGTGCCGAGCGCGTCGAGCAGTTCCCAGGCGCTGCGGCCGGGGCCGGGCAGGGCGTCCGGTGTGGTGCCCCAGACCCGGGCGACGTGGGCCCGTGCCTCCGGGTCGGTGATCATGCGGTAGCCGGGGAGCTGGTCGGCCTTCTGCCCGTGCTCGCGGCCGCCCTGGCCGTTGCCCTGCCCGGTCAGGCAGCCGTAGCCGCTGCCGGCGACGCCGGGCAGGCCCAGGGCGAGGGCGAGGTTGATGAAGGCCGCGGCGGTGTCGGTGCCCTTGCTGTGCTGCTCGGCGCCCCGTCCGGTCAGCACGTAGGCCCGGCGCGCCCGGCCCAGCAGTTCCACGGCGGCGCGCTGTTCGGCGACGGGGACGCCGGTGACCTGTTCGACGCGCTCGGGCCACCAGGCGACGGCGCGCCGCCAGGCCGCGTCGAAGCCGGTGGTCCGTTCCTGGACGTATTCCTTGTCGCACCAGCCGTCGCTCACGGCGATGTGCAGCAGTCCCAGCGCCAGCGCGAGGTCGGTGCCGGGCACCGGTTGCAGGTGCAGGGCGGCCCGTTCGGCGGTCTTGGTGCGGCGCGGGTCGATGACGATCAGGTCCGCCTTCCGCAGGTGCCGCATCAGCGGAGGCATGGTCTCGGCGGGGTTGGCGCCGGCGAGCAGGATCGTGTCCGCCGCGTCGAGGTCGGCGACGGGGAACGGCAGCCCGCGGTCCAGGCCGAAGGCGGCGTTCCCGGCCGCGGCGGCCGAGGACATGCAGAACCGGCCGTTGTAGTCGATCTGGCTGGTGCCGAGGGCGAGCCGGGCGAACTTGCCCAGCAGGTAGGCCTTCTCGTTGGTGAGGCCGCCCCCGCCGAACACGGCGAGCGCGTCCGGGCCGTGCTCGTCGCGGATGCGCCGCAGCCGCGCGGCGACCGTGTCCAGGGCGGTGTCCCAGTCGGCCGGGGCGAGACGGCCGTCCGGGCCCCGCAGCAACGGCCGGCGCAGCCGGTCCGGGACGTCGAGCACCGCGGGCGCCGTCCAGCCCTTCTGGCACAGGCTGCCGTCGTTGACGGGGAAGTCGGAGGGTTCCACCACGGTTCCCGAGGCGCCGTGGCCGAGGCGGGTGCCGCACTGCAGGGCGCAGTACGGGCAGTGCGTGGCCACGCTCGTGCGCGGCGCGCTGTCAGGCACGGGTGACCTCCGAGGACTCGGCGGCCCGCCGCGCCTGCCGTGCGTCGCCCGCCGGGGTGCCGTGCGGGGTGCGCAGGTAGACCAGCAGGGTGACGGCCATGCACACCGCGTAGAAGGCGAGGAAGAACCAGAAGGCCGGCTCGCCCGTGCCGCGGCTGCCGTAGGACGCCCGGAAGGCCAGGTTGACGACGACGCCGCCGAGCGCGCCGACGGCACCCGCGATGCCGATGACCGCGCCGGTCAGGCGGCGGGCCCGGGCGAAGGCCTCGGTCGCGTCGTGGCCGGCGGTGACGGCGGCCTCCGCCTGCCCGGCGAAGACGACCGGGATCAGCTTGTACGTGGAGCCGTTGCCCAGCCCGCTGAGCACGAACAGCACCGTGAAGACGGCGACGAACAGCGCGAGGGAGTCGTGCGCCGAGGCGGCCAGCAGCAGGAGGGTGCCGGCGCCCATGGCGAGGAAGTTCCAGAAGGTGACCCGGGCGCCTCCCCAGCGGTCGGCGAGCCGGCCGCCCAGCGGGCGGGACAGCGAGCCGAGCAGCGGCCCGAGGAAGGTGAGCCCGGCGGCCTCCAGCGGTGTCGAGCCGAACTGGTTCTGCAACACGAGCCCGAAGGCGAAGCCGTACCCGATGAACGAGCCGAACGTGCCCAGGTACAGCAGCGAGATCCACCAGGTGTGCGGGTCGCCCACCGCCTCGCGCAGCACGCCCGCCGGGGCCGGGCCCGTGGCGACGTTGTCCATGCCGAGCGCCGCGAGCACCGCGGCCAGGGCGATCAGCGGCAGGTAGGCGGCGATCACGTAGGCGGGGTGGGTGTCGCCCGCGGTGGCGATGACCAGCAGGCCGACGAGCTGGATGACGGCGACGCCCAGGTTGCCGCCGCCGGCGTTGAGGCCGAGCGCCCAGCCCTGGTGACGCCGGGGGAAGAAGTGGGCGATGTTGGTGGTCGAGGAGGCGAAGTTGCCGCCGCCGACGCCGGCGGTCGCGGCGACGAGCAGGAACACCCACAGGGGTGTGCCGGGCCGCTGGACGAAGTACAGCGCCAGCAGGGCCGGGACGAACAGCAGGACCGAGCTGAAGACGGTCCAGTCGCGCCCGCCGAAACGGGTCACGGCGTGGCTGTACGGCAGGCGCAGCAGCGCGCCCACCAGGGTGGGGGTGACCACCAGCAGGAACTTCTCGCTCGGGGTGAATCCCAGGCCGATGGCCGGGGACATGAACAGCACCAGGACCGACCACATGCTCCAGATCGAGAACCCGATGTGCTCGGAGAGGACGGACAGGACGAGGTTGCGTCGTGCGACGTGCTTGCCGGTGCGCTCCCAGAACTCCTCGTCCTCCGGATCCCAGTGCTCGATCCGGCGTCGGGAGGCGCGCAGTGCCGTCATCGGGGGCAACTCCTCGGCTGGGGAGGCGGCCCGGAGGGTGGCGCCGGGCCGCCGTGCGGGGGGTGACGGGGGCGCGGGCCCATGGGGGGGGGTGGGCCCGCGCCCCGAAGAGGCGGCGGTGCGGGATCCGGGACCTACGCGTTCGTCCGCTCCGCCTTCAGCAGCCGGGCCAGCTCCAGCCGCTTGATCTTGGTGGTGGCGGTCTGCGGCAGGTCGTCGAGCTTCCACTGCACGGGCTCCGCCATCGCGGGCAGACCGGCCACCGCGGACTTCCAGGCCGCCAGGTCGAGCGGCTCGTCGTCGCGCGTGCACACCACGGGCAGGGGCCTGCCGTCCTCGTCCGGGACGATGATGACCTCGACGAGCTCCGGTATCCGGGCGAAGAGGGTGTCCTCGATCTCCAGGGTGCTGTCGACGCCCTCGATCTCGTCGACCTCCCGGTCGAGCAGGTGCAGGCAGCCCCACTTGGTGCGGTAGCCGAGGTCGCCCATGCGCCACCACTCGCCGTCGGCCTGCTTCTCCCAGCGCTCGTGCTCGCCGAGGTAGGTGACGATCCGTCCGTCGGAACGCACCTCGATGTAGCCGGGGTTGGACTTGGTGGGCCGCCTGCCGTCCCGGCTGACCACCCGGACGCCCGTCATGCCGGGGAACGGGGAGCCCACGCAGCGGCCGTCGGCGTCCGCGCCGCGCTTCCTGGAGTAGGTGCGCCCGGCGATCGGGCCGACCTCGCTCTGCCCGTACATCTGCACGAACTGCGGCGACTCGCGCCGTGACGCCTTGAGCATCAGGTGCACGGTGCGCGGGTGGATGGCGTCGAAGGTGCTGCTGAAGTACTTCACGTTCGCCAGCGGCCGGCGCGGGTCGTCGACCAGCACCTCCCAGCGCAGGAACGTGTTGGGGTGCGCCTCTATCAGGCCCGGCGGGGCCTGGCGGAACACCTCGGCCACGGCCTCCGGGTCGTCGTCCCGGAGGATGATCAGGGGGTGTCCCTGGAGGATCGTGATAGGCATGGCGGTGAACATCCGCGAGTGCACGAACGACACGTGGATGGCCACCGGTTCGCTGCGGCCCACCAGGGAGGCCACGGCGCCCTGCGGGCGGTAACGGGCCTGGAAGGTGCGCCCGGTGTGCACCGCCAGCTTGGGCGTTCCGGTGGTGCCGGAGGTGTGGGTGACCAGCGTCGGGTGGTCCGGGGGCATGGTCACCGGCGCGACCCGGGCCGAGCCGGCCAGCGAGGCGAGCGTGACGGCCTCGTCGTGGTGTCCGGAGGCCAGGAGCACCTGCCGGGCCAGACCGAAGATCTCGGCGGGCAGGTGGTGGTCCAGCTTGTCCTGGTCGGTCACCAGGTAGGGCCGGTCCACGCGGCGCACCAGCTCGCACACGGTGGTGCCGTCGAGCTTCGGGGACAGCAGGACCGGGACGGCGCCGATCCTGGCCGTGGAGCAGGCCAGGAGCGTGATGTCGAACCCGTTGGTCTTGTGGACGACCACGCGCTCCCCGGGCCGGACGCCGGCCGCCCACAGCCGGGAGGCCAGGTCGTCGACGAGGTCGGCGACCTCCGTGAGCGTCATGCGGCGTCCGCGCTCCGGAGCGACGTCGAGATCATGGTCGAGAATAACGGGATTCACCGGGTGTCGGGCCGCGGCCCGCTCGAAGAGCGTGCCCAGCCGAATTCCCTTGTTTCCGATGCGCTGGAGAAACATCTGCCCACCCTCTCATCCGCCGTGACTGTTCCTCAGCCGTGCGGCGGGCCGTTTGAATTCAGGCTCCCGTACGGATCAGCGGGAATTGTCACCGCTTTTCGATGACGTCCTTGATGCGCTTCAGCGTGGCGTCGAGGTCCTGCTCGAGCTTGGCGGTCCAGTCGGCCACGAAGCGCTTGCGGTCGTCCTCGTCGAGGCCGGCGACGATCTTGTGGATGCCGGCGGTGGCCCGGCCCATGCGGAAGTGGTGGGTGAGCACGCAGCCGTCCTCGGCGGGCGCCATGTCGAAGCCCCAGATGCTCTCCTGGTCCTCGCGGGCGTGGGTGAGCATCATCCACCGGAAGGTGCGGCCGGGCTCGGCGGCGGTGATGCGGCACTCGGTGTGCCAGACGCCGCGCACCAGGGGCGCCCAGGCGACGACGTCCTCGCTGCGGAGGTTCTCGCCGCGGAAGACGGCGCCGACGGTGGACGGTTCGCCGGAGACCCACGTGCCGCCCCGGCATTCGGGGCTCCATTCGGCACTGCGCGGCAGATCGCTGACGACGGAGTAGACCTCGAGCGGGGTCGCGGAAATGTGAATGTCGGCCTTGAGCTCGAAGAGCGGCGAGGTGTCGATGATTGACTGAGTCATGTGCAGAATTCTGTCGAGGCTGCCCGGCGCCGGTCAAAGAGCGGCTTTCTCGTTTGTCAGGTCTGAATTCCCGCATTTCACCGGCGCCGTGCGCCCCGCCCGGATCAGGCCCTGTCGGCGACGCTCAGCACGAGTTTTCCGTGCACCTTGCCCTCCTCCAGCCGGCGGTGGGCCTCGGCGGCGTCGCTCAGGTGCAGCCGCTCGATCGCCCGGGGCCGGAGACGGCCGTCGGCGACCAGCCGGTTGACGGCACTGGCGGCCTCGGCGAGCTCCCCGGCGGTGGCGTGCGAGATGGCGAAGCCGTGGATCGAACGGTCCCTCAGGTACAGCGGCCCCACCGGCAGCACGGGCCGGGAGCGCAGTCCGGCGAGCAGCACGATCCGCCCCCGCCCGGCGAGCAGGTCCACCGCGGTCTCCAGGTCGTTGGTGCCGGAGGCGTCGAGGTAGAGGTCGGCGCCCGCCGGGGCGGCGGCGCGGATGCGCCCGGGCACGTCGGGGTCCTGGTAGTCGATGACGTGGTCGGCGCCGAGTCCGCGGCAGTACCCGGCGTCCCGCGCGGAGGCGACGGCCACGACCCGGGCGCCCGCCGCGGCGGCCATCACCACCAGGGCGCTCCCGACGTTCCCGCCCGCGCCGACCACGACGGCGGTCTCGCCGGAGCGGAGCCGCCCGTGGGTGAACAGGCCGAGGTAGGCGGTCGCGGCCGGGTGGGCCAGCGCGACGGTCTCGTACGGATCGGCGCCCTCCGGCAGGCGGTACAGCCGGTCGACGGGCACCACCACCCGCTCGGCGGCGGCCCCCTGACGGCCGTCGTGGCCGAGGCTGTTGCACCACACCCGGTCGCCGGGCCGGAACCGGTGGACTCCGGTGCCGACCGCGGCGACGGTGCCGGTGAGGTCCCGGCCTATGACGAAGGGGAACGTGAGCGGGGTGCGCCAGGCGCCCGAGCGCACGAAGGTGTCGACGTGGTTGACCGAGACGGCCGTGACGTCCACCAGGACGTCGGTCGGCCCCGGTTCCGGCGTGGGCTGATCACCGTAACGGATGACGTCCGGAGATCCGAGCTGTTCAATGTAGGCAGCACGCATCATGGTCAGGGATTCTGGCAAAGAGGCCCCGGCCCCGTCCTCGAGCGGCCCGGACGCCGTCGCGGATCTGTCAGATCGGAACCATCTCTGTCAGATCCGCCCCGGTCAGACCAGGTTGAGACGGGCCAGTTCCCGCCGGGAGCCGACGCCCAGCTTGGGATAGGCCTTGTACAGATGGTGCTCGACGGTCCTGCGGCTGAGGAACAGCTGCGCGGCGATCTCCCGGCTGCTGTTGCCGCCGGCCGCCAGCCGGACCACCTGCAGCTCCTGCGGGGTCAGCCGGTCGAGGACGTTCTCCGCGGTGGCCCTGGCGCCCGTCGTCGCGTCACCCGCCGCCCGCAGCTCCGCACGCGCGCGCTCCGCCCAGGGCACGGCGCGCAGCCGTTCGAAGTCCTCCAGGGCGGACCGGAGCGTGTCACGGGCCTCGCTGCGGCGCCGGGCCCTGCGCAGCCACTCCCCGTACAGCAGCGCGGTGCGGGCCCGCTCGAAGGGCCGCCGGCCCTGTCCGTGCAGCCGGACCGCCTCCCGGTAGTCCTCCTCGCGCCCGTCGACCAGCGCCCGGCACCGGTGGGCCACCGCCAGCGCCCACGGCTGCCGGCCGGCCCGCGCCCAGGCCTCGAAGGCGCGCATCGGCCGCTCGGCCCGCTCGGACCGCCCGAGCCGCACCGCGGCCTCCACCTGATCGGCGACGGTGGCCATGGCCATCGCCATGTGGCGCTGCGGCCCCGGGCCGACGGCGGTCTCCAGGCGGCCGAGGGCCGCCTCGTAGTCGCCGCGCGCCAGTTCCAGCAGGCTCAGGGCGCTCTCGCCGGCCACCCGGCCGGCGTCGGGGACGTCCCGCATGAGGTCGCGGCAGCGCTGCTCGTCGCCCTCGATCGCCGCGATCCGGGCGGGAACGCCGTTGAGCCAGGCGACGCGCTCACGCAGTCCGGTGTCGCGGGCGATCTCCACGGCCTCGGCCACCGACGCCTCGGCGTCCCGGTGGGCCCCGGCCAGCACCTGGCGTTCCGCCAGCAGGTGCAGGGCCTGGGGCAGGGCCCCGATGAGGCCCTGAGCGCGGCAGCGGGCCACCTCGGCCGCGGCCAGTTCCATGGCCGTGGCGTCGTCGCCGAGCAGGATCGCGCTGTGCAGGGCGCGCGTGCGCGCCGCGTCCGAGCCGTCCTGGCCGGCGGCGACGGCGCGCTCCAGCAGGGGCAGTCCGCGGGCGTAGTCGTCGTCGACGAGGTGGGCCATGCCCTCCACCATCGGGTCGGCCTCCCCGAGGGACGCCAGCCGCTCGGCGGCCTCCCGCACGGAGTCCGCGTCGCCGGCGAACCAGCCGTACGTGGCGCCGGTGCGGAGCATGGCGGGGCCGAGGCCGGGGTCGGCCGCGTGCGTCCGCAGCAGCAGGCGGGCGGCCTCGCGCTGGTCCCCCGACTCGAACATCACGGCGGCCCGTACGGGGGCGAGCCGGGCCAGGTCCTCCGGTTCCGGGGTCGACCGCTCGGCCTGCTCGGCCAGGTCCCGGGCCTGGCCGGCGTGCCCGGCGTTGAGTGCGCAGGTCGCGGCGTCGGTGAGCCGGCGGATCTGGGCGCGGCGGTCGGGGGTGAGCCGGGCGGCCTGCTGGTGCAGGAGCGAGGCGGCGGCGTAGGCGCTGCGGTCGGCGGCCCGCTCGGCGGCGGCGACCAGTTCGGAGGCAACCTCGTCGTCGGGTGAGGTCGTGGCCAGCGGCAGGTGGCGGGCCCGGCAGTCGGGGTCCTCCGCGGCGTCGGCCAGCGCCTGGTGGACGGCGATCCGCCGGGCCAGTACGGCTCCCTGGTAGGCGGCGGTCCCGATCAGCGGGTGGCGGAACACGACGGTGCTCTCGGTCACCTGGATCAGCCCCGCCCGCTCCGCGTCCTCCAGGGCCTCCAGACCCACGCCGAGCGTGCGGGCCGCCTTCATCTGCAGCGGCAGGTCGCCCCGCCCCTCGGCCGCGGCGAACAGCAGCGCCAGCCGCGTCTTCTCGGGGAGCGCGGCGATCTGGGTGCGGTACGACGACAACACCCGGTCGGCGACGGTCACGGGCGTGAAGCTGCCGGGGTCGTCGCGGCGGGCGGCGCCGAACTCGATGAGCGCCAGTGGGTTCCCGGCGGACTCGGCGATGACCTGGTCCCGGAAAGCGGGGGGCAGCCCCAGGTCGGCGAGGAGACTCACCGCGTCGCCGGTGTCCAGCCGGGAGGGGCGCAGTTCGGCGAGCCCGGGGGCGGCGAACCCCTCGTCCCGGGTGGCGAACACCATGGCCACCTGCTCGGCGGCGAGCCGGCGGGCGGCGAAGAGGAGCGCGTCGGAGGTGGCCTGATCCAGCCACTGGGCGTCGTCCACCAGGCACAGCAGCGGCCCCTGCTCGGCCAGGTCCGCCAGGAGCGTGAGCACGGCCAGCCCGGTCAGGAACCTGTCCCGCGTGCGGGTGCGGCCCGCCCCGAGGACCGCCCGCAGGGCGTCCGCCTGGGGTTCGGGCAACCCGTCCAGCCGGTCCTGCACCGGCCACAGCAGCTGCACCAGCCCGCCGAAGGCCAGGTCCGCCTCCGGCTCGACCCCGGTGACCCGCAGGACCCGCATGCCCGACGCCGACGCCGTCTGCGCCGCCCGGTCGAGCAGGGCCGTCTTCCCGATGCCCGCCTCACCGCGCAGGACCAGGGCGCCGCTGCGTCCCTCGCGGGCCCGGGCGGTCAGTTCTTCGAGCGCCGCGATCTCGGTGGACCTGCCGTACAGCACGTAGGTGCCCCCACTCCCCGTGATGCGGCCCACCGGTAGGCAAGCCGTGCCGACGTACGTACCCGGTTTCAGAAATCTTACTGATTCGGCCTGACCTCCCCCCTTCCTACGGTGTGAACAAGCCGGTTCCCCGATGGAGGAGATCGTGAGCCACTTCTTCGAACCGCTGCCCCTGGGCAAGCTGACGCTGCCCAACCGGCTCGTCATGGCGCCGATGACGCGCAGCCGGGCCAGGGGCGGCGTACAGACCCCGCTGGCGGCCGACTACTACGGACAGCGCGCCGGAGCGGGCCTCATCATCACCGAGGGCACGCAGCCCTGCGTGATCGGGCAGGGATACATCGACACACCGGGCGTGCACACGCCCGAGCAGGTGGAGGCATGGCGCCGGGTGACCGACGCGGTGCACGAGCGGCAGGGCCGGATCTTCGTGCAGATCATGCACTCCGGCCGTATCGGGCACCCGAGCCTCTACCCCGACGGCGCGCTGCCGCTGGCCCCCTCCGCGGTGGCCTCGGGCGGCCGGATGTACACGCCGGAGGGCATGCTGGACCACCCCACGCCCAAGGCCATGGACCTGGAGGACATCGCCCGGGCGGTGGAGGACCACGTCTCCGCCGCCAAGTACGCGATGGACGCCGGGTTCGACGGTGTGGAGCTGCACGGAGCCAACGGCTACCTGATCCACCAGTTCCTCGCCGACAACACCAACCTGCGCACCGACGCCTACGGCGGCAGCGTCGACAACCGCATCCGCTTCGCCGTCGAGGTCGCCCAGGCGGTCAGCGACGCGATCGGCCCCGAGCGGGTCGGCATCCGCCTCTCCCCCGCCAACACGACCAACGGCATCGAGGAGAGCGACTCCGCCACGCTGTACGAGGCCCTGATCCGCGCCCTGGCGCCGCTCAGCCTGGCCTACGTCCACCTGATGGAGTTCGGCGGCCGCGACATCACGAAGCTGATCCGGCGCGAGTGGCCGGGCGTCCTGATCCTCAACCCGCACGCCACGGGCGAGGAGGCCGCGGTGACGCCCGAGGCCGCCGAGGCGGTCCTGGCGGAGGGCCTGTGCGACGCGGTGAGCATCGGCTCGCTGTGGCTCGCCAACCCCGACCTGCCCGCGCGGATCAAGGCCGGCGGTCCCTACAACACGCCCGACCCGGAGACCTTCTACGGAGGCGACCACCGGGGCTACACCGACTACCCGACGCTGGACAGCTGATCCCCCGGGCAGGCGGCAGCGGGGCTCCCGGTCGGCGCCCGCCCCACCCCGCTCCCCTCCTGCCCCGATCCCCGGCTCCCTGGCCCGGCCGGCGCCTTCTCCCCCGAAGGGCTGCACGCCGGACCGGGCCAGGGTGGTCCAGCGACGACCGACCGCTCAGGGAGCACCGATGAGCAACTCACTCGCCGAGTCCGGCGCCCAGGGTCCCGCCGCGCCGGGCAGGAAACCTCACGCAACCGACACCCGCGGCCCGTTCCGCGGACCCGCGGCCCTCTGGCTGGCCCTCATGGCCGGCCCGCTGTCCTTCGGTATCGCGGGCCCCGCCCTGGTCCTGGACGACGCCGCGCGGGACCTCGGCGTCTCGACCGGCGCCGCCACCTGGACGGTGACCGCGTTCGGCTGGGGCATAGCCGTCGGAACGCCGCTGCTGGCCGGGCTGCTGGACCGCCGGGGGGCTCGCGCCGCCCTCACCGCCTGCGGTCTGCTCGTCCTGCTGGGGGCGGGCCTGGTGGCCGGCGTCCCCGTGCTGCCGGTGCTCGCCCTGGGAACCGCCCTGATGGGCCTCGGCACGGCCGGCCTCACGGCGACGGCCATGAGCCTGGCCGGCTCGCCCCGCGCCATGGGACTGGTCACCGCCTCGCTCGCCGTGGTGGGTTCGACGGCCCCGCTGGCCGGTTCCCTCGTCAACGACCTGCTGTCCTGGCAGGCCGCCCTCGCGCTGCCCGTGCTGAGCGCCGTGGCCGTGCCGTTCGCCGTGGCCCGGTGCGCGCACGGCGCCCCGGTCACCCGGGAGCCGTTCGACCCGCTGGGCGCGGTGCTGCTGACCGCGCTGGTCACCGCGCTGGTGTTCGTGCCGCACCAGCCCCTGGCCGCCGGGGTCTGCTCCGTCCTCGCCGCGGGGCTGCTGGCGGCCCAGATGCGCGCACGGCCGCGGGGTTTCGTCCCCGCCGTCCTCGTCCGCAACCCGGGCTTCCTGGTCTCGGCGGGACTCGCGCTGTGCCTGGCGGTGGTCAACTTCGGCATGATGTACGCGATTCCGAAGCGGCTGGAGGACCACACGTCGTGGTCCACCAGCGAGATCGGCGTCGCCATGGTGTGGCCGCTGCTGCTGGGCGGCGCCCTGTCCTGGTTCGTGGTGGCGGTCTCGGCGGCACGGGCGGGACGCCGGGTCGTGATCACCGCGCTGGTGGGTCTCGCCCTCGCGGGAGCGGTGCTGGCGGCCGTCGGCACCTCCGCCGCGGTCCTGCTGGCCGCCCAGGCCCTGACGTCGATCGCGGCGGCCTCGGGCCAGGGAGCGTTCGCAGTGCACGCCACCTCGGCTGTCCCCGACGCCCAGCGTCCCCCGGCCATCGGCCTGTTCAACCTCGCCTATCTCCTCGGTGCCGCCTTCGGCCCCGCCATCGTCTCGCTCCTGTCGCTCTGACCGCCGGCGGTCTCGATCCGGGCGTGCCGTCACACCACGCAGGTGTGACGGCACACACCCGTTTCCCGGAATCTCACTGCATACGTCAACTGGCATACTTCCATGGGGGGTTCGTGGGTAACAGCGAGCCGTGAGCCTGCTCGGCCGCCATCGTGGCGGTCCGCAAGTCCTCAGGCCACCACGTGGGGGGAGAGGCTGTGGCTCTCGGTTCGCGGGCGCGGTTCGCGCAATGCACGCGGGTGTTCCCCCCGTTGCACCGGTGGAGCTGCGGCCCGTGCGACTCGGCCTCGTGCACCGTCACTGCCAGCGATTGGGAATCGAGACACCGGAGGACCTCGTGTCGGGGACGAAGGACGAAGCGGTGGCGGCTGTGCTGGCCCTGCTGGACCTCCTGGCCGGTGAGGGGTCGGCGAACCGGTTCGAAGCCGTGGTCGAGGAGGCGCGAAGACAGGGCGTGACCGGCGCCGACCTGCGCACGGTGGAACGGATCAAACGACTGGCTCTGGGCATCCAGGCCCGGCTCGAGCGTCGTCAGCAGTGGAGCGCCGCCCTCGCCGCGCTCGTCGACACCGCCTCCGATCTGGCGAGCCCGCACACGGTCGAGGACACCCTCAAGATCATCACCCGCCGGGCGCGGCTGCTGCTCGGTGCCGACGTCTCGTGGGTCACCCTGCCCGCCACCGACGACGGGGCGTTCCGGCTGCACTCGCTCGACGGTCACGTCACGATGCTCAACACGCGGCTGCGGTTACCGGAGGGAGCCGGGCTCGCGGCCGCAGTACTGGCACACCGCGCGCCGCTGTGGACCTCCGACTATCTGACGGACGAGAGTTTCCGGCACGCCGCCGAGCTCGATGAGTGGATCGGCGCCGAGGGACTGCACGCCGTACTCGCCGTGCCGTTGAGCCGCGGCACCGCCTTCGCCGGATCGCTGCACGTGGCGGACCGCAGCGTGCGCCACTTCTCCGTGGACGAGATAGCGCTGGCGAACATGCTCGCCGAGATCGGCGGTGTGGCGCTGTCACGGGCCGTGTACCTGGACGAGACACTCGCGGAGATGTCGGCCCTGCGGGACCGGCTGTCGCGCGCCGAGGCGGACCTGGCCGACGCGCGCGGGCTCACCGAGGCCCAGGGGGCGTTGCTCGCCCTGGCGCTCGACGGCTGTGCCCCGCAGCTGCTGGTGGAGGAGTGCCACGTCAGACTGAGGGCTCCGGTGCTGTTGTGCGGCCCGCACGGTACGACGATCGCCGCGGCCGGTGACCTGTCCGAGCACGGCGAGGCGTTCGCCCGCGCCAGGAAGGCCACCGGTGTCCTGCTGGATCCCGCCCCCGTCCTCCTCCAGGACGGCATCTGGTCCGTGCCGGTCCTCGCCGGCGGTCACCACCTGGGCGTCCTGTACGTCCAGGCCGGTCCGGCCCTGACCGCCGACACCGCGGAACTGCTGCGGTACGCGGCGCGCGTCGTCGCGGTGCTGCTGTCCCTGCAGGAGGGCCGGGGCCCTGTGGACGGGCAGTTCCGGGACGAACTGCTCGAAGACCTGCTGATCAGTGTGCCTCGCCCCCGGGATCTGCTGGAGCGGCGCGCCCGCCGGCTGGGCATCGGACTCGATCAGCCGCACGTCGTCGTGATCGCCCGCGTCGAAGGGGGCGTGCAGGCACACGCGGTGAGCCGGGCATCGACCTGCGCACGCCGTCTGAACGGGCTCCAGACGACGCACGAAAGCGACATCGTGCTGCTGCTGCCGGGCACCGACCCGGGCGCCGCCGCCCGGACGGTGCACGACGAGCTGTCGTCCCTGCCCGGCGGTCCGCCGACGGTCAGCGGTTCCGGACCCGTGTCGGACCCCGGTGCGGTCCTCCACGGGTACCGGGAAGCGGCACGCTGCCTCGACGCGATGACCGCCCTGGGCGCCACGGGAACCTCCGCCTCGACTCACCAGCTGGGGTTCCTGGGGCTGCTGCTGTCGGACCACGTGGACGCCGACAGGTTCATCCAGAGCACCATAGGAGCCGTGCTCGACTACGACGCGCAGCGGCTGACGGAACTGATCCGCACCCTGGACGCCTACTTCGACACCGGCGGCAGTCCCACGTACGCGGCCGAGCAACTCCACGTGCACCCCAACACCGTGGCCCGCCGGCTGGAGCGCATCGGTGAGCTGATCGGCTCGGACTGGCAGAAGCCCGAACGCGCCCTGGAGATCCAGCTTGCGCTCCGCATGTCCCGGATACGGCGCGTGCTGCGGGAACACGACGAGTCGGCCCGGGGTCAGGACGCATAACCCAGTTCGGCGTCGTCGGTGTCGCCCAGGGCCGCCAGGACGTGCGCGGCGGACGCGAGGGTGACGTGGCGGTGCCAGCCGCGGTAGGAGCGTCCGGCGAAGTCGCGGATCCCCACCTGGTCGGCTCCGTGGGCGAGGTCCTGGTCGACCCGGGAGATCATCCCCCGTAACCGCATCAGGAACGCGGGCGGAACCGACGTCAGGTCGGTCAGCCACACCTCCCGGGGCCGGCGCCGGTCGTTGTTCCCCAGTCCCAGCAGAAGCAGGTCACCGTATCCGCGGCCGGCCCGCCGGCCCGCAGGGGCGGGCAGCGCCACCCGTACGGCAGTGACGAGCCCGGAGCACCTGACCGTCCCCGCGCCGTCGCCCGGCCACACCACCGGCCGCTGCAGGCCCCGGCTCGCGCTCATGATCTGGTGCACCGGCCTGGGGGTGGTGTCGAAGCCCTTCAGCGCGGGGTCCCTCACCGACAGCCGCAGGGAGTCGTTCACCCTGAGCATCATCTGCGTGCCCCGGTCGAGGAGGTGCGACACCGTCGGGGTGATGTCACCGCCGCGGGCGTCCATCACCAGGGGGCGGGACGGCAGTCGCCAGGCCGCCGTCTCCAGATAGGCCCGGAGCGAGCACTCACCGAGGGTCTCCGCCGACGCGTCGTCCGGTATGGACGCGCGGCGCCGGCGGTCCTCGGCCAGCCAGGCCGGGGAGAGCTGCAGCCGCCAGTTGACCGGCACGCTCGCCTCCTCACCGACCGCCCATACGCCCGCGGCCTGCTGGGCGTTGAGCATCTGCCCGTGCTCCGGGAAGAAGCGCCGCTCCACTCCGACGGAGTGCCGCCCGGCCTTGGGGATGACCATGGGCCGCACCACCCACGCCTGGGGCGGGGCCACACTCACCGTGTACCAGGCCAGTGCCCGGCGCACCGGGCCCCATTCCCAGCTCGAGTCGCTGATGAAGTGGTGCAGACTCTGCTCCGTCGCCTGTCCTCCGACGAGCGCGGCGATATTGCGTATCGACTTGCGTCCCCTCACCTCCAGCAAACCGCGTATGTAGTCCATGCCCTTACGACGTTGGTCGCTGCGGGGCAGGGAGGCGAACAGCAGTGAGCACATCTCCGGCAGCGACACGTTGCACGGAGGTGCGTATGACGGTTCGTGCCTGGTCGGACTCTGTGCTTGGTCAGGGCTCAGCGCGACCACACTCATGAACGGACTCTCCATCGGGGGTAGACGAAGACGATCCGAAGGGCTGCCCGTCCAATGTGCGGCAGGCGGGGTTCCCGTCCCAGGTACACCGGGCACAGGACTTGTGACGGACGGCGGTGGCCGGGCCACCACCGCCTCCTTCTCCCCCGCGGATCCCTGTCCGGAGCGCACGGTTCGGAAGGTGCCCGGACCACCGTCCTGGCCGGCGGGCGTCTCCGCGGAGCCCGGTGACGGGCGACTTGACGAAGTAGCGCCGGCATCGGGCGCCGGGCACCGCACGCGCGTCACCATGGGATTCCACGACGCGGCACACACCGCGAGGACCCCGGTGTGGTCCCGCTACCAAGGAGGACACCATGAGTGCTGCCCCTGAGCCACGGCCCGTCACCGTCTGGTCGGATCTGGGGTGCCCCTGGGCCACCCTCGCCCTGCACACGCTGCGCACCGCGGCCCGAGCACGGGAGCAGGACCTCCTGATCGACCACCGGGCCTTCCCGCTGGAGTTGTTCAATCACCAGCCCACGCCCAAGTTCATCGTGGAGCCCGAGATCGTGGTGATCTCCGCGCACCGTCCCGACCTCGGCTGGCGTCCGTGGGCCGGGCGGGAGTACGACTACCCCTCGACGATGCTGCCCGCGATGGAAGCCGTCCAGGCCGCGAAGGACCCGTCCGTCGGTGGCCTGCGCGGCAGCGACGAACTGGACGCCGGACTGCGGCACGCGTTCTACGCCGAGAGCCGGTGCGTCAGCATTCCCTCCGAGATCCTCGACGTCGCCGCGAGGTGTGAGCACGTCGACGAACAGGCCCTGGCCCGCGCTCTTGAGCGCGGCGCCGGCCGCGCGGAGATCTACGAGCAGTTCCGCGTCGCCCAGGGGCCCGGCATCCAGGGCAGCCCCCACCTGTTCGCGCCCGGCGGGTACGCGGTCCACAACCCCGGCGCCCACGTCCAATGGACGGGCGATCCCGACAAGGGGGGCCTGCCCCGCCTCGACCGCTACGACCCGTCGTGGGCGGAGGAACTGCTCGACCTGCTGGCCGAGGGGAGGCAGCCGACCGATGCCTGAGAGGGATCTTCGCGTCTCGACCGCCACGTACGACCGCTTGGCGGCGGCGGCCGCGGCAGAAGGCGTGACGGTGCGGGCCTACCTCGAAGGGTTGACGGAATGGATCGCGCCCGGACGGCCCGGACACCATGTTTCCGTGGCGAGGCCCGAAGCCGACCTGCGGCTGGTGTCGCTGGGCATAGACGCACCGGGTCCGGACGGACGTGAGTCCCCCGGAACCACGGCGCCCGGCTCCCCTTCCTGACCGGCCACGAGCCTCGGCCGCCCCCGCGTACCGCCCGGACACCCGGAGACGGCCGGTGCGAGCGAGGTACCGGTGTCAGCACGGCTGGGGAACACCGTTGCCACGAGCCGTCCGGTTCGAAGCGCCTGCGGGCGCCTCCGCGGCCAGTTCCCGGCCCACAGGCACCCGGTCCTCGGTGCAATGGCGCGCAGGTGATGTCACCTGTCCCGGCCCGGGCACGGCTCGCTGGAGCAGCGTCATCGGGGTCGAGCGGCAGACGAGCCGGGCTGTATGCCGGGTTCTGTTCCGGCGGATCTCCGCATGAAGGGAGCGTTCGTACTTATTGTGGACGCACCACAAAGCGCACAGGTTCAGAGAGGACGCGCGCTGCGCCTTCCAGATCAGCGAGCCGCCTCGCCAGCGTGGACTTCGCGAGCCGTGAGGGCAGGACGTCCGCAAACTTCAGCCCTTTGACCGCCCTCTCGTCAACCTCCGGCAGGCATAGATAGCCCGAGGTAGTGGCGCACACCTGTTCCCATTCATCCGGGCTGGCATTCTCACGCAGACGGACCCAACAGTCGTTCACTTGCTGAGCAGGCGCGGCGACTTCACCAAGAGTGGTCACAAGCGTGGCGTTCACCCGGTGACCGGCCCACGTCCACCACTTCACGTACCCACCCGAGCTTCTGGTGATTACGGTGCCTCGGGGGTGCACCTCTTCGAGAAAGCGCTCCCGCGCCTGGACCAGGTACTTCTCCGCACGTGGTGTGAGGTCGACCGGCGGGTTCGCACCGATAAGAACCTCTCGCACCGCCCGTGCCAGCTCGAAGGAGACACCGAAGTCGAATCCCGCCCCGCTCCACTTCGCCCTTCCACCGCTGTCGACGGGCTCGACAAAGCACCGTTTGCGCTTCCAGTCGATGTACGTGACCTGCCAGCTCCGCCCGGCGAGGAGCAGCCTCCGGGGACCGTCGATCTTCTCCGTGAGCAGACTCGGATCCGTCCTGCCGATTTCTCTGCGGCCCTGCAGCACGGTGAACTGCGGCGGCGAGGTGAAGACCGCCGTCAGATTCATGAAGTGCCGGTGGCCGAAGCGCCGTTCGGCTTCCGGGCCGATGAACAGCAGCCCGCCGTCCTGGTCCAGATACCCATTGTCGACCAGATGTCGGACGATTGGCTCGGCCGATCGGTCGAATGGGCCCAGACCGTTCCACCACTCCTCCCACAACTTGTCACCGACCCGGGACTCCTGCAGACACAGCGCCAGCAGTTGCTGAGCCACGATGTGCCGTGGCTCCGGCGGGGCGACGACCGGCTCCACCCACCCGCGCGACCACTGGAGGAGGAGGGCTGCCGCTCCCAGCAGTCCGTCCTGGTCCAGTGCCAGGAACAGGCAGTTGCGCGAGGTGCCGGGCCTGCGGCCGGTACGGCCGAGTCGCTGCAGGAAGGACGCGACGGTGGTCGGCGCGTCGATCTGGATCACTCGGTCCAGGTCGCCGACGTCGATGCCGAGTTCCAGCGTGCTGGTGGAGACGATGACGCAGTCCCTCGCCTCCGCGAAGGCCTCTTCGGCACGTCGGCGTTCGTCGACGGAGAGGGAGGCGTGGGACAGGAAGGTGGTCACGCCCTTGGCACGCAGCTTCTCGCCCAGTTCCTCGACGAGCCTGCGGGATTCGCAGAAGACGAGCCTCTTCTCGCCGCGGTGCAGTGCGGCGATCACAGTGGCGGCGTTGTCCGCCGAGCCGACGTAGTCGAGCTGGATGTCCGCGGCCGACGCGGAAGTGTTTCCCCTCCCGGCCTCCGGAGCGGCGAGATGGGGCGCCACGACCGTCGACGGCTGCCTCCCCGCCCCCGACCCCTGCAGCCACCGCAGCAGTTCGTCCGGGTTGCCGACCGTGGCGGACAGCCCGACCCGCTGGACGGGCCGCCCGACGACGCGCTGGAGCCGCTCCAGGACGGCCAGGAGGTGCCAGCCCCGGTCGTCCCCTGCGAAGGCGTGGACCTCGTCGACCACCACCGCGCGCAGCCCCGAGAAGAAGGAGGTGTGGTCGACGTTGGCGCTCACCAGCATCGCCTCCAGCGACTCCGGGGTGGTGAGCAGGACGTCGGGGCGCGCGGCGAGGATGCGTTTGCGGACGCCCGCCGTGACGTCCCCGTGCCACAGGGCCGCCGTGCGTCCCAGCCAGGACGTGTAGGTTTCCAGCCTGGGCAGCAGGTTGTTCAGCAGCGCCTTGAGCGGACACACGTACAGGACGGACGTCCCGGACCACCTGCTCTGCACCATCTTGGACAGCAGGGGGAAGGCGGCTGCCTCGGTCTTGCCGCCCGCGGTGGGTGCCAGCAGGATCGCGTCGTCGCCCGCGATCAGCGGTGCGATGGCTTCCTCCTGCAGCGGGCGCAGCCCGGACCACCCGAGGGTGTTGACGATGTGGTGGACGAGCGCCGGTTCCAGGCCGTCGATGCCGCTCACGGCATCTCCAGGTCGACGTCCTGGGCCCGTGCGGCGGCCGCGTTGCGTTCCACCTCGGTCAGCTCGCCGTCGGAGAGGGTGAGCGCGTAGTGCTTGCGGGGGTCGAAGTCGTCGAACTCGTCGACCCGGTCGAGCACGTCGGCGACGAGCTTGCGCAGGAAGACGCGGGGTGCGACGCCGACCTTGCCGCCGAGCCCGCCGGTGACGGCCGTCGCGAGTTCCATGAGGTAGGCGTCGTCCACCCGCTGCTCGACCCGCTGCGGATGCCGCGCCGCCCCCGCGTACAGGTCGCGCACGTGTCTGCCCAGCTCGCCGAGACGCGGCAGGTCGAAGCCGGGCAGCCGCAGCTGCACCGCGCGCGGGGAATCGAAGCGCGGATCCGTGGAGAAGTCGGTGGCCAGACGCTGGGCGAGCGGGAGGAGTCGCTGTACGCCCTGCTGCCCGTCGAAGAACGCCGGGGTGCCGGTGATGACGAGGAACAGTCCGGGGAAGCGTCCGGCGTCGATCTCGTCGAGCAGCTGCCGCAGCGCGTTGAACCCCTTCTCGCGCACATCGCCACGTACCCGCTGGAGCGTCTCGATTTCGTCGAGCACGACCAGCAGGCCGGGGTGACCGCAGTCCCGGAGCACGGTGAGCAGTCCCTGGAGGAAGCCGAGCGCGGCGAAGTGGTCCAGGTCACCGCGGACGCCGGCGGCCCGCCGGGCCGAGGCGGCGACGGATTTCTGTCCCCCGAGCCAGGCGACCAGGGCTTCCGCGGTCACGGCGTCGCCGGCCGTGACCGCGCGCCGGTAACCGCGCAGGGCTGCGGCGAACGCGGGGGTGGTGCGGGCGACGTCCGTGAGCCGGCGCTCCATCAACACGTCGACGGCGTCCGAGAGCGCCCCCTCGTCCTCCTCGTCGATCTCCCCGCCGTCGAGCACCTCCTCCTCCAGCGTGTAGAACCACGAGTCGACGACCGCGCGCAGCGCACTGGGACGGTGGGTCGCCGTGGACAGCCGCTCGGTGAGCCTGCGGTACACCGTCTCCAGCCGGTGCAGCGGCGTCTCCGTCTCGGAGATCTGCACCTCGGCGGTGGCGAGCCCGGCGCGTTTGGCCCGCTCGGCGAGCCAGCGCGCGAAGAACGTCTTGCCGGACCCGTACTCGCCCCGGACGGCGTGAAAGGCGGCGCCGCCCCGCGCCACCGTGGACAGGTCCTCGTCGAGGGCTCCGGTGAACCGGTCGAGGCCCACCGCGAACAGGTCCAGGCCGGAGTGGGGCACGGTGCCACGGCGCAGCGCGTCGACGACCTCGCGGCGCCGGACGGCGCTCACCTCGGGTGCGGAGCTCACTTGCTCTCCTCGGGGAAGAACTGGTCCCGCAGCAGCTTCACGTCGAGGCGGACGGTGTGCCCGGCGTCGATGAATCCGAGCACGGGGTATCCCTCGACGTTCAGCAGCCGCTGCAGGGTCGCGATGAAGCCGTCGATGTTGCGGCGGACCCGGCCCGTCGCGGAGACGGCCGCGGCGAGCGCCGCCGGTGACATCGTCTCGCCGGCGTCGGCGAGCGCGTCGACGACGGCGGCGACCACCTTCGCCTCGGGCGCCTTGCGGACGTACTCCTTCTGGGCCTCGTACACCTCACTGGCCACGACGCGGGCGCCGAGCGAGGCGGGGGCCGCGGGTGCGGCCTTCCCGTCCTCGGTGGGTGGGGCGACGTCGGTCTCGGCGAAGAGTCCCTCGCCCTCCGGCGCCGGCCGGAGGCTGCCGGTCCGTGCCTTGCCGGCGGGTTTCCGCTGTTCCTGCGTGACATCCGCGGCCGGGGCAGCGACGGGCTCTGGGGGTTGTGCCTGCCACCACGCCGGGACGGCCCGCTCGCGGGGCAGGGCCTCCCATCCCTTGGGCATCAGCGCCTTGTCGGGGAGGAGGACGAGCACCGGCACCGTCACCTCCGCCAGTGACGCCCCGCCGTGGTAGCCGGCCCTGCGGCCGGTGTAGCGGATGTCCTCCCGCCAGGGGGCGACGATGGTCCCTCCGCCTTCCGCCACCCGTGGACCGGTCAGCAGCACTTCCCCTTCGCCCGCCGCACCGGTGCGCCACCTGGCCGCGGCCGGTCCGGTTCCCGCGGCGGCGGACGCCGCGCCGGTGCCGCGTTCCAGCACGTGGCCGTGGTCCGCGACGAGCACGACCGGGCGCCCGTACCCCTTGGCGGTGGCGAGGAGTTCCCGCAGATAGGTGATGTCGTCGAGGCTCCAGCGGGTGCGCTGCCCCTGCTGGCCCTTGTCCAGCGCGTCGTCGATGGTGTTCAGCACGACGCCGACCACCGCGTCCGTGGCGAGTGCGGCCATGACCTCCTCGGAGAGGTACCGTCCGGCGTCCCCTCCGATCCCCGCCTTGTGGAAGAGGACGGCCTCCCTGCGGTGCGCCTTCCAGAAGGCCGTGAAGCCGGTGGTCTCCGCGGTCTGACTACCCCGGGTGGCCGAACCGGTGAGCAGTGAGGCGCGGCTGACCTCGGTGACCGAGGGCAGCATCGACACGGCCGCCTGCCGCCTCGGCGGCTGTCCCTCAGCGGGCGTGGGCACGGCCTCGGTCCATCCCTCGCGCTCCGCCTCCTCGCCGAGCTGGACGGCGACGGCGCTGCTCATGCCGTCCAGGACGAGGAGGAGGGGTGCCGCGCCCGTGGCGGCGACCGGCCGGACCGCTTCGGCCAGCACGTTCTCGACGAGCAGGCACCCGCCGGGGAACGGGGCCGTGGCGTGTTCGGCCCATGCGGCCAGCCGCCCGGCGAACTCCTCGTCCAGCCGCTCCCTGCGGGCCTTCACCGCTTCGTACAGGGCGCGGAAGTCACCGGCGGCGACCGGGTCGCCGCCGGGGTCTCCGGCCCAGAGCACGGCGGTCGCCCGGTCCGCCCAGCCCCAGTCCGCCAGGTGCGAGCGGACGCCGGCCGCGACCGAGCGGACCTCGGGCCGCGGAAGGGCGAGCCAGCGTGCCGCACGCACGGCCATGGACGCCGCCAGGTGGCGGTCCGCGTGAAGCCTGACCAGCGTGTGCTCGTTCAGTTCGTCGAGTGCGGCCTGGGCCGCCGCAGGGTCCTGCCGTGCCGCGGCGGCGGTCACCCGGCGCAGCTGGGCGGTGAAGCTCGACGGCAGGAAACGGTTGGTGGTGAGGCTCCGTGTCAGGCCCGCGTCCGCGGCCAGCTGGTCGGCGCGGTCGAGGACCGCGAAGACGCGTCGGCGTGCGTGGGCGTTGCCGTGGGCCTCACCGATCCAGCGGACGAGGGTTCCCTCGACCGCTTCGGTGAAGACGTGCAGTTCGCTGCGGCGCGGCATGACCTGCCCGAACAGTCCGCCGACGGCGAGCACCGTGTCCGGGTCGGCCGCCGGGTCGCGCAGGACGGCGCCCAGGAGCCCCAGGGCCATCGCGTCGTGTCCGCGGCCGGCTTCCACCAGCGACAGGAGGACGGGCACCGCGGGACCCGCGGTCTCGCCGAGCCACTTCTTGAGCTCGGCGCGTTCGGTGTCGTTCAGTTCGGCGAAGCGCATCGGTCCGGCGGGCGTGCGGGACCAGGCGAGCAGGGTGTCCGCGTCGACGGCGACGTCCTGGGCGGGTGTGGCGTCGTCGTCTCCGTCCCCGCCGAGCCCCAGTCGGGCCACCACGAGCGCACGCACCGCCGCGTCCCGGGTCAGGACGCCGGCGCAACGTCCCCACCCCTGTCCGGGCTCGGCCTCGAACAGGGCTTCCAGCAGCCACGCCTCCTCGCGTGCGTGCATGCGCGGGTCGAGACTCGACGCGCCGAAGCGCTGCATGACGATCTCGGCGTTGTCCACGGTGAGGGTGCGCCGCCTGACCGCGTGTCCCCGCAGGTCCCAGCCCAGTTGGTCGTCGCCGAGGCCGGTGGTCACCACCAGGACGTCGCCGTCGGCCGCCTTGTCCTGGTGCCGGGCCCACTCGCCGAGGATGCCGAGGACGGAGGACTGGTGGCTCACCCGTACCCGCCGGGTCTCCTCCCCCAGCGTGGTGGTGAACTCGACCGGGGCGCCCGTCGCGTACCGGCCGTGCACCAGGACGAGCCGTCGGTCCTTCAGGCCCTTGGCGTATGAGGAGAGCAGCGCTTCCACCGTGCGCCGGCCCACGGGAGGCAGCGTGGCGGCCATCAGCGCCCGTACTCCTCGGCGTCGACGGGCACGGGCCGCCAGGAGACCTGGACCCGGGTGCCGGGGTGGGCCTCCAGGTAGGCCTTGATCTCGTCCTGGACGTCGGCGAGTGCGGCGGAAAGGCTCGCTTCGAGCCGCGTCGGCTCCACCACGTGGGCGGCGCGGGGGCCCACCGGGCGGGCGCCGGAGTCGTCCTCCCGGGCCGGCGTCGGCACCGTGATGGGCCCGGGGGAGGGCACCGCCGGCTGCCCGTGCCGGGTGAGGCTGACGTCCTCGGCGGTCGGCTGCGGTTCCGGCACCGGCTGGGCGATCTGCGCCAGGCGCGCCACCTCGTTGACGAGGGCCAGGGCCTGTTCCTGCAGCCGGTCGAGCACGGGGACGAGCGAGCGGACCTGTTCGTGGTCGTGCGCGGTGTCGCGGACCAGCTCCACCAGCCGTGCCGCCCGCTCGCCCACGCCGTCGTCGCGCTGCGCGAAGGCGGCGACGCTCGCCAGCAGCTTCCAGTTGGTGTCGTCGAGCGCGCGCAGCACCTCGGGGGCCTGCTTGATCGCGGTTCCGATCTCCTGGTCGGTCACGTCGTAGGAGGCGGCGGCCAGTTCCCGGACGAGCGCGGTGGAGTCGGCCGGGCGCACCAGGCGGGCCAGGAGGTCGGCGGCCGCGTCGGTGGACTTCATGCGCGGGGAGTCGGCCCCGTGCGGTCCGCTCAGGCCGAGGGCTTCGGCGTGCCTGCGCAGCGAGCTGCGCATGCCGTCCACGGCCTCGCGGTAATCGCCCGCTTCCTTCAGGACCCCGCTGGCGAGCTTGGCCACGTTCCGTGCGAAGAGCACCGGCGGCACGGGCACGCCGAAGATCCGCCCGGCCCGCTCGCGTGCGGTCGCGAACTCCTCCTCGCTCGGCAGCCGCACGGCCCGCAGGCCGTAGCCGGGGCCGATCCGTTCGAGCTCGGGGGGCTGCGGGACCGGAGAGGTCTGGTAGACCCAGGTGCGGTCGTCCAGCAGGGCGTACGTCGCGATGATCAGGTTGCTGACGTTCTTGTCGAGGCCGGTGTAGCCGAGTTCGCCGATCCAGGTCCGGATGTCCTCGACGGACAGGTCGGATCCGGCCTTGGCGTCGGCGGCCTTCTGGTTGATGCGCAGCCGCCAGTCGCCGGTGAGGTTGAGGGGGCCGTCGTGGACCTCTCCGAGGCCCAGGGCGTGCACGATCCTCTTGACGACGGGCAGCTGGTGCTTGTCGACGACGACCCGGCGGGATCCGTCCTCCATCGCGCGCCCGATCCACTCCAGGGCGGTCTTCAGCTCGCGCGGGGTGACGGCCTTGCGCGTCAGCCCGGGGTCGAAGTCGGGGTGCTTCGGGTGCAGCACGCCGAACAGCTCGTCCGCGAGGGTGAGCAGGTTCTGCTCGAAACCGGCGCCCGCCTCCGGACGGGTGCGGGAGTACCCGGACTTGAGGCACCACAGGTGCTGCTGCTCGGGCACGTCCGCGCCCAGGTTGGCCGCCTCCGGCTTGGCGATGCCGTACAGCTGCTGCAGCACGGCGGTGAGCTGCGAGGTCAGGTTGTCGCTCTGCGCCTTGAGCTGGTGGCGGATCTGGACGCGCTCGTCGGCGGAGCGGGTGGCGGTCGCCTCGTCCAGCCGGTCGCGCTCCAGCAAGTAGTTGATCTTCAGCAGCCGGCCGAGCTGGGTCAGCTTCTGCTCGGAGAAGAAGTGGGGCAGCCACACGATCGTCGGGGCGTCCCTGCCGGCCCGCCGCAGGGCCTCGACGCGCTGCACGTCGTCCATCGGCGAGCGTCCCGGCTCGTCGAAGGGGTAGTCCATGACGAAGCGGATGTTGCCGTCGGTCTGCGGCTGGAACTGCTCGTCCGGCAGGTGGGGATCGCGCACGTTGCCGAAGACGAACTCGGCGGTCCGCCTGGTGCCCCGCCACACGATCTCGCGTTCGCACACGAACGCCTGGGTGTCCTTGATGCCGAGCGCGGCCCACAGCCGGTCCTTGACCCACTGGCGCCTGAGGCCGGGCTGGTCGGCGCTTCCCTGCACCTCTTCGAGCAGCGGCTCGACGTCCACGTCCGACAGGTGCAGGTGGAAGACGGGGTCGCCGGTGCCGTCGCCCTCGCTGCGCAGCTCGCCGAACTCGGTGGCCTGGAGCTCCTTCAGGGCCTTCGCCGCGTGCGAACCGGCCGACCCGATGCGTGCCTTGATGGTGCCGTGGTTGAGCGCCGCCAGCCGTCCGCCCGTCAGGCGCGTCAGGGCGGGCACGTTGGGCGCGAGGGCGGCGAGCAGCAGCGTCTTGATGAGCAGGTCGTCGCGCCGGTAGTGGGGGTGGTCGGCGGATCCGTACTTCTGCAGCAGATGGGCCCTGACCCGGGAGTGGAACCGCTCCGCGATCTCCGACTCCTTGCGGAGCTTGGCGGTGAACGCCTCGCCCCTGCCCTCGGAGATGACGTCCCACAGGTCGCCTATGGGGATCAGGTCGCCCATCTTCAGGTCGTCGCGCCGCCGCTTCAGCAGCTCCTGCACCAGCTTCAGACCGGTCCGCTCCCGCTGCAGCGCGCCCGCCAGGTCGACCAGCACGTTGAGCAGCGCGGGCGAGAGCGGGTACAGCGTGCGGAAGGAGTCCCAGTCGGCGTCGGTGCGCCCGTGCGCGTCGAGCAGGACCTGGCGCACCTCGTCCTTCGACGACTCGACGATCCTGAAGGCCTCGTCCCGGGCCTGCTCCATCCCCGGCTTGGGCGCGAGCACGCGGTGCTTGATGATCTCGACGAGGTTGCTGTCCTCGAGGTCGACGACGTCCAGGCGCCCTGCGAGGTACGTGATCTGCTGCTCGAGGTTCTGCACGTCGGCGCCGGCCACGTCCGAGCCGATGAGCTGGGACAGGTCACGCTGCCGGGAGATGAACGACACGATCGGCACCGGCCGGTCGCTGTCCCCGGACTCGATCAGCTTCACCAGCCGCTGCACCTGGTCGCGGACGAAGTCCTGCTCGCCCATGTGCGCCTGCAGCCACAGGATCAGCTCGTCGAGGAAGAGCACGATGCCGTCGTAGCCGAGCGACTTGGCGTGCCGGGAGATCACGGACAGTCCGTTCTCCAGCGGCAGGAACGCGTCCTTGTCGCCGCGGGCGCCCTCCGCGTAGGAGGCCATCGGCCCGGACAGCAGGGCGGACACGAGCGCGTCGCGGTAGGGGTCGCCGGCGGGGGCGGCGAAGGCGCGGTCGAGGTCGGCGGAGGTCCAGCTGCCGCGGTCCGGGACGTCCCCGGCGTCGAGGATGTCGAGGTCGTCCTCGTCGTCCTCGTGCGTGCCGGTCACGGCGCCGCCGGGGGCCACGGCGAGGGCGCCCTCCCCCAGCCACTGCACGAACTGGGCGTCGTCGGCGAGGAACGCGCGCTGCCGCTGCGCGTCCGCCAGCACGGCGTCGGCCCGGTAGACGGCGGGCGTCGGCCTGTCCGGGTGCCGGGTGCGCACGGCCTGCACGTATCCGCCGAGCAGCGCGGAGTCGAGGTCCGTCGCCCCGACGAGGTGGTACGGCACCATCATGAACCGCCGGTCGCGCAGCCAGTCGTCGTGCTCGGCGATGACCTCCTGCAGGCGCGGCTTGGCGCGGGCGGCCGGGTTGTTGTTCAGGACGGCGTGCAGCACGGTCAGGAAGTGGCTCTTACCGGCGCCGAAGGAACCGTGCAGGTAGGCGGCGTGCGAGTTGCCCGAACGGACGGCCGTCCCGACGAGCCCGAGCGCCTTGCGGAACGCCCCCTGGAGCTGGTCGGTGACCACGTATTCGGCGACCCGGGCGTCGGTCTCCGTGAACCCGCCGGAAAGTTCGATCTTGAAGTCGCCGGCATGGACGTCTTCCTTGATGTCGATGACATCCCGCAGGAAGAGCTCGCTGGTGGGCATTCGGCTCTCGTTCCCTCTCTCGACGGGCACCCGGATCACACGGCGTCGCGCGCGACCTCCCATCTTGCCAGTCTTGGCCTGCCTTGCGCCCGGGCCAGGGGCAACTCCCGTGATCTTGCGGTCACCTTGCGCGACGATCGGCGAGGGTGCTGTCGCTCACCGTGGACGGAGGGGTCCCTGCGGCGGGGAGCGGTCACATCCGGTGACGCCGTGTCGTGGCCGGGAACGGCACCGGAGCGGGGACGCGGTCTTGTGGCCGCCGTCTCACGCCTCCGACAGTGAGATCCGGCGATGCGGCCTGATGCCGTGAGGGGGCGATCTCGTGGGGGCGGGGACGGGAGCCGGGACCGGGGGGATCGACGAGCTGCTGCGGGACCGTCTGCTGATCATGGTCAACGACCGGTCGGCGAACGAGGTGCTGCCGCACGTTCCGGCCCGTACGGGCGGGCTGGTGGTGACGGGCGCCGACGCTCCTGTGCGGTGCAGGGCGATACGCAACGCCTACCCGGAGACGGTCGTGGTCATGGACCACGAGAGCCACACTCGGCGGACCGCCACGGCTGACGCACCCTTCGGGCTCAGGACCGCGTACGGCTGGCGCGACCTGGACCTCACCGGACTGGATGAGGTTCTGGACGGCCAGCGCGACAACAAGGCGTCCTATGCCGTGACGCCGACCTGCTTCGTCCCGGCCGACGAGGCCGGAGGCGCACCGGTGCTCGGTGCCGTGATCGGTCAGGCGAACCGGCTGCACCGTGAGGACACGGTGGTGTTGCTGCCGTGCAGCTGGCGATGGTTACGGCGCTCCTCCCTGCCGCTGCTCGCTGACCGGATCCGCGCGTGCCGGCATCCGGTGGCGCTGATCATGCAGGCGAAGGACGACCCGATGGAGCGTGAGCAGGCAGCCGAGGGACTGCGTCAGTTGTGCCGTTCCTGCCCCCGACTCGTGGTGTGGCGAACCGACCTGGCCGCCTTCGACGCGATGGCGCACGGGGCGCTGGGTGCGGCGGTCGGCGTTTCGGCCGCGCTCCGGCACGGCGTGGCTCCGCGGCCGGAGAACGGAGGAGGCGGCCACAAGCCGTATCCGGTGGTCCTGGTGCGGCGCCTGCTGCGTTACCACCGGGTGGCGACGCTCCAGGACTGGTTCGCCCACGTCGATCCGTGGACCTGCGACTGCGCGGTGTGCAAGGGGGCACCCCTTACCCGTTTCACGGACCACGACGCCGACGTGACCGTCGCCCTGCGGCACAGCGTCTGCGAGCTGTACGCACTCCACGAGGAGTTGGACGCGACACTGGCCGGCGACGAACGCCTCGGCTGGTGGCGCCAGCAGCTCGCGGACGCCTGGGAGCACCACCGCCTGCTGGCCGCCCGGACGGGCACGGAGGTCCCCTTCCCGAAGGTCCTCCAGGCCTGGCGGCGCCAGAGTCCGACGGCACTGCCCGGAACGGCCGGGGAACAGCGGGGTCAGAAGCGGTCCGGGCCGAGCTGACGCCAGGCCTGTTCGTGGAAGAGCCACTGGGCGGCCGAGTGCCGCTCGGGCCGGTAGGGGGCGGGTTCCAGCAGCCAGCGCAGCGACCCCGTCGGCTCGTGCAGGGCGACGCCGACGCCGTAGAAGCGGGCCTTGAGGAGGAGCAGGTCCATGTCGGTGCGCGGCTCCCGTTCAGGCGCGGGGTGCGACACGACGACCCCGCGGGCGCAGAACGGTGCGAACTGCGAGGCGTCCCGGACGGCGGCGTCCCACGCGCGGGGGGAGATGCCGCGCGGCCCGTGGACGAGGACCAGCTCGACGCGGGCGGCGGGCGCGAGACGCCGCACGACGACACCCTGCTCCCCCCACCCCACGACGCCGGGCGGTGCGGTGTGCAGCGTCCGCAGGGCGTGAGCACCGAGTGAGGACTGCGGCACCGGCAGGTCCACGGGCAGGTCCTGGAGGACGGTGAGCAGCGCCCGGCTGTCGACGGCACCGAGGCCGGCCGAGGAGCGGCGGCGTGCCTCGTCGGCGAAGACGGTGACGGCGGCCTGCACCTGCTGCCCGCGCAGCCTGAGTCCGACGAGCGCCTGCTCGGCCAGCGGCATGTCTCGTGTCCTCGTCCTGGTCGGTCGGGCGGAAGGGCTGGGTGCGGTCGGTGCCGCATGCTTCCGTGTCTATCAGTCCCGCCCGTCGCGGGCACATCCGTCGCTTTAATCCGCCCACGCGGCTGCTGCCCGCTCCAGAATGCGCGCCTCGCTAGGCCGCCCTGCGGACGGTCTCCGCCGTCGGCAGGGGCTCCTCCTGACCGGTGACGGGTGACAGGGCCGGCGGCTGCGTGAAGGAGTCGAGCACGGTCACGCCGAAACGGCTCGCGAAGGGTGCGGCGGCCATCGCCAGGGCGACGACGATCGGCGCGGTGAACTCGCCTGCGGCTCCGGTGAGTCCGAGTCCGACGGCGAGGGCCACGAGGGCGCACAGGAAGAGCAGCGGCACGAGTACGCGGGCCTTCGGGGAGGGCACCGCGGTCGCGTCGGGGACCGTCTCCGGCACGTCGGCGAGCCGGTCGGCGTCGACCACGCGGAAGTCCACGACGTCGGCGCGCGGACGGCTGCTGTACGTGAGGACGTTGCAGACGAGCAGCCACAGGTCACGCTCGTGGGCCGCCCGTTCCTCGCCGGTGGCGCTGCCGTGGACGAGTGCGGTGCGGTGACGCAGGGCGCGGACGGCGGTCGCGGTGCTCCGCGCCATGGCCAGGCGGCTCCCCGGTACGGCGCCGGCGGACTCCCGGTGAGCGCGACGCACCAGGGCCGTGCACAGCTGCTCGACCATCCGGCTCTGCCAGGCCGCCGGCGTCGACTTGGCGGGAGCCTTGTCGACGCGGGTGGTGAAGCTCTCCAGGACGCCGACGGCCACCGCGGTGACCGTGCCCGACGGGTCGGCGTTGCGGACGGCCCAGATGTCGATGCAGGTCAGCAGAGCCGAGACGTGGACGAAGGCGAGGTAGACGCCGATGGCCCACAGGGGCCAGTCGCGCCAGGTGGAGGGGGTGACGACGAGGGCGAGGGCGGCGCAGGCGAGCAGGCCGGGTGCGGCGAGAAAAATTCGGCTGAGCTGCGCCCAGGTGGCGTGCCCGTGCACCTGGTCCACGAGTGGTTCGGTGGCCAGCACCTCCAGCTCCGCGCGGGATCCCAGCTTTGTAGTGAGTTCTGCCTTCACCGAGCCGAGCCGGTCTTCCGCCCTGCGTCGTCCGAGCCGTTTCAGTAGAGGTACCTGGCCGAGAAGACGACCCGGCACACGTGTGCCGCCCACCCACGGGACGTAGTACACGACGAGCTGGAACGGGGTGATGAGGAACCAGAAGTAGAAGACCAACCATAAGAATGCCTGTCGCGTGCTCATGGGAGCAGGGTGGCAGGAGGCACCGACACGGCTCAGTGGGTGGCGCCGAGGGTGCGGGAGCCGGCGGTGTGCTCGATCTCCGCCCAGACCCTCTTGCCGGGGCCCGGCTCGGTGTCGACGCCCCAGCGGGAGGCCAGGGCGTCGACCAGGAGGAGACCGCGGCCGGTCTCGGCGTCGGGGACCGGGGACGGCGGGAGTTGGGGGACGCGCTCCCCACAGGCATCGGCGATCTCGATGCGGATCGTGTCCGGGCCGTGTGTCAGACGCAGGGCGATGTCCCGTCCGGGCACACGGCCGTGGAGCACGGCGTTGGCGGTGAGCTCGGCGACGATCAGGGCGGCGGTCTCGGAGAGGCCGGAGCCGTACGGAACTCCCCAGTCGTCGAGTTGGTGGACGGCGAGTCGGCGGGCGAGCCGGGCGCCGCGGCGGGTGGCGCTGAAACGCTGACTGAACACACGTACGGTGACCGGGGCTTGAGGGTGGGGCGCTGTCATAGGGGCCAGCGTTCCGGTGGGGCGGTCGGTCCGGCCAGGCACGACGCTGGTACAGCCGTGTTGTACCGGTTCACTCGCTGGACAGGGTGCGTCACACCCCGTGACCATGGGTGAGTTGGACGCGGGGTGCGGAACGAGAGGTGGCCGGGCGTGGTGGACGTCGAGGATGCGGGGGCCGGGGCTGTTGGCAGTGAACCAGAGGTGTCGGACGGCCTCAAGACCTTCGGGGCCGTGCACAAGGTCCTGCGGGAGGAGGCCGGCTTCACGCAGGAGGCGTACGCGGAGGTCGTCGGCTACTCGGTCCACGCCATCGCCAAGCTGGAGCAGGGCAGGCGGTTCCCGCAGCCACGGTTCATCGAACGGGCCGGGGAGGTGCTGGAGGCGCCACGGGTGCTGCGGGCGGCGGCACGGAACCTGGCACGGAAGCAGGGCCTGGCGTCGTGGTTCCAGCAGTGGGCGGGGATCGAGGAGGAGGCGATCTCGCTCTACGCGTATGAGTGCAGGGCGATTCCGGGGTTGTTGCAGCCGGAGGCATACATCAGGGCGATCTTCGAGAGGCGGTTGCCGCCGCTGACGGAGGAGCAGATCGAGCGGCAGGTTGAGGCGCGGCTGGAGAGGCAGCGGTTGCTGACGGAGAGGCCGAACACGGCGTTCAGCTTCGTCGTTGAGCAGGCACTCGTCGAAAGAGGGGTAGGCGGTACTCAGGTCACCCAGAGCGTGATTGACCACCTGTTGCAGGCCGGGCGGCTACGTAACGTCGAGATCCAGATCATGCCGCTCCGGCAAGCGGATCACGTCGGCGTCGACGGGCAGATGTACTTGGCGGAGACCCCTGATCACCAGTGGATCGGGTACACCGAAGGGCAGCAGTCGAGTGTCCTGATCACTCAGCTCGAAGACGTGAGCGCGATGCTCCAGCGTTATGGCAAGCTGCGTCAGCAGGCTCTCGGCCGGGAAGCCAGCATGAGCTTGCTGGAGCAGATGCGAGGAGCATTATGAGCAGCACAGAACTGGACTGGTTCAAGAGCAGCTACAGCGGAAGTTCCGGAGACAACTGCATCGAGGTCGCCGTGGACGAGTCCATCCACGTGCGCGACTCGAAGCTGCGGGAGAGCGGGCAGCTCGCCCTCTCCCCCGCAGCTTGGGCAGCGTTCATCGCCCACGCAGCCAACACCCAGGTCTGAGCTAGTGACCTGAGTCGGAGATTCGTCGTTGGTTTGGCATGAGTCGTCCGGGTCCGAAGATTCCGCCGTTGTCGGTGACCGATGCCCAGCGGGCCGTGCTGGAGGGCTGGGTGCGCCGCCGCTCGACCGCTCAGGCACTGGCCCAGCGTTCAAGGATCGTGCTGGAGTGCGCCGACGGACACTCGATCATGGAGGTGTCGCGCCGGCTGGGTGCCTCTCCGGACACGGTCCGCACCTGGCGGCGACGCTTCCTCGAGCGAGGGCTGGACGGCCTGTGTGACGAGCCGCGGCCCGGTGCTCCGCGGAAGATCACCGACGCGGACGTCGAGCGGGTCATCGTCAAGACGCTGGAGGAGAAGCCGAAGAACGCCACCCACTGGTCGACCAGGTCGATGGCGGCGGCCACGGGCATGTCCCAGTCCGCGATCTCGCGGATCTGGCGGGCGTTCGCCCTGGCCCCGCACCGGTCACAGACGTTCAAGCTGTCCACCGACCCGCTGTTCATCGACAAAGTCCGTGACGTCGTCGGGTTGTATCTGGATCCGCCGGAGAAGGCCCTGGTCCTGTGTGTGGACGAGAAGTCGCAGATCCAGGCCCTCGACCGCTCTCAGCCGGTGCTGCCGATGATGCCCGGGGTTCCTGAGCGCCGCAGCCACGACTACGTCCGGGCCGGCACCACCACCCTGTTCGCGGCCCTGGAGGTCGCCACCGGCAAAGTGATCGGCTCCCTGCACCGCAGGCACCGGGCCGTGGAGTTCAAGAAGTTCCTGGCCAAGCTGGACAAGGAGGTGCCCGCCGACCTCGAGGTCCATCTCATCCTGGACAACTACGTCACCCACAAGACACCCGCCGTCAAGAAGTGGCTGCTGGCTCACCCGCGGTTCCATCTGCACTTCACTCCGACGAGTTCGTCCTGGCTGAACCTGGTGGAGCGGTGGTTCGCCGAGCTCACGCAGAAGAAGCTCAAGCGCGGTGTCCACCGCTCCGTCCAGGCCCTCGAACGCGATATTCGTTCCTGGCTGGCCGACTGGAACGACAATCCACGACCGTTCGTCTGGACGAAGACTGCCGACGAAATCCTCGACAAAGTCGCGGCCTACTGCCGACGAATCTCCGACTCAGGTCACTAGATCATCTTTGGTGGGTCAGGGCTCAGTGCCTTGACCCACCAGGGTGTCTCCGGGCTACTGAGCGTCGAGCCTGTCTACTCTGACGCCGCCGTCGGCTTCTTCGGAGCCGCAGCCTTCCGCCCCCGCGTCTTCTTCACAGGCCGCCAGGCCTTCAGATCCGCAGCGCTGAGCTGGTGCTTTGTCATCTGCTCTTCGAGGTAGGTCTCACAGTCCTCGGCCGGCACGCCCTCCCACTCGGCGTCGTACTCACCGTGCCACTGCTTGACCCACGGCATGATCTCTTGAAGCCCGGCCACGAGGGGGAGAATCCGCTCAGCACCCCAGCCACTCTGCGTGGTCCGGTCCTCAATGAGGTTGACCAGTGCCTGAGCCTGCTCTTTGTGATCCCAGCCGGCCCATCCGAGAAGCAGCGTGGAGTCGCCATCGGGACTGGCCTCGGGGTAGGAGATGAACCGCTCCTTGGGCACGTCGAGCTTGCCGCGGTTGGCCCAGTAGGAAGCCCGGAGGAAGTCGGCCGATGTGTACTTGGGTGGCACGGGAATGTCCAATCGCTGCCCAGTACGGTCCTCCTCCCGCTGCAATTCCCAGGCCTCTTCCCACTGCTCCCGCTTGCGCAAGCCAGCGTCCTTGTAGCGCATTGCAGCTAGGTATGGCACGTGTTCGTCAGCTACAACGTCGGCGAGGACGTGGTTAAGTGGAAGGTCTGGCTTGCCCAAGTGGTCAGCGGCGTACAGAGCGGCGACCGATGTGACGTCAGCATCGGAACTCAGCGAATCCGCAAGTTGGTTGATAGTGAGAGCATAGGGCTGCTCCATCCCATCCCGAAGGCTGTACCAGAGCGCGCGATTCTCACACCGGTCGAGAAGCCAGTCACGAATAGCTCGCCTCTCTTTATCCGACCATAGTTCACTAGACCATCGCCGCTTATACTCAGGTTTTTCGATAAGTCTGACATCTCTGCGGCTTTCGATAATGGAGATGCGACCCTTCACGATGTCCCGGTACCAATCAGGCCAGCGACCAGGAACTTCGGTTACGGGGGCCGACTTATGCCGTTCGAACCAAGCGGTCTTAACCTCGCCCCGCGCCACCCTCCGCGCAAGCACGATCTCGAAAGCTCGTTCCCCAAGGCGCACTTCAGGCACGCCATCTATGTCGCTCGCCTGAACGGTAGTCCGAGCTACCTCACCGTCAGACAGGAGTCCATACATGCCGTACACCTGCCAGTCCAGTTCTTCTTGCAAGGCGATCATGCGCTGACGGGTGCACACGAACTTGGCTTTCAAATCGTCGAGGGCGTCGCGCGTGGGAGTACCGGCGCCACACAGGACCGAAGGGTCTGCTTTTACCAAATTTCGGGAAAGACCGTCAAGCAAACGACTCACTTCAAGCGGGGACTGGCCAGGGAGGGGAAATTCCTCAAGTCGAGTCGCATTGAAAGCATATCGCGCTTCCCAAAGTTCATCCTGCACCCCCCGACCAATCCCACTCCCCCCCTTAACGTGACAATTCTGCTTCATCCAGAATGAAGCAGCAGACGAGTTAAGGATGCCGAGCAGCGCAAGATATTCCTTTTCCGACGCCTCTTGCGGCAGCTTGATAACCGGTGCAGTTTGTTTGAATACTTTCTCGCCGCGATCAAGCACAAAGTTATTATGAGTAGAAACCTCAGCATAGGAGATACCAAGTGGAATCTGAAACCTTTCGGGATGCCACCTGCTCCATTCGAACCAAGTAAGCCCGATTTCTTCATGGGTCCCACCGGGCTCCCGCCGCTCTCGTAGCAAACTACGCTGGCGCCACAAGATGCGCATAGAAGCTGGATCTGAAAGATCTGCACTCAGATTTTCCTTGTAAGGAAAAATGGCCTCGACACCTGGAGTAAGTACCCAGTCCCGGACCACCGTGCCTTCCACGATAGGCACAATACGTGAGGGCTTCACTCCCGCCCTTTTCCAGGTTCCCACTGGGGCGAAGTAGGCGTCGTCCGCCCCCGTGTGAGCCGTGCGGCCAATAAGCTTGACCCTGTCGCCGAGCGACACGCTACATTGCCGCATGAGGCGCGCAGCCACCTCCGAAACGCCGCCGCCACTTAGTGACCACGGTGCCGTCGCAAATCCATGGCGACTTAGATCATCGACGGAAATCCACTCCGACTCACTCCCCGGTTTCCCAACCTGTGCCACAATAGCGCGCCACACGAATCCATCTGCTGGCGCCAGTGGTTGAGAAGGCTCACCCCGGACGCCAAGCACGGCCCGGACTTTCCGGTTATCGCTCGGCACACGGTTTCGCCCAATCAGAATCACGGTCGGAGTACCGTGCCCAGGGATGTAAGCACCGCCCGTGTCGATAACGTGCGACAGCTCCACTCTCTCACGGAAGTATCGCTCGATAAGGCTCCTACCAAACTCCCTCTTCATGAACGAGTTCGCAGTAATCTGCCCAACGAATCCACCACCACCGACAGCGCCACCTGTTCCTCTCACCGCCAGTTCGAACAACCTCTGGGCAAAAGGAACCGACAATGCATACTGGCCAACGCACGCATCGTAAGCTGCCTTGTAGTTCCTTTTCTCCTGGTCGTCCTTGACGGTGATATACGGGGGATTTCCCACTACCACGTGATAAGAACCCCGCCCCAGCAGATCCACCCGCCGAGCGAACTCCCAGACGTCCTCCGTCCCATAGGCGAACGCCTCCCCGGAGCCGTCCTCCCCCTCCACCGAGAACAGATCCAGCTCCCCCTGGATACCGGCCGCCCCCCGCCCATGCAGCAACGAGTCCCCCACCGCCACGTTGATGGGAAACACCGGCGCCTCGGCCAGCGTCCGCGCCCCCGCCTCCTTCATTGCCGCGACCAGCAGCCGGAACCGGGCGACGCTCACCGCGAACGGGTTTTTGTCGCACCCGTGGACGGAGTCCAGCGCCCGCCGCACCACCGTCCAGTCGTCCGCGGCCGGCGTCGCGGCCCGCCACTTCTCGACCAGCCGCCGGAAGATGCCCAGCAGGAAGTGCCCGGAGCCGCACGCGGGGTCGATGGTCCGCAGCCCGCGCCGTTCCTCGCCGTCCGGGCCCACCCACACCGGGTCGAGCCCGAACTCCTCCTCGCTCACGGCGGGTTCGAGCGTCAGGTCGAGGATGAACTCCTCGACGAACTCCGGCGTCTGCAGCAGCGCGTACGTCTTCCGCGCGTGCTCGCTCAGGTCCTGGTACAGGTCGCCCAGGAACCGCGTGTCCCACTCCGGGTCGGTGAAGTCGTGCCGGATCCGCCCGTCCGCGCCCCACCGCCGCCAGAAGCCCAGCAGCTCGGTCGCGGCCTCGTAGCTCGGGGTCAGCCCCCACAGCGGGTTGTGCGCCTCGTCGAACAGCCCGGCCGCCGTCTCGTTGGCCGCCGCCACGTGACGGAACGCCGCGATCAGCCAGTCCCGGTTGTTGAGGTGCGGGTGCTCACGGAAGAACGCCTCGTGCCGCTCCTCTGCCTCGACCAGCCGCTCGCCGGGGCCCGCGATGAAGGGCTCCTCGATCAGCCCGTTGTCCTCGCAGAACCGCACGAAGACACAGGCCAGCACCCACGCCACTGCCGCCTGCGTGACCCGCTCGTCACGCCAGGCGCCGTACGTCGCGGCGGTCCGGGACGCGTCCAGCGCCTGCTGGTACTCGCCGCGCAGCCGGACGCGGAACTCCTCCACGGACTCGCTGCGCTCCCGCAGGTCGTCCTCGAGCGCGACCACCTGCCGCTTCAGGTCCTTCAGCAGCGCTTCCTTGTCCAACCCGGAACCGGACTCCGACCCCGAGCCCTCAACCGCATCCGTGACCGTCACTTCTCGCATCCCTCTGACCGCATCGCGTCGTCTTCCGCGTGACCGGGGCCCATCCCCCGAGGCCCACGACCGGAAACCTCCCCCCATCCTGCCAGCCCCGCCACCCGCGCCAGCCGGAACGAGCGGCCGCACCCGCCGACGAGTGACGGCCCCGCGCGCGCCGGAAACCGCGCAAACCACTCCCGTGCCGCAAAAGCGTGAAGTTAAAGTGATCGCGTGACGGCTCCGAAGACTCCCGCCATACCGCCTCCGCCGGACTTCTGGGCAGCGGGCCAGAACCACTACCACGCGGCGAAGCTCGCCGCCGACAGGCGGTTACCCGTCTCCGCCGACCACCTCGCCGGCCTGGCCGCCGAGTGCGCGATCAAGGCGATCCTGCTGGCCTGCCTCGGCTCGCAGCTCACCCCCAAGAACAAGCCGTTCCACCCGGCCCTCAAGCAGCCGCCGCAGCAGCCGCAACCGGGCCAGAAGGCCAAGCAGCAGCACTGGAGCGAGTACGAGCACGGCCACCTGCCCGGTCTGTGGGCACAGCTCGCCGAGGTCGTCAAGCTGAGCGCGGGCCGACAGGTCGGACCGATGTTCCAGCAGATGCTGCTGCAGAACCCGTTCCACAGCTGGCACATCGCGGCGCGGTACTGCAACGGCAGGTCGATATCGACCGCCGACCTGCAACGGCACCTCAAGGCCGCCTACGACCTCATCGCCGCCTTCGAGTACGCACGCCAGACGGGAAACGGCACTCTCCGATGAATCCGATCCCCCGCTTCGACACGACCTGGGAGGCGGCGCTCGGCCAGGCCGACGCGGCCGCCGTCACCCTCGGCCGGGACGTCGTCCTCGTCCGCGACCTGCTGGGCCGGGCCTCCCTCCTCGTCGACGACCGCGACGAGCCACTGGACCCGGACGCACCGGACATGGCCAGACTGCGCGAGGAGTTCCCGGACGTCACACGCCCCTTCACCGGCGCCGAACCCGTCCAGACCGCCTCCTCCCTCTTCGCCCCGGAGATGTTCTTCGACTCCGCCGAGGTCGTCGTGCGCCGGGAGCGCGAGCCGGGCGGCGCCGGGCAGGTCGCCGTGCTGGAGCGGACCGTCGTCGGCGCCGACTGGTCCCGCGACACCGAGCCCGAGGACGTGACGTCCGCCGACCGGCGCGAGCGGCGCATCGCGCTCTACGGGTTCAAGGGCGGCGTGGGCCGCTCCACCGCCACCGCGATACTCGCCCGCCACCTCGCGAGCCGCGGCTACTGCGTCCTCGTCGTCGACCTGGACCTTGAGTCGCCGGGCGTCTCGTCCCTGCTGGAGGACCCGGACGGCCTGCCCGCCCACGGCATCGTCGACCACCTCGTCGAGGCCGCCGTCGGCAACGAGTCCGGCCTCGACCTCGTCACCCGCAGCGGCGTCCTGCCCGGCATCGAGGGCAACGGCGAGGTGTGGCTCGCACCGGCCAGCGGCAAGCCGCGCGAGGGGGAGCCGTACGACTACCTCGCCAAGCTCAACCGCATCTACAGCGACCTGCCCGCCACCGAGCCGGACGGCCGGCCACGCCCCTTCTGCGCGCGGCTGGAGGACACGATCACGGCGTGCGAGGACTTGGTGGCCGAGCGGTCCCGGCGGCCGGACGTCGTGCTGCTCGACAGCCGGGCCGGGATCCATGACATCGCCGCGATCACCCTGACCCAGCTCAGCGGGCTCGCCCTGCTCTTCGCGGTCAACAACCCCTCCACCTGGGAGGGCTACCGGATGATGTTCCGGCAGTGGGCGCAGCGACCGGACCGGGCGAGCGAGCTGCGCGGCCGACTGCGCATCGTGGCCGCCATGTTCCACTCGGCGGGCGACGCCAAGCGGCTCGGCGCCCTGCGCGACCAGGCGTACGAGACGTTCTCCGAGCTCCTCTACGACGACGTGGAACCGGACGCCGTGGACGACCTGCTCGACCCGGACGCCCCGCCGGTCTTCCACCCGGCGCCGCTGGACAGCGACGCCCCGCACGCCCCCATCCCCATCCTCTTCGGCAACGACCTGGTCGGCCTGGACCCCTACCGCGGCCGCGACTGGCTCGAAATGCCCTTCATCGAGGCCGCCTACGCCCGGTTCCTCGCCGCACTCGACCGGCTGGTCCCCAAGCCCCGCACGGGAGCGTCATGACGCACGAACCCACCCCCGACGAGTACCGCACGCTCCTGCTGCACGCCCCGGGCAGCGCCTTCGACGCCGACACCGAACAGCCCGACCTGCTGCGGATGTTCACCCCGTCCAGCCACCGGCGGGCCCTGGACCCGGACGTCACCGTGGTGCTGGGCGCGCGCGGCACCGGCAAGACGTACTGGACGAAGGCCCTGGCGAGCGAGGAGCTGCGCAGGGTCGCCGCGGACTCCTACATGATCCCGCGCCTGCGCGGCCTGACCGTCGCCACGGGGCACGGCCGGGGCGGCGGCGCCGACG
This sequence comes from Streptomyces sp. NPDC096105, assembly GCF_044763335.1. NCBI lineage: Bacteria > Bacillati > Actinomycetota > Actinomycetes > Kitasatosporales > Streptomycetaceae > Streptomyces > Streptomyces sp. NPDC096105. The sequence continues at coordinate 422,505 of NZ_JBIWGC010000001.1, forward strand.
CCGCGTACCCGGGCCGGCGGGTCATCCGCAAGCTGGTCCAGCGGGCGCCGGAGGGCGAGGGGTTCCGGGAGTTCTGCGAGAACTTCTGGTGCGCGGTGATCCTCACCGCGCTCAGGGACCCGGCCGCGCTGCGGCACACCGACTGGCAGGAGCGCATCGACTGGGTGGCCGACCACCCCGAGGCCTACGACAGCGCCCTGGCGGCCAAGGACGACGAGGCCCGCCGCGACGGCCGCCCCCAGCTGCTGATCTTCGACGCGCTGGAGCACCTGCACCAGGACCGTTCCGTCATCGACAAGATGGTGTCGGCGCTGTTCGCGGCGGCGCTGGACCTCCGGCTGGGTTACAGCAGTCTCCGGGCGAAGATCTTTGTCCGCCCCGACATGTACGACAGCGCCCCGAAGGACTTCGCCGATGCCTCCAAGCTCGGCGCCAACCGCGCCGAACTCACCTGGACCACCGAGAACCTGTATGGCATGCTCTTCCACCGGCTCGGCAACCAGCCGGGGCCGGAGGCCGAAAAGTTCCGGGCCCGGACCGGGCAGTGGCACTCCCAGGGCGACGGCCGCTACACCGCGCCCGTGGACGTCATCGCCGACCCGGACCGGCAGGAGGAGGTCTTCGGCGCCATGGCGGGCCCGTACATGGGCGCCAACCACCGCAAGGGCTACACGTACACCTGGCTGCCCAACCACCTCCAGGACGGCAACGGGCAGATCAGCCCCCGCACCATGCTCCGCGCGGTGTCGAAGGCCGCGGAGGTGACGCGGGACCGGCACCCGGGACACGAGTACGCGCTCCACCACGACGCGATCCGGCAGGCCGTGCTGGACGCCTCCCAGATCCGGGTGGACGAAATCAAGGAGGACATCCGCTGGGCGGCCACGGCCGTGGAGAAGCTGAGCGACCTCCAGGTGCCGATGGAGCAGTCGGTCGTCATCCACATCTGGTCCACCGCCTCCCTCGCCTCCGAGCTGCGCAAGCTTCTGGAGGGCAGCGAGAACGGCAGCGGGCCGGCGAACGTGGACGACTACTTCAGCCTGATCGAGGAGCTGACGAAGGTCGGTGTCATGACCAGGCGTTCCAGCGGAGCCGTGGACCTGCCCGACGTCTACCGGCTGGCCTTCAACATCGGCCGCAAGGGCGGCGTCTCCCGGCCCAAGCGAACCGCCGGGTGAGCGACCGGCGCGTCCGACACGGTCGCTGGACCGTGCGGCGCGTCCCCGGTCCGGCGCGCTGTCGGCGCCGCGGGGAACAATGGGCGCATGACGACCGACCTCGCTGACCTCCTCGGCACCCAGGAGACCTCGGCCTTGGAGTTCAAACGCAGTGCCAAGCGTCCCGAGGCCATCCGCCGGGCCATCTGCGCGCTGGCCAACGATCTCGGCGGACACGGCGGCGGCGACCTGCTGATCGGTGTCGAAGACAGTGGTGAACCCGTGGAGGACGTCGACACGAGCGACCGCGCCCTGCTGGCGCTCACCGACATGCGCGAGGACGGGCTGATCCTCGACCGGCCGTCCATGACCGTGTCCGTCGCCCCCTTCAAGGGCAAGCCGGTGATCCGGATCAGGGTCGAGGCGTCCGCCGCGCCTCCGGTCCGGTTCGACGGCGTGGTCTGGGTGCGGCCGGGACCCACGACGCGTCGGGCGACACGGGACGACGAGCGCGTGCTGACCGAGCGCCGCAGGGCGGCAGACGGACCGTACGACAGCCGCCCGGTGGTCGGGACGGGAGTCGGTGATCTCGATCTCGGGCTGTTCCGCACGAGCTATCTGCCCACGGCCGTCGATCCCGAGGTCCTGGAGGAGAACGGCCGTCCCGAGGCGCAACAGCTCGCCTCCCTGCGCTTCGCGACCCTGGACGGCACGGCTACGGCGGTCGGCCTGCTGGTCACCGGCTACGACCCGAGTGCCTTCGTTCCCGGTGCCTACGTCCAGTTCGTCCGCTACCAGGGCGACGACCTGGACGCGGCCATCGCGGACGAGCAGGAGCTGCGGCACAACGTGGTGACCACCGCCGACCGGCTCGAGACGATACTGCGGGGCCACCTGCACACCCGGGTGGTCCAGTCCTCCGGTTTCAAGGAGGAGTCACGCCCCGACTATCCCCTGGCGGCCCTTCGCGAGCTCTGCATGAACGCGATCATGCACCGCAACTACGAGACGTCCTACGCACCCGTCAGGATCGTGTGGTTCGACGACCGGATCGAGGTGACCAACCCCGGCGGACCCTACGGCCAGGTCCGCAGCGACAACTTCGACCGGGTCAACGACTACCGCAACCCCTCCCTCGCCGCCGCGATGAAATCCCTGGGCTACGTCAACCGCTTCGGACGGGGCATCGGACGGGTGCGTGCGGCCCTCGACCGCAACGGCAACCCGCCGGCCGAGTTTTCCGTGGACGACTCATCGTGGTCCGTGACCGTGAGGAGAGCGCAGTGATCTCTGTCGCCCTGTTCAACAACAAGGGGGGCGTCGGCAAGACGACACTCGCCTACCACCTGGCCCACATGCTGCACCGCCAGGGGGCGCGCGTCCTGGCCGTGGACCTCGACCCCCAGTCCAACCTGACGGCGGCGATCCTGGACGAGGACGAGCTGGAGGAGCTCTGGGACAAGGGCTCCGAACTGTTCGCCCAGAACGACTACCCCGAGCAGCGCAAGCTCTTCACCCGCACCGACGGGCAGCACACCGTCGCGGACGCGGTGCGTCCCATCCTGGAGGGAACCGGTGACATCGCACCGGTCAGCCCGGTGACCGTCACCTCGGGCCTGTGGCTCCTGCCGGGCAACCTGGAGCTGAGCAAGTTCGAGGACAAGCTATCGGCGGCCTGGCTCAACGGTTACGGGGGCGACCCCGCAGCCATCCGTACCACGACCGCCTTCCACCGCATCATCGAGCGGTCGGCGCACGAGGTCGACGCGGACTTGGTGCTCATCGACGTGGGGCCGAACCTCGGCGCCATCAACCGGGCCGCGCTGATCGCCGCCGACACGGTCCTCATGCCCATGGCCGCCGACCTGTTCTCCCTCAAGGGACTGCTCAACCTGGGTCCCACGCTGCGCGAGTGGCGCAGCCAGTGGCAGGACCTGGTGAAGCCCAAGATCCAGTCGTCCATCTCCTCCCCCAGCGCGGCCATGCAGCCGCTCGGTTACGTGATCATGCAGCCGGAAATGCGCCTCGACCGGCCCGTGCGGGCGTACGAGCGCTGGCTCACCCGGATCCCTTGGGTCTACGGCACGGCGGTTCTGGGGCACGCGGACTGGCCGACCGACGACCGCTCGTACGAAATCGCCACCCTGCGCAACTACCGCAGTCTGATGCCGCTCGCGCACGACGCCCGCAAGCCGATGTTCGACCTCAGAGCCGCAGACGGTGCCCTGGGCAGCACGCAGAAGTACGTGCAGACCTGCTACCAGGAGTTCAAGGCGCTCGCCGAGGCGGTCATGGACCGTCTCGAAGTGGCCACCGGGGACGACTCGGCCTAGCGGAAGCCGGCTGTGGGACACGCTCGCCCGCCGAGCCGTCCGCGCCCTGCGGCGCGGCGGGCCCTCACGACGCCTGCGCCTGCGTGCCCTCCGCCAGCGAGTCGAGGAACCTGCTGTCCAGGGAGGCCCGCTCGCCGTCCTCGCCGATCACCTCGACCGTCCTGCCGTCCAGCTGCGGCGTCCGCGACCGCACCTCCATCGGGCACAGCAGCCACAGTCCATGCGGGGCGTCGGCGGGGCGGCGGGCCGCCTCCTGGAGGCGGACCAGGGTGTCGTGGCCGCCCTCGTCCCAGTAGCGGGCGAACAGGCCCGCGTTGTGCAGGAGCAGCACCGTGCGTGGGGCCGCGGCGCGGGCCAGCAGGCGGGTCTCGACCCGCGGCCAGACGACGCGGACGAAGGAGGCCAGTCCCCGTTTGACGCGGCCCGGCGCGGACGCGGCGTCGGCGCGCAGGACCTTCTCCCAGTCCTGCCCCTTCTCGGCCGCCAGGGCGCGGAACTCCGCCAGGAACTCGCGTCCCAGGTCGACGCTCTCGACCCGGTGGGCGGAGGTGATCGCCTCGACCGCCCCTGGCAGCCGGGAGGCCCGGACGATCAGGGCGAGGAAACCGCCGCGCTCGACGCCGGCCGTGAGCTTGGCGCGGATCAGCTCGTGGGGGTCCGCGTCCTCGTCGGCCGGGGCGGCTGCCCGGGCGGGAGGCAGGTAGCTGGTGCGGCTCCCGGTCGACGTCCAGGACACGGCCGGTTCCGGTGTCGACGGGAAGAAGCTCGACGTCCTGCCGTCGTAGGTCAGGTCGAAGCGCGCCTCGGCGAGCGCCTGCTCCAGCTCGACGTACGTCGGCTCCCGCTCGCCCGACAGCACGTCGAGGTCCGGGAAGCGGGCGCGCAGCCTCGCCACCAGCTCGGCGACCGCGATGCCCCGGTCCCTGCGCACGCCGGCGCCGGCCTGGGAGATGCGCAGGGCACGGTCCAGGGTGAGGTCACGCGGGTACAGCTCCAGGCGCGGGGTGACCTCGACTCCCGGCGCCATGGCGGCGGCGAGCGCCACCAGCCGGGTGTCCGCGAGCGGGGCGAATCCCTCCGGGGCGGGGACGGCGCGCAGCTCTCGCACGACGGCCGCCCGGCCGGGCAGCGGCTCCCGACGCGCCAGGCGCTCGGCCGTGCCCCCCAGCTCGGCGGCGTAGTCGGCCAGTTCGCGCGGACTGGGATCGTCGGTCCCGGGCAGGGACTCGGCGGCGATCAGTACGGTGTCACCGCGCCGGTGGACCGCGAGCCGGGGCTCGTGCAGGCCGGCGCCCTCGCCCTCCCACATCTCGGCCTCGACGGCGGCCCGGACCACCGCCAGCGCCTTGGCCAGGGTGCGTTCGGGGGTGTCGTCGCCGGCGCCGTGCCTGACCCGCAGTTCGACGGCGGCCTCCTTGGCCGTCATGACACGGCCGGCCCTCTCGACGATCTCGACGAGCTCCCTGCGCACCTCGCCGAGCCACTCCAGCTCGGCCCACTGCCGGATCTCGAGGCGGTGGTGGCGTGAGACGGGCGGCTGCTTGATGCCGAGGTGGTCCGCGATCCGGGCCTGCACCGGCCAGGGGCCGAGGGGGGACAGCGGGCCTGTCGCCGACGGCAGGCCGAGGGTGAGCAGCACGACGTCCGCGCGGTGCGAACCCTTGCGCCCCGGGGCGGGGGTGAGGCGGTCCGCCATGTCGTCTATCGACAGGACGGCCGAACCGGCCGGTCCGACCTCGTCCCCGGCGCCGTCGCGGGCCGGGGCGGTGGAACGAGGCTCGGGCTCGGCCGTCGCGCGCAGCGCGCTCGCCCACTGCTTGCGGCGGCGGTTGAGTTCCTTGCGGACCAGCGCCCCGGCGCCCCGTGCCTTGGAGATGGCGTACGGCGGGACCTGCAGCAGTTCCCCGACCGTCGTCGCCCCCAGGGCGTTGGCCACGGAGACGGCCCGCGGGGACAGACCCGCGGCCTCCAGCAGCGTCGAGGCCTCAGCGGCCTCCGCCGCGGCGTCGCGTGCCTCCTCGGTGCCCTCCGCCAGCTGGCCGACCGTCGCCGGGGTCGTGGCGGGCCGGGCCGAGTCGGCCGCCCGGAACACCTCCCGCCACGCGTCGTGCATCTGGCGAAGGTTGTCGAAGCGCTGCTCGATGTCCCGGTGCAGCGCGCGCCGGAAGAAGGCGGTGAGGCCGTCGGCGAGCGCCGACTCGAACAGCTCCCCAGCGACGTACAGCTCCGCCGACTCGTTGGTGAGCGGGTCCACCAGGCCGTCGCCCCACATGGGACGCTCCCCGCTCGCCATCTCGTGCAGGGTGACGGCCGCCGCGTACCGCTCCGCGTGATCGTCGTAGTACGGGCGCCGCAGGGAGCCGAGGAACGGGTCGAGGTAGCCGCGGGTGCCCGCCCTGACGTCCCGCTCGGAGGCATCGGCGAGGGAGAAGTCGAACAGCTTCAGGCGCCAGATCCGGTCCTTGCTCTGGTGGATGCCGAAGTTGTCGGGCTTGATGTCCCGGTGCCGCACGCCGCCCGCGGCCAGCTGGTCCAACGCCTTGAACAGGTCGTCGCCGAAGCGCTCCAGCTCGTGGTAGGTCAGCCGCCCCTTGCCGCGCAGCCGGGCGCCCAGGGACTGCTCCCCGGCGTACTCCAGTTGCAGGACCGTGCGTCCGCCGATCTCGTCCAGGCCCTTGCCGCGCAGCTGGACGATCGCGCCGCCGCCGACCTCCTTGAGGACACGGGCCTCGACGCGCAGCCGCTCGGCCTTCTCCTCGTCCAGGGCGACCTTGAAGACCCTCTCCTCGACGTCCGTGCGGCCCTCCTCGTCCTCGACCACCCGCTCGACGAGCAGGGCGCGGGCCGTGGCGCCCGTGCCGAGCACCCGGCGCACGGTCCACTCGGAGTCGAGGGACTGGCCAGGGAGGGCCTCCAGGGGATCGGTGCCGACGGTGGTGTGCGTCTCGGGGAGCACGCTGACGCGTTCGGCCTCGTCGAGCAGGTCGAGGAACTCCTCGGCCGAGCCGAGGCGTTCGTTCACGTCGGAGCGGGTCGCCCGGTGGACGAGTTCGTCGAGTGCGTCCGAGAACCCGTCCGCCACGGCGAACAGGTGCAGCCCCCCGTCCGTGCGGAGCCGCTCGCTGAGGGCGCTGCGCTGCGGGGCGGGGGGCTGCCCGGTGAGGATCAGGTACGAGACGGCGCCAAGGCCGAAGATGTCCAGGTCCGCGGGGTCGGCGTACGGCTGGTCAGTCTCCGGGGCGAGGTAGACGCGGGCCGCATCCTCGATCAGCGCGGCGTCGAGTGCGGACCCGCCGACGGAGCGGAAGAAGGTGGCGTTGCTGTCGAAGTCACGGGCCGCGGTCTGCCAGTCGGTGATGCGCAGTTCGGGCCGCAGTCCGTCGGGGCGGAACGAGACGTACACCGACCTGGCCGCCAACGCCCGGTGGTAGAGCGACCGGTTGTGCGCGTAGCGGACGGCCTCGGCGAGCTGCCGTACGAGGTCGAGTCGGACCTCGGGGGTGAGCTTGCCGCCGTAGGTCGCCAGATACTGGTCGAGGCGCAGGTCGGTGTGGCGGTGGCGGAACAGGATGGCGGGGCCGCCCTGGTGCTCACGCATCTCCACCGCCTCGACGATGCCGCGGTGCGTGACGCCCTGGAGGACCTGGTACTCGCGGCGGGCCGCGCGTTCGGTGGACTTCTTGTCGGCCTCCGTCGCCATCTGGCTGACGAGGTAGATGCGGACGCGTCCCTCCTCCTGGACCAGGCCGTCGTCACGGGTGGCGAGACGGTCCTCCCAGGTGGTCCCGGCGTCCAGCGGATGCGGCTGCAGCTTCCAGACGTCGCCGAAGCGGAGGTGGGCGGTGGACTGCCGGATGCCGATGGCCTTCAGGAGCCGTGGCAGGGTGTTCCGGGAGAAGTCGGGTGTGATGCGGCGCTCGGGGCGGTCGGGCGGCAGCCCGAGGAAGTCCTGCCAGATGCGCTTCAGGCCGGTGTCCCGGTCGTCGCGGCCGTAGACCCTGACGCGCTGCACGTCGTCGAGGTGGCTCTCCAGGTCGGGCGCGGACAGGAAGACCGCCGCCTCCACACGCGGCACCGAACGCTCGGGAACGTCGAGCTTGCGCGCGGCCCACAGCAACTGGCTCTTGAGGTCCTTGGCCTTGGCGTCGTTGAAGTGCAGCGGGTTGGTGACGGTCCGTGTGCGGTCGGTCCCGTGGAAGTTCCACGTCGAGCCGGAGTTCTCCAGGCGTCCCGGGTGGCTCTTGATCTCGACGAGGTAGAGGCCGGCGGGCACCGCGATCAGCAGGTCGCACTCGTTGATACGGCCCGACTGCGCGGTGAACGAGAACGTGGCCCAGGCCCGGTACGGCTCGACGGACGGCATCAGACGGCGCACGTGGTCGAGTGCGTCCTGCTCCCAGGGGAAGGGGGAAGGATGCTCCTGGAACCACTGCTGAGTCGGCCGCGGTGGTCCGGGCCTGGGCCCCGGACGCGAACCTGCTGCCGTCACCGTCCGACCTCCCCTGTCCGCCCCACGCCTTCCTGTGGGAGAAACCCCTGGCCGACCTTATCGTCCCCGGCCGACGGGCCGGATCTCGCTGTCAGGAATCGTTCGGGGCGGGGACGGCGGGCTGCTGCTGGGCGGGGATGAAAGCCGTCGACACGGGGGCCGGTACGGCAACGCGGAACAACTCCGCCGCCGACCGTCCTCGCCGGCGGTCCGACACCACGACCCCACCCGTCCACTTGCCCGTCACCGTCCGGTACCGGTGTTGCAGCTCACCCACGCGAGGGCAGTGGCGTTCCCTTATGGCCGCGTAAGCGGGATGGCAGTGGGTGTTCCAGGTCAGGTCCTCGGCGTAGGTGGCGCAGGCCGCCGGGAAGAGCACGGCGGAGACGAGCAGATCGGCGATCTGCAGCCCGATGTGCGAGTCGCTGTGGCCGAAGACGGGGGATTCGGCGACATGCGGCATCAGATCGCCGCCCGCCCGGAACTTCCGGGTCGTGACGCAGTGCACGTTGTCGACGTTCTTGCTCTTCGTGCGGCTGTCGAGGATCACCACGCCGCAGTCCTCACGCCCCGCGAGGAAGTTCTCGAAGTGGGCGCAGAGGGAGGCGACCGAAGCGCCGTACATCGCGTCCTCCGCGTTGGCGACGCCGTCCTGCTTGACGCAGATCTTGGCCAGCACCCGGCAGCCGTGGCGTTCCAGCATGGTCAGCAGCTTGTCGATCAGACCGTGTGCCAGACGGACCTGGTTGCGGTTGCCGTTGCGCAGGTGGGCCCGGATGTTCGACCCCTTGATCTCGGTGCGGATGACCTCGCTCAGCTTGACGGCGTTCCGTAACGTGGGGCGGAACTGCTTCTTCAGAGCGATGAAGTCCCAGGTGAGGGCGCGCAGTGCGGACTCCTCGACGACGATGCCGCCGATCACCATGACCGGCGGTGCTTCCGGTGTGGAGGGATGAACCGTCTGGCCGTCGCCGGACTCGTCGACGTAGCACAGGTACAAGCTTTCCTCCGCCGGAAACAACTATGGCCGCCCCAGAATCCTGAAGGGCAGCCATAGGGGTTGCTGCGCTGGGCGCAGCCTTGTTTTGGTTCTGCGTCCAGCCTATGACGACCTCTCGCACATACGCAACTACGCGCCGTCACACCGCTACGACGACCCGCCTGCCGCCTTCCACCAGCTCCCGCAGCCTGGCCCGGGTCTCGGCGTCGGTCGAGTACAGGACCGTGCCCTTCATCCCGCGAGTGAGCAGGACCTTGTAGGTGTTGCGCACGAGACGGTCGACGACCTCGTCGGTGACCGTCTTGCGGCGCAGGTCCGGATCGTGCGAGGCAGCCCTGTTTACCACCCACCTGTCCCGGCGCCAGACCAGGTCGGGGCCGATGATGACGCCGTTCCAGTCGTACTCGAAGCCCTGGGCGGTGTACACACAGCCGACCTGCCCGAAACCCGCCGGATCAGTGGCCCACAGCGCAGCCGGAGGCGCGCCGGAGACGGACCGGTCCCCGCGCAGGTTCCACGGCTTCTTCCACTCACCGATCACGACGTCCAGGGGCAGCGGCTCACCGTTCCTCGGCTCCTCCTTCGCCCAGGGCCAGCAGTATCCGGCCGTGATGCGCGCACGGTCACCGCCGGCCTGCCGCTCCTCCAGGAACGCCTCGAGCTCCGCAGGAGACTCGGCCACTCGGAGGTCCATCAGCCCGTCCGGCTCCCAGACGACCGGGCCGCCCTCCTCGAATCCCAGGAGGCGGTGCGTCCAGTGCACGTACGCCTCACTGCCGCCGCACCGGAACTGCGCGTCCAGCTCTATCAGCTCCCAGTCCAGATTCCGCCGCTCGGCCGCCTCGATGATCTGCGGAACCGTTCCCTGCTCACCCGGCCGCACCACTTGGTGCTCGTCCAGCAGGAACACCGGGACGCGCGCCGCGTCGATGAGTTCCTCCACCTGAGGCTTGCCGGTGCGCAGCCGGGCCGGGGTCCACCGCTGGTTCGACGTCTCACGGATCCGGTGCGCTTCGTCGCAGAGCAGTACCTCAAGTCCGTTCTTCTCGGCCGCCATGAAGTCGTTGAAGTACTTGAAGAGTTTCTTCACCACGGGCTTCCGATCACCCGCGATCTTCCGCATCGTGAGGGTGAAGGAGCGCGATCCCGTCGCGTGAAGGGCTGTGTGGCCGTTGCGGTAGAGCTCACCGAGCAGTGAGAGCGCGATCACGCTCTTGCCGGTGCCGGGACCACCCGTCACGATCACGACTTCCTTGTGGTCCGAGTGGCGGGCCTTGCGTACCGCGTGCATGACCGTCTCGTACGCCAGATGCTGCTCGTCGAGGAGGACGAACTCCTCGCGCTCGCGCACCTCACGGGCAGCGGCCTCCATCAGTTGACGAGAGGGCTTGATCACCGCACGCCGGAGTTCATCGGCTGCGCTCGCACCGGACTCCGGTGCGAGCCGCGCCTTGAGGAACTCGATGAACGCACCGCGTCGGTCCCTGCTGAACAACCGCCCGTGAGCGCGCTGCCCGACGTCGTACAGGTTCTCGACGTCGACCTCGGATGCGTTGTGGAGATACGCGACACCGGCGACACGCTCGGGGTGCCGCGCGAGGGCGCTGTTGAATCCCACCAAGTAGTCGCAGTAGTCGGCTACCTGGAGGATGGGGTTGAGTTTGGGCCTGCCGTGGCCGTCGACCAGACACCGCTCCGCCGCCCCGTCGTAGGGGTGTGCGCGGCTCCACTGCTTGAGCTCGACCACGACGTAGGACGGCTCCCGGGTCCGCGGATGTACACCGGCCAGCACTACGTCCGCCCGCTTGCTCGAGAGAGGAAGCTGGTACTCCAGCATCATCTCGACGCCACCCAGCCCCGCGTCCAGGAGGGCGTGGGCCACCTGAGGGATGCTGCGCTCCCACGAGCGTATTTCGGACGCGCTGGGCTTGCGCTGGTGAAGGTGGAAGAACTGCTCTGTCATGTAGGCGGCCAGGGTGCCGGCGAAGCGGTCCTCGGGCCCTGACATGTGGTCGGCGGCGATGGTCGACGCCGAACCGCGATACAGCACGGAAAAGCCCCCAGGCAGCACGAAGCGACTCGTGCGGATGGGGGCATGTCCTGAAGCGGAAGCCCGTCGGACCGCAGTTGAAAATATCCAGGGAGAACACTAACGCGATGTCGCGCACGACCACAGGTGAGATCACGAACGGTGAGCCTGCTGCCGGCACGGCACGACGCGAAGAGCCGGGCGGAGAAGAACCGCTGTGCCGCGCAGAGGCACTCCGCGTTGGCACCGGAGGTTGCGGGCCGGACGGAGCGGGGAGCAGCCCGACTGCGACCAGACCGTGGAATCAGGCGGGAGCCGCGGGCGGCAGACGAGTCGGGCTGTACGCCGGGTTCTGTTCCGGCGGGTCCTCGCGGTCCCGCCGGCGACGGCCATCCATCTAGGACCGGTGTTGCCACCGGCCTCGTGCGGTCCACCCGCGGACTCGGGCGGGCAGCCCTCGGTCGTCCGCGCAGAAGCACCGGGGTGCTTCCTTTTGACCTTGCTCCGGGTGGGGTTTACCTAGCCGCCTGAGTCACCTCAGGCGCTGGTGGTCTCTTACACCACCGTTTCACCCTTACCCGGCGCCGAAGCGCCGGGCGGTCTGTTCTCTGTGGCACTGTCCCGCGGGTCACCCCGGGTGGCTGTTGGCCACCACCCTGCCCTGTGGAGCCCGGACGTTCCTCGGGAAGCCCCCTAGGGGGACTCCACGCGGCCGTCCGCCCGGCTCGTCTGCCGTGCCGACCATGGTACCCGCCGCCCGGCCGGCTTCCGCTCCCGCGCGTTGGCCAGCACCGATCCGGTGAGAATCAGGACGAAGGCGGCCACCACCGTCGCGGTCAGGGCCTCGTCCAGGAACAGCGCGCCGGCCGCCACCGCGATCGCCGGATTGACGTACGTGATCACGGACGCGCGGATCGGACCCGCCTCCCTGATCAGTTCCAGGAAGGCGACGAACGCCACCGCCGTGCAGACGACGCCGAGGGCGGCCAGCGCGGCCAGGGTCCCCGGGGCGGGGAGGGCCGCCGGGCGGCTCGCGATCGCCGCGGGGGCGTAGACCAGGGCCGCCAGGGCCAGGCAGGGCGTGATCAGGTGCAGCGTGGGGACGTCCTTGAGGTGGCGGTCCGCGATCAGCGGAGCCGTCGCGTAGCCGACCACCGTGACCAGGACCTCCGCGAGGGAGAGGGCGTCGCCGCCGGTCAGGTGGGGGACGGTGAGGACGGCCACGCCGCCGAGGCCGAGAGCCAGGCCCGTGATCCGTCGGGGGCCCAGGGGCTCCGCCCGGCCGTAGGCGCGGGACAGCAGGACGCCGACGATCGGGACGCCCGCGATCAGCAGGCCGGCCGTGGAGCTGGAGAGGTGGCGTTCGGCGTCGGTCAGGGTGTACCAGGGGCCGACGATCTCGATGACCGCGAACGCCAGCATCGGCTTCCAGTGCGTCCGCACGTTCCGGACGAGGCCGGTCCGGCGCAGGGCGAAGGGGAGCAGCAGCAGCGCGCCCACGGCGCAGCGGGCGGACACCACTCCGGACGGGGACACCTCCTCCACCGCCACCTTGATCATCAGATAGGGAATGCCCCAGACCACTCCCATCAGGGAGAACAGGAACCAGCCGCGTGCCGTCATGCGGGGAGTGTCCGCCGGGTCAGCGTCCGGGGTCTTGAACGCTGTTGCGGTACGCCGCCGGGGTCACCCCGAGCACGCGGCGGAACCACCGGGTGAGGTGCGCCTGGTCGGCGAAGCCGACCAGGGCGGCCGCCTCCGCGGGCCGCACCCCCGCGTCCAGCAGGGCGCGGGCCCGGGTCACCCGGTACTGGGCGAGCCACGCGTACGGCGGCACGCCCATCGTCGTGCGGAACGCCCGGAGCAGCTGGTAGCGGGAGAGGCCGAGGTCGGCGGCGAGGTCTCCCAGGGAGGGCGGGGCGAGGAGTTCGTCGGCGAGGCGGTCGCGGACGGTGAGGGCGACGGACCGGGCGCCGGGGACGGCGCCGTCGACGGCGCGGGAGGCGGAGTGGCGGCGGGCCAGCGCGGCGAGCAGCCACGGCAGGCGCGACTCGGCCTCCAGCGGGTCGGGGCGGGCGCTGAGGTCGGTGTGCGTGCGGCGCAGGGCGGCGGCCAGCTCCCGGTCGTGCAGGACGGGTTCGGGGAAGTGCGGGAGGCCGGTGCCGGACACGATGCCGTCGCCGAGCAGGAGGGGGGCCGCGTAGAGGGCGCGGTACGAGTAGCCCTCGGGGGCGGCGGGGCCTCCGGTGTGCATCTCGCCGGGTTCCAGGACGACGATCGAGCCGGGGCCGGACACGATGCGCCCGCCGCGGTAGGCGATCGTCTCGAGCCCGCCGACGGTGACCCCGACCGTGTACTCGTCGTGCGCGTGCGGGGCGTACTCGTGCCGGTCGAACCGGGCGGTGAGCAGATCCAGCACGGGCCCGCACCGCCCCAGCCGCGCCCTGGTCCATCTGGCCTGTTCCCGCACGTTCCCCACGATGTCGCACCCCCGGCCTTCAGGGGATCAGAGGAAGTCGGCGGTGTCCAGGTCGAAGGCGAAGAGCTCGGGGAGGGTGAGGGGCTTGCCCAGGGGCCGGGTGCGGTGCTCCCGGTACTCGTCGCCCTCCGGGTCGCCGAAGAGGGTGATCGAAGAGGTCTCGCGGTCCACGAGGAGGTACAGGGGAATGCCGCCCCGTGCGTAGCACCGGCGCTTGGCTTCGCGGTCCGCCTGCGGCTTGGTGGAGGTCACCTCCACGACCATCGCCACGCCGTCGCAGGGCATCCACGGGTCGGCGCCGCGGTAGAGGCGCAGCTCCGTGGGCGCGAAGGTGCCGTCCGGGATGACGTGGTTCTTCGGGCAGGCGCCGCCGCTCTTCAGCTTCAGCCCTTTGTTCCCGGAGAAGTCCATGTCGGTACGGGATCGTCTGATCACCTGCTTCATGATCAGATTGATGTAGTCCTCGTGGTCCCCGTCCGGCGGCGGCGTCACGACGATCTCCCCCTCGATCAACTCCGCCCGGAAGCCCTCCGGGGTGTCCAGGGCGAGGAACCCCTCCAGCAGGACGTCCGCCTGCGAGATCGGTTCGTGGGCCATTGCCGTCACGTCGCGCCCCTCCTTCGGTCGCTCGCCGGACTGGACCATCGGGTGATCACCTGACCGTGGAATCGGGAACCGTTCCCTCGATCGTGGCACAGGATCACGGCCCCCGTCGGACGCCACAGCGTTCGCTTGACCCTGCCGCGACGTCAACGTTTCTACTGGGGGCATGCGGATCGGAGAGCTGGCCGCGGCGGTCGGGGTGACCACGCGGGCCGTGCGGCATTATCACCATCTCGGGCTGTTGCCGGAGCCGGAGCGGCTCGGGAACGGGTACCGGGACTACACCCTGCGGCACGCCGTCGTGCTGGCGCGGATCCGGCGGCTGACCGAACTGGGGCTCGGGCTCGCCGAGGTGCGGGACGTGCTCGCGGACGACGCGGGCAAGGACCTCGCCGAGGTGCTGGCGGAGCTGGACGAGGACCTGGCGCGGCAGGAGGAGGCGATCCGGGAGCGGCGGGCGCGGCTGCGGACCCTGCTGGAGTCGGAGGGCGGGACGGCCGCCGAGGGGCCGGTCTCGCCGGAGCTGGCCGCGCTGTTCCGGGACACCGCTCACCTCACCGACTCCCCCATGGCCGCGAAGGACCGCGAGATCCTCGCGCTGATCGAGACGTCCGCCCCGCCGGAGGAGCGGAAGCGGCTGATGGGGCTGATGAGCGGGGTGGTCGGGGCGCCGGGCGGGACGGAACGGGCCATGACCGTGTACCGGCTGCTCGACGAGCTCGAAGGGGTCGGCACGGACGACCCGCGGGTCGACGAGGCCGCCCGTGCGCTCGCGGAGTGCGTGCCCGCCGGGCTGCTGCCCGAGGACGCCGTCCTCGACGAGAGCAACAGCTTCCTGGCCGCCCTCTACGCGGACTTCGCCCCTGCCCAGGCGGAGGCCTTCCGCAGGGCGCTGCGGATCGTGGCGGAGGGGCGGGCGTGAGCCGGCGAACGGCACGAGAGGTTCCCGTACGGGAGAGAGGGGTGTGGCGATGAGGGCGGCGGTGCGGGTGGGGTGGGCGCTGGCGCGGCACGAGGCGCGGCTGATGGCGAGCCTCGCGCTGTGGCTGGCGCGGCGGACGCACGGCGTACGCGAAGGCACGGCGTTCGGGTACGCGCGCGGTGAGAAGGCGATGATGTCCGGGATCGCGTTCGTGTGCGTGGTGGAGACGGTCGCGATGTCCGTGCTGCTGGCCGACTGGCCGACGCTGCACGCGGTGGTGCTCTTCCTGGACGTCTACACCGTCGTCGTCGTGATCGCCCTGTACGCCGCCTTCGCCGTACGGCCGCACGTCGTCGGCCCCGACAGGCTGCGGGTCCGCCGGGCCGTCCACGTCGACCTGCGGATACCGCGCGAGCGGATCGCGTCCGTGCGGCGCGAGCTGCGGATGACGCACGCGGAGGCGGACGGGGAGCTGAACCTCGCCGTCGGCTCGCGGACGACCGTGACGGTGGAGCTCGCGGAGCCGGTTGCGCACCGGTCGTTCTTCGGACGCACCCGGGACGTGCGCGTGCTCCGCTTCCACGCCGACGACGCCGACGGCCTGGTGCGGGCGCTCACCGCCGCCGCGCCGGGGCCCGCGGACCACGCCGTACCCTGACAGGCGAGCTCGACCGAAGGAGTACGTGTGCTTGTCCTGCTGCCGCCGTCCGAAGGCAAGGCCGCTTCCGGCCGCGGTGCCCCGCTGCGGACGGAGTCCCTGTCGCTGCCGGGACTGAACGCCGCGCGGGAGGAGGTCCTCGCCGAGCTGGTCGGCCTCTGCTCCGGCGACGAGGACAAGGCACGTGACGTGCTCGGGCTGAGCGAGGGCCTGCGGGGCGAGGTCGCGAAGAACCGCGAGCTGCGCACCGCCGGCGCCCGTCCGGCCGGGGAGATCTACACCGGGGTGCTGTACGACGCCCTGGACCTGGCCTCCCTCGACGCGGCGGCGAAGCGGCGGGCGGCGCAGTCGCTGCTGGTGTTCTCCGGACTGTGGGGCGCGGTCCGCGTGACCGACCGGATCCCCTCCTACCGCTGCTCGATGGGGGTCAAGCTGCCCGGCTTGGGCGCGCTGGGCGCGTACTGGCGGGCGCCGATGGCGGAGGCGCTGCCCGAGGCCGCGGGGTCGGGGCTGGTCCTCGACCTGCGCTCGGCCGCGTACGCCACGGCGTGGAAGCCGAAGGGCGAGGTGGCCGGGCGTACGGCGACGGTCCGCGTGCTGCACGCGCCGACCCGCAAGGTGGTCAGCCACTTCAACAAGGCGACCAAGGGCCGGATCGTCCGGAGTCTGCTGACGGCCGGGGCCGCGCCGAAGGACCCGGCGGAGCTGGTGGAGGCGCTGCGGGACCTCGGGTACGCGGTGGAGGCCGCCGCGCCGGCCCGTGCGGGACGGGCGTGGACGCTGGACGTGCTGGTGGACGAGGTGCACTGAGCCCCTCCGGGGGTCTCGTTGCAGGGTATGCAACGCCCTTTGCGCAGGATGCGTGCCGACGGCAGGATGAGCGCCATGAACGCTCCTCTGTCGCCGTCCGGTGTGCCCGACACGGGTGCCGCTCCCTCCTTCTCGGTGCTCGCGCCGGCTCCCGTGGTGCCCGTGGTCGTGGTCGGGGACGCCGCCGACGCCGTGCCGCTGGCGCGGGCGCTGGTGGCGGGCGGGCTGCCCGCGATCGAGGTGACCCTGCGGACCCCGGCCGCGCCGGGCGCGATCCGGGCGATCGCCGCCGAGGTGCCGGGGGCCGTGGTCGGCGCCGGGACGGTGCTCACGCCGGAGCAGGTGACGGGCGCGGTGGCGGCCGGGGCGCGGTTCCTGGTCAGTCCGGGGTGCACGGACACGCTGCTGACGGCCCTGCGGGCGTCGGGGGTGCCGTTCCTGCCCGGGGTGTCCACGGCGTCGGAGGTGATGGCGCTGCTGGAGCGCGGGGTGCGGGAGATGAAGTTCTTCCCGGCGCGGGCGGCGGGCGGCCCGGCGTATCTGAAGTCCCTGGCGGGACCGCTGCCGCAGGCGCGCTTCTGCCCCACCGGGGGGATCGGCCCGGCCACCGCCCCGGAGTACCTGGCCCTCCCCAACGTGGGCTGTGTCGGCGGGAGTTGGATGCTGCCGGAGGACGCGGTGGCCGCCCGTGACTGGGACCGGGTGGAGCGGCTGGCGCGGGAGGCGGCGGCGCTGTAGGGAGACGGGCGGGGCCCGCCGGGTCTACCGCAGGTGGGACGTGTCGTTGAACAGGCGGACGCTGGCGTTGCCGTCGGCGTAGTACGCCACGGCGGACAGCGAGGCGGCGGACAGTTCCATGCGGAACAGCGCCTCGGGCGGGGCGCCCAGGGCGAGCCGGACCAGGGTCTTGATCGGGGTCACGTGGGTGACCAGCAGGACCGTGCGGCCCCGGTACTCGGCGAGCAGCTTGTCGCGGGCCTCCGCGACGCGGGCGGCCGTGGCCGCGAAGCTCTCGCCGCCGCCGGTGGGTTCGGCGTCCGGGGACGCCAGCCAGGCGTTCAGGTCCTCGGGGTGCCGCTCGCTCACCTCGCCGAAGGTGAGGCCCTCCCAGGCGCCGAAGTCGGTCTCCCGCAGCCCTTCCTCCACGGCCACGTCCAGACCGAGCCGGGCGGCGACGATCCGGGCGGTCTCGCGGGTGCGGGCGAGGGGTGAGGCCACGACCGCCTGCACGGTGCCGCGCCGGGCGAGCGCGGCCGCGACCTTCCGGGCCTGCTCGCGCCCGATGTCCGAGAGGGAGGGGTCGCTGCCCCCGCTGCCCGAGAACCGCTTCTGCGGGGTGAGCGGCGTCTCGCCGTGCCGCAGCAGCACGAAGGTCGCCGGCGCCCCCATGTCGGCGGGCGCCCACCCGGAGGACGGGGTGGCAACGGCCTGCGCGGCCCGACGGTCGGCGTCGGCGGCCGCGGAGCCGCTTCCCGCCGCGTCGGAGGCGCCCTCGCCGCCGCGCCCCCGAGCCGCGCCCGCCGAGCCCGAACCGCCGGCCCCGGCACCGCTCGCCGCTGTGGGACGCCGCCTCGGCCCCGGCTCGCCCGGCTCCGCGGCGCTCTCCGCCCCCGGCGCCATCGCCGCGCGCACCCGTGCCGCCCCCGCCGTCGCGTCACCGGGCGGGCCCTCGGGGGCCGGTACGGCCGGGGGCGTGTCCAGGTCGGCGCGGCCGGCCGCGGGCGGCCGGGGCCCGCCCCGCTCCGCGTCCATCGCCTCGTTGGCCAGGCGGTCCGCGTGGGTGTTGCGTGCGCGGGGGATCCACTCGTAAGTGACCCGGTCCGGCGGGAAGACCGTCGCGGCCTCCGCCGCGAGCGGCTTCATCGCCGGGTGCTTGATCTTCCAGCGGCCCGTCATCTGCTCGACGACGAGCTTGGAGTCCATCCGGACGTGGACCCGTGCCTCCGGGTCCAGCTCACGCGCGGCGCGCAGGCCGGCCAGCAGGCCCCGGTACTCGGCGACGTTGTTCGTGGCGACGCCGATGTACTCGGCCGCCTCCGCCAGGGTCTCCCCCGTGGCCGCATCGCTGACCACGGCCCCGTAACCGGCCGGTCCCGGGTTGCCCCGCGACCCGCCGTCCGCCTCGACGACGAACTCCCGCATCGGATTCGGTCCCCTGTGAGCCCCGCTGTTTCCCCTACAGTCCCGACTCCGCCGTGCGGACCAGGATGCGGCGGCAGTTCTCGCAGCGCACCACGGTGTCCGGGGCGGCGGCGCGGATCTCGTTCAGCTCGGTGATGGCCAGCTCCTGACGGCATCCCTGGCAGGTGCGCGCGTACAGCTTGGCCGCGCCGATGCCGCCCTGCTGCTCGCGCAGCTTGTCGTACAGGCTGAGCAGAGCGGCCGGCACGGACGCGGCGACGACCTCGCGCTCCTTCGTCACGGAGGCGGCCTCGCCGTCGATCTGCTCCAGCGCCGCGTCCCGGCGGGCGGTCGCGTCGTCGACCTTGCCCTGGACGGAGCCGACCCGCTCGGTGAGTTCGGCGACCCGCTCCTGGGCGGACTCGCGGCGCTCCATGACCTCGAGGACGACGTCCTCCAGGTCGCCCTGGCGCTTGGCGAGGGAGACGATCTCGCGCTGGAGGTTCTCCAGGTCCTTGGGCGAGGAGACGGCTCCGGAGTCGAGGCGCTTCTGGTCCCGGGCGGCGCGCTGGCGCACCTGGTCGACGTCCTGCTCGGCCTTGGTCTGCTCGCGCGCGCAGTCGCTCTCCTCGGTCTGCGCGGCGACGAGCAGGTCGCGCAGCTGGGCGAGGTCCCGGTTCAGCGACTCGATCTCGGCGTGCTCCGGGAGCGACTTCCGCTTGTACGCGAGCTGCTGGAGGCGGACGTCGAGGTCCTGGACGTCGAGGAGTCGGATCTGGTCGGCGGGCTCGGCGTTCAGTTGGGGGCTCCAGAGGTGTCGGAATCCAGAGGGGCGCGCGCGGCGCCCCCCGGAAGGGTGGCGGTGGGTGACGGGTGGGCGCCGGACGACGCCGCGTGGGCGGTCCAGGGGTCGGTGACCGTGCGCGAGACGTGGACCCGGAGGTTCCAGCCGTGCCGGTCGGAGATCTCGTCGAGCTGGGCGGCGGCCAGCTCGCACCAGGGCCACTCGGTGGCCCAGTGCGCCGCGTCGAGCAGCGCGAGAGGACTGTGGGCGCGGTCCGCCATGAACTCGGACGCCGGGTGGTGGCGCAGGTCCGCGGTGAGGAAGGCGTCCACGCCGGCCGCCCGGACGTGGTCGAAGAGGCTGTCGCCGGAGCCGCCGCTGACGGCGACCGTCCGGACCGGCGCGTCCGGGTCGCCGGCGACGCGGACGCCCTGCGCGGTGGCGGGCAGCCGTTCGGCGGCGCGGGCGGCGAACTCGCGCACGGTGAGGGGCGGGTCGAGCTCGCAGACGCGGCCCAGCCCCCGCCGCCCCTCGGGGTCGGAGGGGTCCGGCACCAGGGGCCGTACGACCCTGAGGCCGAGCGCGCCGGCGAGGGCGTCGGAGACCCCCGGGTCGGCGGTGTCGGCGTTGGTGTGGGCGACGTGCAGCGCGATGCCGTTCCTGATGAGCGTGTGCACCACGCGGCCCTTGAAGGTGGAGGCCGCGACGGTGGTCGTGCCGCGCAGGTAGAGCGGGTGGTGGGTGACCAGCAGGTCGGCGCCGAGCTTCACCGCCTCGTCGACGATCTCCTGGACCGGGTCGACGGCGAACAGGACGCGCGTGACCTCCTGGTCCGGCTCCCCCACGACGGTGCCGACCGCGTCCCAGGACTCGGCCCGCCCGGCGGGCCACAGGTTCTCCAGCGCGGCGATGACTTCTGACAGACGGGGCACGCCGCCAAGGCTACCTGGCCCTTTCGCACGGCAGTACCGGATCCGGCCCCCGCCCGGTCCCGCACCGCACCCGCGGTGCGCCACGGTGCGGCACCCGCCGAGCACCCGTGGAGCACACGGCTCGCGCTTCCTCGGCAGAATCGTTCCTGGAGCACCCGTACGTGTGAAGCGCGCCCCTCCGCTCCGCCGCCTCCGTCCGCGGAAATTACCGTTCGTCACCGGAGGTGACCGAGAGATGACGGTCTGCGCCATCGAACCTGCGGCGGCACACGAGAACGGAGCGGGACGGGCGGGCTGCGCCATCACCGCGGACGGCTGTTACGCCGCCCGTCTGGCCCTCGCCGGCGACTCCCTGTTCCCGGAGCGCTGGACCCTGGACGGCCCCGAGCCGTACGCGGTGCCGTTGCCCGGCAACCAGCCGGAGGAGCCCGGCACCGAGGTACAGCCCCTGAGCGACGGCCGCGTCCTCATCCACCGGCTGGTGGACGGGCGGCACGCCTTCTCCCTGCTGTACCCGACCGGACCCGGCACCGGCGAGCTGCCGCTCGGCGCGGTCGTGTGCCCGGACGGGCAGACCCGGCTGCGGCTGCTGCCCCCGGCCCCGGACGGCCGCCGGGCGTACGCCCTCGCCGCCGGCCGGGACTCGGCGGCGGTGTGGCGGGTGGCGGGCGGCGCGTCCGGGCCCGAACGGGTCGCGGAGATCCCCGGCCGCTGCTCGGGCGGGGTGTGGCTGGACCGCGAGGGCCGGATGCTGGCCCTGGACCGGGAGGCGGACGGACGCACCAAGTCGGTCGTGGTCGACCTCGGACGCGGCGGCGAGGTGTCCCCGCTGCTGCAGATCACCCCCGGCAGCGACGACCGGGTCCTGCTCGCCGACCCGGACAGCGGGCTGCTGCTGATCCGCTCGGACGCGCCCTCCCCCGGGGAGGAACGGCTCGGCTGGGGGGTGCTGGGCAGCACCCTGCCCGTGCGGTTCCCCGGGTGTCTGCGGCTGGCGGACCGCACGGTCACTCCGTTCGCCGTGCAGCCGGGGCAGGTGCTGAGCCCGGAGGGCTGCGCGGTGGCGCTGCGCGTCGAGGGGGCGGGCGGCGGCTGGATCGGGCTGTGGCGCCCCGCCGAACGGCGCGTGCACCACGTCCCCGCCCCGGCGGGCTGGCTGACCGGCACGGGGCTGTGGACGGCGTCCGGGACGCTGCGGCTCCCCTGTTCCACCGGGGCGGCGCCCTGCGGTGTGGCCACGCTGACGATGCCGGGGGAGCGACGGCGGCCGGAGGACGAGCCGCCTCGGGGCGCCGCCGCGGGCGCGGAGCCTTCACCTCCGCACCAGGTGCCGTTCCCTGGTCAACTGCCGACCCGCGCAACGGAGATGACCGTCCGTCACCTCAACTCGCCGGCCGACGCGCCCCGTCCCGTGCCGCTCCAGCAGGCACCCCTCGGGCGGCTTGTAACGAACTAGCGGCGGTTGGCGTGGCCGCCTGGATCCGGGGTGCGGTGGGCCGGTTAGACTCGCCCGGCTGTAGGAAAGATCATGTTTACGGGGTGAATTCCTTCCGATGAGCGACGTCATCACGCACGAGCCGCAGTCCGTCGAGCACGAGCAGGTCGCCGCGGGTCACGGCAGGCACCGGGGGCCGGTCTCCACGCAGGACACCGAGACGTCCCCGCGCGGCCGGCACCGCAAGCCGACCCAGGAGAACGAGCACGTGGAGTCGGCCGCCTGACACCAGGTCGGCGGCCTCGCCCCCCGCGGGCGGCACGGAAGAGCGGCCCCGGACGACGGCCGGGGCCGCTCCCGTGTCCGGGGAACCTCTGCGTCCGCCTGGCGTTCACCACGCATCGGTGCGGCGCCCGGGACGTCGTGCCGCGGCGGCGCCGGGCCCGGTCCGCTCACCGCCCGCGCACGCGACGTGCTGCGGGAGTCCGCGGGCAGCGTCCGCGGGCGGGGCGACCGCCGCCCGCCCGCCCCCGTCCGGGTCCACGGTCCGCGCACCACCGCCTGTCCGCGGCCATCGGCAGGACGGGCACGCGTCACCGCACGGGGGGCCTTGCACGAGGCCAGCGAGCGGGGCCGGCTGTGACGCCGGGGCCGGACCCCTCCCTCGGGACGGTTCAGCCCGTCCGCCTCGCCGGGGTGCGCGGCAGCCACGCCCACATCAGGACGGCGCCCACCGCCAGGACGGCGGTCCCGGTGGTGAAGACGAGGGCGTAGCCCTCGGTGAGGGCCTCCGGGGTGTCGCGGCCGTCCGTGCGGGCCGCCGCTATGGTGGCCATGACGGCGAGGCCGAGGGAACCGCCCATCGTGCGGGAGGTGTTGACCAGGCCGGAGACCACCCCGGCCTCCTCGGGCGCCGCGCCGGACGTCGCGAGGGAGGCCAGCGGGGTGCCGGCGAGGCCCGCGCCCAGCATCATCAGGACGCCGGGCAACATGATCGCGGTGAGGTAGTCGCCGTCCGCCGTCATCGTGGACTGCCAGGCGAAGCCGGCCAGCGCGACGAGCGTGCCGAGCACGGCCACGGCGCGCGGTCCCGTCGCCCGCATCAGGCGCGGGGCGACCTTGGAGCCGATGATCACGGCGAGGGAGCTGGGCACCAGGGCGAGTCCGGCCTCCAGCGGGGTGTAGCCGAGGACGTTCTGCGCGTAGAGGGTCATGAAGAACCACATGCAGAACATCGCGGAGCCGCTGAGGAACATGGCGACGTTGGCGGAGGCCACCGACCGCAGCCTCAGCAGCCCGAGCGGCATCAGCGGGGACCTGGCGCGGGCCTCCACGAGCACGAACAGCGCGACGAGGGCGAGCCCCGCGCACAGCGGCACCACGGTGGACACCGCCGTCCAGCCGACGGCCTCGGTCTGGGAGACCCCGTACGCCAGGGTGGCGAGGCCGGCCGTGACGAGCACCGCGCCGGGCAGGTCGAGGCGGCGGCCCTCCCCGGCGCGGCTCTCGGTGATCCAGCGGGCGGCGGCGGCCAGCACGACCGCTCCGACGGGCACGTTGATCAACAGCACCCAGCGCCAGGACAGCGCCTCGACGAGCACCCCGCCGACGAAGCCGCCCGCCGCGCCGCCGCCCGCGCCGACGGCGGTCCAGGTGGCGATGGCGCGGGCGCGGGCCGCGCCCTCCGGCACCGCCGAGGTGACGAGGGTGAGCGTGGAGGGCGCCAGGACGGCCGCCCCGAGCCCCTGCACGGCCCGCGCCACCAGCAGCTGCCAGCCCTCCTGGGCGAGCCCGCCGGCCAGCGAGGCCAGGGTGAACAGTCCGAGCCCGACGAGGAACATGCGCTTGCGTCCCCAGAGGTCGCCGGCCCGGCCGCCGAGCAGCATGAAGCCCGCGAAGGCGATGGAGTACGCGTTGACCACCCACTGCAGGCCCTGCTCGTCCAGCGCGAGGCCGGTGCGCAGGGAGGGCAGCGCCACGTTGACCACGGAGATGTCGAGCACGACGAGGAACTGGCCGGCGCAGGCGAGCGCCACCACCAGCCATACGGGCGGTGCGGAACGGGCGGGGGCGCGGGTGGTGTCGGGGGCTTCGAGCATGAGGGTCATGCTCTCAACCGCCGCGCGCGGCCCGCATCGGCATTTCGTCGGACACCCGTCTCCTCCCCCGGACCGAGCGCGGTCACCTCTTCACGATGCCGCCCGGCGGACGGTCTCCCCCGCCGCGCAAGCCGGACCCGCGCGACCGCACAGCACCAGTGCGGGGGGGTGACGCCGGCCGGACGGCGCCTCGGCGTCACCCCCCCCCTCACCACCTCCGCCGGGGCCTGCGGCAGCATGACCCCGTGGAAACTTCTGTGACCTCCGAAGAGGCGTCCCCCGTGGCGAAGGCGCCGGAGCCCGCGATCCTGGCCGCGTTCGAGGCGGCGAAGGGGTTCATGCCGCTGGACGAGGGCCTGGCCCTGTACGCGGCGGCGGCCGAGGCCGGCCGGCTGGGCCTGCCCCTGCTGGAGATCGGCACCTACTGCGGCCGCTCCACGATCCTGCTCGCGGACGCGGCCCGCGCGGCCGGCGTCACCGCCCTCACCGTGGACCACCACCGCGGCAGCGAGGAGCAGCAGCCGGGCTGGGAGTACCACGACCCGGAGACCGTCGACCCCGAGCTGGGCGTGATGGACACCCTGCCCGCCTTCCGGCGGACCCTGCACCGGGCGGGCCTGGAGGAGCACGTGGTGGCGCTGGTGGGGCGCTCCCCGCAGATCGCCGCCCTGTGGGCGCGCCCCCTCGGCCTGGTGTTCGTCGACGGCGGCCACACCGACGAGCACGCGAGCGCCGACTACGAGGGCTGGGCCCCGCACGTCGCCGAGGGCGGGCTGCTCGTCATCCACGACGTCTTCCCCGACCCGGTGGACGAGTTCACCGGGCAGGCCCCGTACCGGGTGCACCAGCGGGCCCTGGCGTCCGGGGAGTTCACGGAGGTCTCCGCCACGGGTTCGCTGCGTGTCCTGCGCCGTACGGGTGCGGCCGCCGCGCACCGCTAGGGTGGCCGGGTGTCGTACACAGGTCCCGACTTCGATCCGCCCCCGCGGCGGCGGTCCCGCCGCGGTCCGCTGACCGTGGCCCTCGCCGCGCTCGTCTGCGGCGGGCTGCTCGGCTGGGGCGTGTACGCGGCCGCGGGCGGCACGGACGACGACGCGGCGGGCGCGGGGGCCGAGGGCTCCCCGTCGGCCGCGCCCCGTACGCCGTCGCCCACCGCCTCCTCCCCCGCCGCCTCGCCGTCCGCCGGGGACGAGGGGTCCCCCGCCTCGCGGGCGCCCTCCGCGTCGGCGCCCGCCGCGGCCGGCCCGCTCAAGGGCAAGGTGGTCGTCATCGACCCGGGGCACAATCCGGCGAACTTCGAGCACACGGCCGAGATCAACCGCCAGGTGGACGTCGGCACCCACCGCAAGGAGTGCGACACCACCGGCACGTCGACCGATGACGGGTACGCGGAGGCGGAGTTCACCCTGGACGTCGCCCACCGGATGCGGACCGTCCTGGAGAAGCAGGGCGCGACGGTGAAGCTCACGCAGGACGGCGACCGGCCGTTCGGGCCGTGCGTGGACGAGCGGGCCCGGATCGGCAACGCGGCGAAGGCCGACGCCGTCGTCTCGATCCACGCCGACGGCTCCGGCGCCGGCAACCGCGGCTTCCACGTGATCCTGCCGGGCGAGGTGAACGCCGGTGAGGCGGACACCCGCGCCATCGTGGAACCCTCGCGCGAACTCGGGGAGCGCATCGCGGGCGCCTTCGTGCGCGTCACCGGCACCGCGCCGTCCAACTACATCGGCGGCGGCACCGGACTCGTCACGCGGAAGGACCTGGGCGGTCTCAATCTGTCAACGGTTCCGAAGGTGTTCGTCGAGTGCGGGAACATGCGCGACAGCAAGGACGCGGCGCTGCTGAGCAGCGGCGCGTGGCGGCAGAAAGCGGCGCGAGGGATCTCCGAGGGAATCGTGAGCTTCCTGCGCGGGTAGGGATCGGCACGCTGGTCCGGGCGGACAGCCCGGTCCCGCGGACGATAGTGTCCTCCGTACGATCGGGGGCCTCCCCCGCGCTTCACACCGGGCCACCCCACGGGGCGACATGGTGACGGCGACGCCTCTTCCGACGACGAGACGACCTACGAAGGACCTGAAGTGAATATCCGCTCCCTCACTCGAGGCGACGGCGTGGTGATCGGAGCAGCCGTACTGCTGTTCATCGCGTCGTTCCTCGATCTGTACTCGATCGACGGCGCCCCGGACAGCACGGACATCCCCAGCCTGTGGGCGAGCGGTCCGGTGCTGCTGAGCGTGGTGCTGGCGGGACTCATCGCCGCGGCCCTGATCGTCGTCGCCCGGGGTCTGCCGCAGGCGCCGAAGGTCGCGGGTCTGGATCTGGCGCCGTTCGGTGTGGCCTTCGCGGTGTTCGCCGCCTGGAGCGCACTGGGCAACGTCTTCGACCCGGCGGGCGGCCTCGACAACTTCGACGGCGCCGGTGACGGCCCCGACGCGGGCCTGGGTGTGATCCTCGCTCTCGTCGCCACGCTGGTGATGGCGGCCGCCGCCGTGGCCACGCCGCTGGTCCCGGCGCTCAAGGGCGCGCTGCTCCCGGCCCCCCGTCCCGCCGCCCCGCAGCAGCCGTACGGTGCGCAGCCGCCCGGCGGTTACGGCTACCCGGGCGCCCAGCAGGCGTCCTTCGGCGGCGGCCAGCCCGGCCAGCCGTACGGCGGTCAGCCGCAGCAGGGCCAGCCGGCCGCGCCCCCCTCCGCCCCCGACTTCTCCCCGTTCTGGTTCGCCGTGCCGGTGCCGCGTCCGCTGTTCCCCGAGGACGGCTCGCCCACACCGATCGCCGAACTGGCCCCGGGTACCTGGTACCTGGCGGTGGAGCAGCGCGGTCAGGCGCTGGTCGCGCAGACGCAGGACGGCCGCCGCGGCGTCCTCCAGGACACGTCGGGCATCCAGCGCGGCTGAGCCCCGGCCCGTCCCCGACGGCCCCTCGCCCCTGCGGGCGGGGGGCCGTTCGCGTGCGTGGTCCGCGGACAGGACTGGTTTCAAGCGGGCGTTCGGGGCCAGACGGACATCATGTCCCCTCGATATCGCTCTGGTTCCACCTCCGCGGGAACGGTCATCGCGGTGATCGCGGACGTCATGGCCTTCATCCTCGGACTGTGGATCCTGATGTATCTGCTGGACGCCAACCGGGCCAACGACCTGGTCCAGTTCGTCCATGACGCGGCCAACTGGCTCGCCGCCTGGTCGCGGGACCTGTTCACCTTCGACGAGGAATGGGCCCGGGTGGTCTTCGGCTACGGACTCGCCGCCGTCGTCTACCTCTTCATCGGCCACGCCATCGCCGGCCGCCTGCGCCGCCACTGAACCGGGCGCCCCCGGACCCCGGCCCGGCCACGGGACCCGGGGGTCCGGGGGCGCCCGGAAGAACACAGCACCTTCGACGAGGAACGGGCCCGGGCCGTCCTCGGCCACGGACTCGCCGCCGTCGTCCACCTCTTCACCGGCCACACCATCGCCGGCCGCCTGCGCCGCCACTGAACCGGGCGACCCCGGACCGGGCGGTTCAGGCGTCCGGGCAGCAGTCCGGGTCCATGCCCTTGGGCAACTGGTCCCCGCCGAAGACCGCGCAGGTCGGCTCGTGACCGCCGAGGGCGGCGACGGCCAGCAGCAGCGAGCCGGCCGTCCAGGTGGTCAGCTCGCGCGGCCAGACCGCGTCGTCGTCGAAGACGTACCCCGTCCAGTACAGGCCGCTCTCCGGGTCGCGCAGGTGCTGGATGGACTGGAGCACCTCCAGCGCGCGGTCGGACTCGCCCGTCGCCCACAGGGCCAGGGCGAGTTCGGCCGACTCGCCGCCGGTCACCCACGGGTTGGGCACCACGCAGCGCACTCCGAGGCCGGGCACGACGAACCGCTCCCAGCCCTCCTGGATGCGCTCGCTCGCCTCCGCGCCGGTCAGCGCGCCGCCGAGCACCGGGTAGTACCAGTCCATCGAGTAGCGGTTCTTGTCGAGGAACCGCTCCGGGTGGCGCCGGATGGCGTGCCGCAGCGCGCCCGCGGCCAGCTCCCAGCCGGGCTGGGGCTCCTCGCGCTGGTCGGCGATGGCGAGGGCGCAGCGCAGCGCGTGGTGGATGGAGGAGGAGCCGGTGAGCAGCGCGTCCGTGGCGGGTGTGCCGTCGTCGTCGCGCCGCCAGCCGATCTGCCCGCCGGGCTGCTGGAGCGTCAGCACGAACTCCACGGCCGCGCACACGGCGGGCCACATGCGGTCCAGGAAGGTGTCGTCGCCGGTGGACAGGTAGTGGTGCCACACGCCGACCGCGATGTAGGCGACGAAGTTGGTCTCCCGGCCCCGGTCGGTGACGGCGTGCGGGTCGCCGTCGGCGTAGGCCGCGTACCAGGAGCCGTCGTCCAGCTGGTGGCGGGCCAGCCACAGGTAGGCCCGCTCGGCCGCCTCGTGCTCGCCCGCCGTGTCCAGCGCCATCGCGGCCTCGACGTGGTCCCACGGGTCGAGGTGGTGGCCCCGGAACCACGGGATGGCGCCGTCCTCCCGCTGCACGGCGAGGATCCCGGCGACGGTCCGCGCCGCCTGCTCGGCCGTCAGCACGCCCGTGAGGACGAGGTGTTCGAAGCGGGGGGTGCGGGGGTCGCCGGCCGGCCGGGAGGTCGTCACGTGGCGTCCGCCTCGGCGCGCGGCAGGTGCGGCTTGGTCGCGTAGGCCACGAAGCTCTTGCCGATCACCGGGTTCAGCGCCCGCTCGGCGACCCGGGTGGCCAGCGGCTTCTTCATGATGTCCCAGACCAGCAGCTTGTGGTACGCGCGGACCGGCAGCGCCTTGTCGTTGTCGACGCCGAACGCGCACTTCAGCCACCAGTACGGCGAGTGCAGGGCGTGGGCGTGGTGGGTGCCGTAGGGGCGCAGGCCCGCTTCGCGGATCTTGGCGAGGAGTTCGTCCGCCTTGTAGATGCGGATGTGGCCGCCCTCGACCTCGTGGTAGGCGTCGGACAGGGTCCAGCAGACCTTCTCCGGGCCGTAGCGCGGGACGGTGATCGCGATCCGGCCGCCGGGCTTGAGGACCCGCACCATCTCGGCGAGCACGCCCTTGTCGTCGGGGATGTGCTCCATCACCTCGGAGATGATGACCACGTCGAAGGACTCGTCGGGGAAGGGCAGGGCGAGGGCGTCGCCCTCCATGGCGGTGGCGGTGGCCCCGGCGGGCGCCTCACCGGCCTCCTTCATCGCCGCGAACCACTTGGCGACCTCGCGGATCTCCTCGCCGTTCTGGTCCAGCGCGACGACCCGGGCGCCGCGCCGGTAGCACTCGAAGGCGTGCCGTCCGGCGCCGCAGCCGAGGTCCAGGACGCGGTCGCCCGGGGCGAGCGGGAACCGGGAGAAGTCGACGGTCAGCACGTGGCCCTGCTTTCACGGTCGGAGGTGTCGGCCGCGGTCACGGGTACGCCGCCCGTGTCCGCGGGAGCGTCGGGGACGAGGCCGAGGTGCGCGGGCGCCGGGGTCCGCGGGGCCGGGGCCGCCGCGTGCGGGGCCCCGCCCCGGCCGGCGCGGGCGGTCTCGATGGCCTCGCGGTAGCGGGCGACGGTGCCCTCGGCGGCGCGCGCCCAGGTGAAGTTGGCCAGCACGCGCTCGCGTCCGGCGGCGCCGAGGCGGGCGCGCAGGCCGGCGTCGCCGAGCAGCCGGGTCAGCGCGGCGGCCAGCGCACCCGCGTCGCCGGGCGGCACGGCCAGGCAGGTCTCCCCGTCGCGTCCCGCGACCTCGGGGATGGCGCCGCCGGTGGTGGCGACGAGCGGGGTGCCGGTCGCCATGGCCTCGGCGGCCGGGAGGGAGAAGCCCTCGTACAGCGACGGCACGCAGGCGACCTGCGCGGAGCGCACCAGGTCGACGAGCTCGGCGTCGGAGATGCCCTTGACGAACTCGACGGCGCCCTCGAGGCCGTAGCGCTCCATCGCCTGGGCGACGGGCCCCTCGGCGGGCCGCTTGCCGACCACGACGAGGTGGGCGTCGGGCTGTTCGGCGCGCACCTTGGCGAGCGCCTCGACGAGGAAGACCAGGCCCTTCAGCGGCACGTCGGCGCTGGAGGTGGTGACGATCCGGCCCGGGACGACCGCGACGGACGGGTCCGGGGAGAACAGGTCGGTGTCGGCGCCGATGTGGACGACGTGGATGCGGTCCTGCCGCACGCCGAGGTCCTCGACGATCTCGGCGCGGGAGCTGCCGGAGACGGTGAGCACGGACGGCAGCCGGCGCGCGACGCGCTTCTGCATGCGGGTGAACGCGTACCAGCGGCGCACGGACATGCGGCGCTGCCAGTTCCCGGCGGCGTCCAGTTCGAGGCGGCGGTCGACGGTGATGGGGTGGTGGACGGTGGTCACCAGGGGCGCGCCGAGGTCGCCGAGCAGGCCGTAGCCGAGGGTCTGGTTGTCGTGGACGACGTCGAAGTCGCCGCGGCGGGCGCGCAGATGGCGGCGGGCGCGCAGCGAGAAGGTCAGCGGCTCGGGGAAGCCGCCGGTCCACATGGTGCCGACCTCGAGGGCGTCGATCCAGTCGCGGTACTCGTCGCGCTTCGGGGTGCGGAAGGGGTCCGGCTGGCGGTAGAGGTCGAGGCTGGGCAGCTCGGTGAGGCTCAGCCCGTCGTACCCCTCGTCGAGCACCGGGTAGGGCTGGGCGCCGATGACCTCGACGCGGTGCCCCAGGCGGGCCAGTTCGCGGGAGAGGTGGCGCACGTAGACGCCCTGGCCGCCGCAGAACGGGTTTCCCTTGTAGGTGAGGAGCGCGATGCGGAGCGGTCGCGAGCCGTCGGATGCGGGGCCCGCCGAGGGCCCGGCCTGACTGGCCTCAGCGGTCACTGCGGGGCCCCCTTCTGCCTGCACTGTCCCGCGACAGTACGACGGGACGCCGATCTAGAACAAGTTTCAGAGTTGATCGTTCGGAGGATCCGAATCTACCGGCAGGTAAGGAGGCCGGCAGCGGTGGATCAGGTGATTCACGCCACGGCGGACGCCGTGCCATGCTGTCCGATCATCGATCCTCACCGACTGTCACGGACGGCCCCATGCCCGCGGATGCCCACAGGACCAAGGCGGCGCCGGACGCCGGGCGCGCCGACCCGGCCTCCCCGCTCACGGAGCGGCAGGAGGCCCGGCGGCGGCGCATCCTCGAGGCGTGCGCGCGGCTGGCCTCGCGGGGCGGCTTCGACGCGGTGCAGATGCGCGAGGTCGCGGAGTCCTCGCAGGTGGCGCTCGGCACGTTGTACCGGTACTTCCCGTCGAAGATCCACCTGCTGGTGGCCACGATGCGGGACCAGCTGGAGCACCTGCACGCGACGCTGCGGAAGAAGCCGCCGGCCGGCGAGACGGCGGCGGAGCGGGTCGCCGGGACGCTGATGCGGGCGTTCCGCGCGCTGCAGCGCGACCCGCACCTGGCGGACGCGATGGTGCGGGCGCTGACCTTCGCGGACCGCAGCGTGAGCGCGGAGGTGGAGCAGGTCTTCCGGCGGACGACGGCGATCATCCTGGACGCGATGGACCTGGCCGACCCGACGCCCGAGCAGCTCTCGGCCGTGCGGGTGGTCGGCCACACCTGGCACTCGACGCTGATCACCTGGCTGTCGGGGCGCGCCTCCATCGCGCAGGTGAGCGCGGACATCGAGACGGTGTGCCGGCTGATCGACCTGACGGCGCCGCCGGCCTCCGGCCAGCCCTGACGAAATTCTCGACGGCGCTTCCGGTACCGGCATCCGCCTCCTCTCACCTGCCACTGCTCGGCCGTCTCGGCGTCCGGCGTGCGTGAACGGTTGACCACCCGTTCCGCCCTCCGCACGGTCACCGCAGACATTCGGAGTCGAGCCCGAAACTTTCTCATCGCCTCCCGCGCCGCCCCCACCGCACCACGCCCACCCGGCCCGCACCACGGGACCCGCCGGAGGAAGGATGACATGCGCATGACTGGAAAGGGAACGACGGAGCCGCACGGAGAGCCGGGGGCGCCCCTGCCCGCGCGCCGGCCACGCGCCGCCCTGGGCGGCGACCCGGGTGACCCCGGTCACCCCCCGCGTCCCCGCCCCTCCCCGCGCACGCGGCCACCCCGGAAGCCCGTTCGACGGGCGGGTAGAGTGGCCGCGTCGTATCACAGTCGTACGGGGGGAAGCCGGTGCGAATCCGGCGCTGACCCGCAGCCGTGAGCCGTCGCGAGACGGTGAGCCGGAACGCCCCGCACGGATCGTGACCGGCTCACGTGCCCGGCGCTCCGCCGACGCACGGGCACCGTCGAGGTATACGGAGCCGAGCCGCCGGGGTGTCCCGCGCTGCCCGGCCCTTTTCAGGGAGAGGCACCCGCCCGTCATGAACGTCCGCCGCAGCGCAGCGGTGCTGGTCGCCGTCGCCGTCCTCGGCGCCGCCGCACCGGCCGCAGCCGACTCGTCCCCGTCACCGTCCCGGCCCGCGCTGCCGTCCGCGCTGTACGGCGACGCCGACCCGCAGTACGACGGGGTGTGGCGCCAGTCGCTCGCCCTGCTCGCCCAGCACGCGGCCGGCGCCGAGCCGCCGAAGGCCGCCGTCGGCTGGCTGACCGGCCAGCAGTGCGCCGACGGCTCCTTCGCACCGTTCCGGGCCGACCCGTCCGCCGCGTGCGACGCGAAGACCAT
The DNA here is from genome assembly GCF_044763335.1 of Streptomyces sp. NPDC096105. Taxonomy (NCBI): domain Bacteria; kingdom Bacillati; phylum Actinomycetota; class Actinomycetes; order Kitasatosporales; family Streptomycetaceae; genus Streptomyces; species Streptomyces sp. NPDC096105. The sequence continues at coordinate 454,942 of NZ_JBIWGC010000001.1, forward strand.
GGTCGACACCAACCAGACCGCTGCCGCCGTGCAGGCGCTCGCCGCGCTCGGCGGCCACGACGCCGTCACGGAGAAGGCCGTCGGCTGGCTGAAGTCCGTGCAGAACGAGGACGGCGGCTGGGGCTACACCGCGGGCGGCGCCAGCGACACCAACTCCACGTCCGTCGTCATCGGCGCGCTCGCCGCCGCCGGCGAGGAGCCCGGCGCGGTGAGGAAGGGCGGCAAGTCCCCCTACGACGCGCTGCTCGGCCTGGAGCTGCCCTGCACGGGCGAGGGCGCGGGCGCGTTCGCCTTCCAGCCGGAGAAGGACGGCTCGCTGGCCGCCAACGCCGACGCCACGGCGGCGGGCGTGCTCGGCGCGCTCGGCAAGGGCCTGCTGGTCGAGCCCGGCAAGGGCGACGGCGCCGCGGCCGGCGCCTGCGTCAAGGCCACCACCCCGGAGCAGGCCGCCGCCAACGGCGCCGCCCACCTCACCGACGCGCTCGCCGCCAAGGGACACCTCCTCGCTGCCACGCCCGGCGGCGAGAAGCAGCCCGACTACGGCAACACCGCCGACGCGGTGATCGCGCTCGCCGCGCGGGGCGACACGGCGCAGGCGGAGAAGTCGCTGGCCTGGCTGGAGAGGAACGCCGCGGACTGGGCCGCGCGGAACGGGCCCGGCGCCTACGCCCAGCTCATCCTCGCCGCCCACGCGACGGGCGCGGACCCGCGCGCCTTCGGCGGCACCGACCTGGTGGAGCAGCTCCAGGCCACCGGCCCGGCGCAGGAGCGCACGGCGGCGGACCAGCGCGAGGAGGACGCGGAGAACGCGGAGAAGGCGGGCTCCGCGTCCGTCGTGTGGTGGATCGTCGGCGGCGTCTGCCTGGCCGCGGCCGCCGGCGCCGGCTTCCTGGTCGCCGCCCGCGCCAAGAGGCGGCAACCGTGACCCGCCGGGTCACCGTGCTCTTCCTGGCCGCACTGCTGCCCCTGCTGGCGGGCGCCGGCCAGGCCCAGGCCGCCGGGTACCGCTACTGGTCCTTCTGGGAGCGGGACGGCTCGGCGTGGACGTACGCCACCGTGGGGCCGTCGCTGTCCCGGCCCGCCGACGGCGACGTCCAGGGCTTCCGCTTCTCGGTCAGCGAGGACTCCGGCGACGCGGCGAAGCCGCGCGGCACCGCCGACTTCGACGCGATCTGCGCGAGGACGCCCGCGAAGGACGGCACGAAGCGGGTGGCGCTGGTCCTCGACTTCGGCACGCCCGCCGACGCCCCGTCCGGGGAGCGGCCCCCGGCCGGCCGCACGGCCTGCGCGCAGGTGCCGAAGGACGCCACGGCGGCGGAGGCGCTGGCCTCGGTCGCCGAGCCGCTGCGCTACGACAGCAACGCGCTGCTGTGCGCGATCGCGGGCTACCCGGCGAAGGGCTGCGGCGAGCAGGTGGCCGGGGGCGGGAAGGAGCCGGCATCCGGCACGGCGTCCGGCCCGGAGGAGACCTCCGCGCGGGACGACGGCGGCTCCGGGCCCTCGGTGGGACTGATCGCCGGTGCGGCGGCGGTGGTCGTGCTGGGCGCCGCGGCCGTCTGGCAGGTCCGCCGCCGTGCGTGAGTCACGCGGCTCCGGTCGTCCGGGCCTCGCCCGGCCGCGCCCGGAGCGGGGGGCGCCGCCCGCCGGCGTCCCCGTCCCGCGCTCGCGCCGCACCCAGCTGCACCCCGGCGCGTGGTGGCTGTGGGCCCTCGCGCTGGGCACCGCGGCCACCCGCACCACCAACCCGCTCCTGCTCGCCCTCCTGATCACCGTCTCCGGGTACGTCGTGGCCGTCCGCCGCCCGCACACGCCGTGGGCCCGCTCCTACGGCGCCTTCGTGAAGCTCGCCGCCGCCGTGCTGGTGCTGCGGCTCGCCTTCGCGGTCGTCCTCGGCTCGCCGATCCCCGGCACCCACACCCTGTTCACGCTGCCCGAGGTGCCGCTGCCCGGCTGGGCGCAGGGCATCCGCCTGGGCGGCCGGGTCACCGCCGAGGGCCTCGTCTTCGCCCTGTACGACGCGCTGCGGCTGGCCGCGCTGCTCGTCTGCGTGGGCGCCGCGAACGCCCTGGCCAGCCCGTCCCGCCTGCTGAAGTCCCTGCCGGGCGCCCTGTACGAGCTGGGGGTGGCCGTGGTGGTGGCGCTGACCTTCGCGCCGAACCTGATCGCCGACGTACGGCGGCTGCGCGCCGCCCGCCGCCTGCGCGGGCGCCCCGACAAGGGCGTGCGCGGTCTGGTCCAGGTGGGGCTTCCGGTCCTCGAAGGCGCCCTGGAGCGCTCGGTGTCCCTGGCCGCCGCGATGGACGCGCGCGGGTACGGCCGTACCGCCGAGGTGCCGCCCGCCGTGCGGCGCGCCACCGCCGCCCTCACGCTGGGCGGCCTGCTCGGCGTCTGCGCCGGGACGTACGGGCTGCTCACCGCCGAGGGCGACAGGTACGGGCTGCCCGTGCTGCTCGCCGGTCTGGCGTCCGCGCTGGCGGGCCTCCGGCTCGGCGGGCGGCGCACCCTGCGCACCCGCTACCGCCCGGACCCGTGGGACGCCCGCGCCTGGCTGGTCACCGCGTCCGGCGCGGCCGCGGCGGCGCTCCTGCTCCTGGCCGGCTCGCTCGACCCCGGGGGCCTGAACCCCGGTGTGGTCCCGCTGGAGCCGCCCGCCCTGCCCCTGTGGCCGGCGGCGGCCGTGCTCGTCGGCCTGCTGCCCGCCTTCGTCACCCCCGCCCCCGAGACGGTCCGCGACCCCCGCGAGGAGCCGACGACGTGATCCGCTTCGAGAACGTGTCGGTGACCTACGACGGCGCGGCAAAGCCCTCCGTGCGGGACGTCGACCTGGAGGTCCCCGAGGGCGAACTGGTCCTGGTGGTGGGCCCGTCCGGCGTCGGCAAGTCGACGCTGCTGGGCGCGGTCAGCGGACTGGTGCCGCACTTCACCGGCGGCACCCTGCACGGCCGGGTCACGGTCGCGGGCCGCGACACCCGCACCCACAAGCCGCGCGAACTCGCCGACGTGGTGGGCACGGTGGGCCAGGACCCGCTGTCCCACTTCGTGACGGACACCGTGGAGGACGAACTCGCCTACGGCATGGAGTCGCTGGGCCTGCCGCCGGACGTGATGCGCCGCCGGGTCGAGGAGACCCTGGACCTGCTGGGCCTGGCCGGCCTGCGGGACCGCCCGATCTCCACGCTGTCCGGCGGCCAGCAGCAGCGGGTGGCCATCGGCTCCGTCCTCACCCCGCACCCGAAGGTGCTGGTCCTGGACGAGCCGACGTCCGCCCTGGACCCGGCGGCCGCCGAGGAGGTCCTGGCGGTCCTCCAGCGCCTGGTGCACGACCTCGGCACCACGATCCTGATGGCCGAGCACCGCCTGGAGCGGGTCGTCCAGTACGCCGACCAGGTCGTGCTGCTGCCGGGCCCCGGCGAGCGCCCGTGGATGGGCGCTCCGGCGGAGGTCATGGCGGTCTCCCCGGTCTGCCCGCCGGTGGTCGAGCTGGGGCGCCTGGCCGGCTGGTCCCCGCTGCCCCTGACGGTCCGCGACGCCCGCCGCGGGGCCGCGCCGCTGCGCGAGCGCCTGGAGGGGGAGCGGCCCGGGCGGGACACCGCCCCGCCGCGGCCCGCGTCCCCGGTGAAGCGCCGCTTCGGACGCGCGAGGAAGGAGAACGCCGACGCCCCCGAGCCGGTGGCGGAGGTACGGTCCCTCGCCGTCCGCCGCGACCGCGTGCGGGCGCTGACCCACGTGGACCTCACGGTGTCGCCCGGCGAGACGATCGCGCTCATGGGCCGCAACGGCGCGGGCAAGTCGACGCTGCTCGGCGCGCTGGTGGGGCTGGTCCCCCCGTCCTCCGGGTCGGTCCGCACCGGCGGCGCGGTCCCGCACCGCACCCGCCCCCGCGACCTGGTCCGCAAGGTCGGCCTGGTCCCCCAGGAGCCCCGGGACCTGCTGTACGCGGACACGGTGGCGGCGGAGTGCGCGGCCGCCGACCGGGACGCGGAAGCGGAGCCCGGCACCTGCCGCGCGCTGCTCACCGAGCTGCTGCCGTCGGTGGCCGACGACATCCACCCCCGCGACCTGTCCGAGGGCCAGCGGCTCACCCTCGCCCTCGCGGTGGTGCTGACCGCACGGCCGCCCCTGCTGCTGCTCGACGAGCCGACCCGCGGCCTGGACTACGCGGCGAAGGCCCGGCTGACGGCGATCCTGCGCGGGCTGGCCGCCGAGGGCCACGCCATCGTCATGGCGACGCACGACGTGGAGCTGGCGGCGGAACTGGCGCACCGGGTGGTGCTGCTCGCCGAGGGCGAGGTCATCGCCGACGGCCCGTCGGCGGAGGTGGTCGTGGCGTCACCGGCGTTCGCCCCGCAGGTGGCGAAGATCCTGGCGCCGCAGCCCTGGCTCACGGTCGCCCAGGTGAAGGAGGCGCTGGAGCGATGAGCACGCCGACCCCCGCACGGCCGGCGGACCGCCAGGCCCGCGCCCTGCGTCTGGGCCCCCGCTCCTGGCTGGCGCTCGCCCTGGTGAGCGCGGTGGGCGTGGCCGGGTTCGGCTGGCCGTTCCTCGCCCCGCCCGAGTCGGCGGTGAACGCGCACGCCTCCGACGCGCCGTGGCTGTTCGCCGGGCTGCTCGTCCTGCTGGTCGCCGTGGTGGCGTCGGCCCTGTCGGAGTCGAGCCTGGGCGCGAAGGCGGTGGCGATGCTCGGCGTCCTCGCGGCGGCGGGCGCGGCCCTGCGCCCCATCGGCGCGGGCACGGCCGGGCTGGAGCCCATGTTCTTCCTGATGGTGCTCAGCGGCCGGGTCCTCGGACCGGGTTTCGGCTTCGCCCTGGGCTCGGTCACGATGTTCGCGTCCGCGCTGCTCACCGGCGGGGTGGGCCCCTGGATGCCGTTCCAGATGCTGGCGATGGGCTGGTTCACCATGGGCGCGGGCCTCCTGCCGGGCCCCGACCGGCTGCGCGGGCGCGCGGAGGTCTGGATGCTCGCCGTGTACGGCTTCCTGGCCGCCTTCGCCTACGGCACCGTGATGAACATGGCGGGCTGGCCCTTCATGTCGGCGCTGGCCTCGGGCATCGCCTTCGACGGCGACGACCCGGTGGCCGCCAATCTGGCCCGCTTCGTCGCGTACTGCCTGGCCACCTCCCTGGGCTGGGACCTGGGGCGGGCCGTCGTCACGGTGGTGCTGACGCTCACCGCCGGGGCGGCGGTGCTGAGGGCGCTGCGCCGCGCCACGCGCAGGGCCGCTTTCGAGGCGCCGGTCACATTCGGCGACACCCCTCGGTAGGCGTTCGTGCGCACCGCGCACGCGAGCCGGTGAAGCACCCCACATGACCCGGGTCACATACGAAGGGACACCGTAGACGCGCGGCGGGGTCACTCGATGCCGGCCCGCCCGAAACGGGACCTGGCGGGCACCTGCGCCCGCTTCCCTCCGACCGCGGGTAGTAAAAGGGACCTTTGCGGGCAAACGCCGGATTTGTTTCTGTGGAGCGGTCGCCGGGCGCCGACGTCCCCACGGGGCGCGGCGCCGCTGCGTGCCCCGCCTCTCGGCGAGGCCGCGACTCCCCCGCTTCCGACCGAAAGGCCGCCTGTGTCCGCCGCTTCCCTCCTCCGCTCCGTCGCCACTCCGAAGAAGGCCCTCGCCGGTGCCGCCCTGACGGCCGCCACGTGCGGCACGCTGATCGCCGCCGCGCCCGCGCAGGCCGCGACCACGGCGGCGCCCGCCTCGGCCGCCTCGGCCCAGGCGACCGCGAAGAAGATGATCGGCAACTCGGCCGAGTTCCAGTGCTTCTCGAACATCGTGTCGCACGAGAGCAGCTGGAACCCGCAGGCCACCAACGCCTCCAGCGGCGCCTACGGCCTGGTCCAGGCGCTCCCGGCCTCCAAGATGGCCTCGGCCGGCTCCGACTGGAGGACCAACCCGGCCACCCAGATCAAGTGGGGCCTGGACTACATGAAGGACCGCTACGGCAGCGCCTGTGACGCCTGGTCCTTCTGGCAGGCCAACCACTGGTACTGATCGTCCCGGCCACCCCCCGTACCGAAGGCGGCGACCCCCCGATCCCCGGGGCCGCCGCCTTCGCCCGTGTCCGGCCCAGCGCCTGCGTCCGGCCCGGGACGAGCGGGGGCCGCTCGCCGAGGCCCCCCGGCGCGGTGCGGACGGCCGCCGGCGTCCCCGGTCCCGCAGGGCGGTACGGCTGGATCTCCCCGGCCGCCCGCAGCCACGCCATGAAGTCCTCGACGAGCGCGGGCGGGTCGGCGGCCTCGGTGGCGTGCACCTCCCAGCCGGGGCGTGCCATGCCGAAGACGACGACCGGCAGCGGCCGGCCGAGGACGCGCTCGATCACCCCGTCGGCGCGCGGGTGCCGGGCCAGGTCGATCACGGCGTCGCGGAAGTGCGCGCGCGGCAGGCGGGCCCGGGCGGCCACGTCCTCGTCGTCCAGCACCCGGTCCAGGTCGGACTCGCCGTCGTACCAGGCGCCGGGGCGCCGCGCCTCCTCGACGTACTCCTGGCTGCCGACCGGGTCCTCGGGGACGTTGCCGGGCCTCTCGAAGTCCTCGAGCGGCCAGGAGGCGTAGTTCCAGCGCGCCTCGCCGTCGTCGTCCGGGCCGCGCTCCCGCTCGTACCGGCTCTCGGCGGTGCACCCGATGGCCACGTAAGGGCGGCGGTCGTCGTCGTCCACCCGCCAGACGCGGAAGGACAGGGCGTGGATCCCGGGTCTCGCCCCGGCGGGGAAGCGTTCGAGGACGCCGACGGCCGCGGTCCGCAGACGGGCGAGGAAGGTCTCCGGTCGATCCGTCGTCCGAGGAGCATCCCACCCGTCAACGACAGGTGACGGGACCCCCCTACGGAGTGAACGCCGGTACGGAGTATGACGTCTTCATGATCGTGCCCTCTGCCGACCTCGCCCTGATCCAGCGCCCGGACACGGTTCCGCCGCGGAGGTCACCCCTCCGCGCCTTCTGCCGGCGTCATCGCGTACCGCTCCTGGCCACGCTGCCCGTGCTGCCGCTGTACGCGCTGTGGTGGGCCGTGCTGGCCACCGGCGGCGGTGACCTCGCCGCCCAGGACGCGTGGGCGGGGTTCGCCGCGCGGCACGGCACCTCGGCGTACAACCTCTTCTGGTACGGCGGCATGCACACCGCCAACTACAGCCTGATATCGCCGTACTTGATGGCGGCCGTCGGGGTGCGGGCGCTCACCGTGGCGTCCGGGGCGGCCGCCACCTGGATCGCGGCGGTGCTGATCGGACGCGTGCTGCCGCGCCGGCCGCTCGCTCCCGCGCTGCTCGCGGCGCTCGGCCTGTGGGGCAACGTGGCCTCGGGGCGCACCACGTTCGCCCTCGGGGTGGCCTTCGGGCTCGCCGCGTGTCTGTGCCTCACCGGGCGGAAACGTCTCGTCCTCGCCGGTTCCCACGCCGCCCTCGCCACCATGGCGTCCCCGGTCGCGGGCCTGTTCCTCGCCGTGGTCGGCGCCGGGTACGCGCTGGTGCGGCGGCCGGGTCCCGCCGCCGCCCTGCTCGTCCCGCCCGCCCTGGTCGTGGGCGCGACCAGTCTGCTGTTCCCTTTCCAGGGCGAGCAGTTGATGCCCGCGGGCCGCATAGGGATACCCGCGACGCTCGGGATCGCCGTCGCGGTGCTGTCCCCGCCGTCCTGGCGGGTGGCGCGGTGGAGCGGCGTCGTCTACGCGGCCGGGACCGTGCTGGTGTATCTGATCCCCTCCCCCATCGGCACGAACGTCGAGCGGTTCGCCGAGTACGCCGCGCCGGTCGCGCTGCTGACGGCCCTGCTGGCGCAGCCGCGGCTGCGGCCGGTGCGGCGCGCCCTGCTGGTGGCCGCGCTGGTGTTCTCCGCCGGGTGGACCGGCAAGAAGACCGTCGACGACCTGAAGGTGTCGACGGACGTCCCGGCCTGGGCGGCGCAGACGGACGGCGTCGTCCGGGCCCTGGAGTCGCTCGGCGCGGACCGGACGCGGGTGGAGGCGGTGCCCGCCCGCAACCACCGGGAGGCGGTGGCGCTCGCCCCGCACGTGCACCTCGCGCGGGGCTGGAACCGGCAGCTCGACGTGGAGCGGGCCCGGCTGTTCTACGACGGCTCGTTCTCCGCCGCCTCCTACCGGGCGTGGCTGGACCGGTGGGCGGTCGGGTTCGTCGTGCTGCACGACGGCAAGCCCGACGGGTTCGCCGAGGAGGAGGCGCGGCTGGTGCGGGAGCGGCGGCCCGACTGGCTGGTGCCGGTCTGGCGGGACGCGCACTGGCAGGTGTTCCGGGTCCGGGACGCCGTGCCGCTGGTGTCCGCGCCGGGGTCGGTGGTGCGCACCTCCGGCGCGGAACTGGTGCTGCGGATGGCGCGGCCCGGCACGGTGACCGTGCGGATCGCGTACTCGCCGTGGCTGCGGGTGGACGGCGGCGGATGCCTGTCCCGCGCGGGCGAGTTCACCCGGCTCACCGTGTCCGCGCCCGGCGAGTACCGGATCAGCTCGGAGTACGGTCCTTCTCCGGCGCCGGCGGCCCGCTGCTGACCTCCTTCTCCTCCTTCTCCTCCTCCTTTTCCGCCTTCTCCGCCTCTGCCGCCGCCGTGACCGTGCGGGCGCGCGGGCCCTGGAACAGGTAGGTCAGGCCGAAGCCGGCGCCGACGACGACCGCGCCGCCGACCGCGTCCAGGATCCAGTGGTTGCCGGTGGCGACGATCGCGGCGGCCGTGAACAGCGGGTGCAGCAGGCCGAGGGCCTTCATCCACGCCTTGGGCGCGATGATCGCGATCACCAGACCGCACCACAGCGACCAGCCGAAGTGCAGCGACGGCATCGCCGCGTACTGGTTGGTGAGCGCGGTCAGCGTGCCGTAGTCGGGCTGGGAGAAGTCCTGCACGCCGTGGACCGTGTCGATGATGCCGAGGTCCGGCATCAGGCGCGGCGGGGCAAGCGGGTACAGCCAGAAGCCGACCAGGGCGAGCAGCGTGGCGAAGCCGAGGGCGGAGCGCGCCCAGCGGTAGTGGACGGGGCGGCGCCAGTAGAGCACGCCGAGCACGGTCAGCGGCACGGCGAAGTGGAACGACGTGTAGTAGAAGTCGAAGAACTCCCGCAGCCAGCCGATCTTCACCACGGCGTGGTTGACCGCGTACTCGATGTCCAGGTGGAGCACGCGCTCCAGGTCGAGGATCTGCCGGCCGTGCTCCTCGGCGCGGGCGCGGCCCGCCGAGTTGCTGCCGCCGGTCGCGGCGAGCCGCACCTTGGCGTACCCGGCGTAGGTGACGCGGATGAGCAGCAGCTCCAGCAGCAGGTTCGGCCGGATCAGCACCCGCCGCAGGAACGGCAGCAGCGGCACGAAGGCGAACCGGGCCGGCACCGGCGGGGCGTACGGCGTCGGCACCGGGTCGCGGAAGTACGGCGAGGTGCGGCTGAGGAACGGCACGGCGGTGGCGGCGGCCAGCGCGGCGAGCAGCACCACGTTGTCCCGCAGCGGGTGCAGGAACGCCATGTTCGGCAGCATCATCTTGGCCGGCAGCGTCATCACCAGGACGACGGCGACGGGCCACACCAGCCGGTCGCGGGCGCGCGTGCCGACCCGGCCGACGACGGTGAGCAGCACCCAGAGCAGCTGGTGCTGCCAGGCGGTCGGGGACACCACTATGGCGGCGCACCCGGTGATGCCGACGGCGAGGAGGAGCTGGCCGTCGCGGGCGTAGTGGACGGCCCGCTTCAGTCCGAGGGTGACGACGGCGGCGCCCAGCAGCAGGAACAGGGCGATCTCCAGCGGACCTTCGAGGCCGAGGCGGAGCAGCGCGCCGTGCAGGGACTGGTTGGCGAGGGCGTCGGCGGGGCCGCCGAGGCCGGCGCCCGCCAGGTGGTGCACCCAGTAGGTGGCGGAGTCCTGGGGCATGGCGGCCCAGGCGAGCACGGTGGCCGTGGCGAAGGTGACGGCGGTCGCGGTGGCGGCCTGGCGGCGGCCGGTGAGCCACAGCAGCGGCGCGAAGAGCAGCAGGGTCGGCTGGAGGGCCGCCGCGACGCCGACGAGGACGCCGCCGGCCCGCTGCCCGTGCGCGACGAAGCAGCCGAGCAGGACGAGCAGCACCGGGATGATGCTGGTCTGGCCGAGCCAGAGGGTGTTGCGCACCGGGAGGGACAGCATGAGCAGGCTGACCGCGACGGGCGCGGCGAGCAGCGCGGTGCGCCGGCCGACCGGCTGCGGCAGGGCGCGGACGGCGACCAGCGCCAGGGCCACGACGAGCAGCAGGGTGCCGAAGGTCCAGCCCCAGCCGAGGGTCTGCTCGGCCGATCTGGTGAGCGGTTTGAGGACCAGCCCGCCGAAGGGCGTGCCGGTGAACTCGGTGGAGTCGTAGAGGGATCCGCTGACGTGCAGCACGCCCTCGGGGCCCACCCAGGTCTCCAGGTCGGTCAGGCGTTCACCGCTCGGGGTGGTGAGGACGAGGGCGACCTGGCGCACCGCGAGGACGGCGGCGACCAGCCACAGTCCGAGGCGCGCCGCCCGCAGCCGCGCCCGGGCGCCGCCCACGGCCGTCGCGCCGAAAGCCTCGGCCGGTCGCCCAGTGTGTTCCGCATTCGCCACGCCTCGTCGGCCTCCCGCCCCGATTTCGCCCCGCGCGTCCCGTGCGGGGGCTTCGTCGTGCGCAGCCTACGAGGCGCGCACCCCTCGACAAGGACGCCGGACACCGCCGCTTCACCTGACGGCCCGCTCTCTTTTGTCCGGATGACGATAGTCCGAGGGGGACGAGGTTGCCCCGGCGGGACGCGAGAAGCATCACAACCGGCCATGCGGAGCGGCGGCCCCGGCGGCCGCGACGTGCCTGGACACAGCACATTTCCGTGCAATATGCATCTATCTCCGTACGGTACGTAACGGGGGAAACGCCGCCTATCGTCACTTGCTTCGGCCCGCCCGACAGCGCCGCCGCGCGGACCCGTCCCCGTCCCCGACGAAAGGCAGGCGAGCGAAGTCTTGTCGACTGCTCCCGTCGCCCCCCGCTCCGTCACCCCCGGCACGGCACAGGCGTCCGACCCCTCCGCCGGTCCCCCGACGGTCACCGACCCCGCGCTCGTCAGGCGTGCCGTGAAGGCGGCCGCGCTCGGCAACGCGATGGAATGGTTCGACTTCGGTGTCTACAGCTACATCGCCGTCACCCTGGGCAAGGTCTTCTTCCCCTCGGGCGACGCCACCGCCCAGCTGCTCTCCACGTTCGGCGCCTTCGCCGCGGCCTTCCTGGTCCGCCCGCTCGGCGGCATGGTCTTCGGCCCGCTCGGCGACCGCGTGGGGCGGCAGAAGGTCCTCGCCCTCACGATGATCATGATGGCCGCGGGCACCTTCGCCATCGGCCTGATCCCCTCCTACGCCGCGATCGGCGTGGGCGCCCCGATCCTGCTGCTGGCGGCCCGCCTGGTGCAGGGCTTCTCCACCGGCGGCGAGTACGCGGGCGCCTCCACCTTCATCGCCGAGTACGCCCCCGACAAACGGCGCGGCTTCCTCGGCAGCTGGCTGGAGTTCGGCACGCTCGCCGGGTACGTCGGCGGCGCGAGCCTGGTGACGCTGATGACCGCGCTGCTGTCCACGGACGCCCTGCTCTCCTGGGGCTGGCGCATTCCGTTCCTGATCGCCGGACCGATGGGCGTCATCGGCCTCTACCTGCGCATGCGGCTGGAGGAGACCCCCGCCTTCGCCGCCGAGGCCGCCAAGGCCGGGACCGAGCGCCCGAAGGTGCCGCTGCGCGAGATGATCACCGGCCAGTGGCGCGCGCTGCTGCTGTGCGTCGGCCTGGTGCTGGTCTTCAACGTCACCGACTACATGCTGCTGTCGTACATGCCGAGCTACCTCACCGGCGAGCTGGGCTACGACACCACGCACGGCCTGGTCGTCGTGCTCGGCGTGATGGTGCTGATGATGGCCGTCCAGCCGTTCGCGGGCGCGCTGACCGACCGGGTGGGCCGCCGCCCGGTGATCGCGGCCGGCTGCGCCGGGTTCCTCGTGCTGTCCGTGCCCGCGCTGCTGCTGATCCGCGACGGCGGACTGCTCGCGGTCGCCGCCGGCCTGGGCGCGCTCGGCCTGCTGCTGGTCTGCTTCACCGCCGCGATGCCGTCCGCGCTGCCCGCGCTGTTCCCCACCCGGGTCCGCTACGGCTCGCTGTCCATCGGCTTCAACGTCTCGGTGTCCCTGTTCGGCGGCACCACCCCGCTGGTGGTCACCGCCCTGATCGGCGCGACCGGCGACGTGATGATGCCCGCCTACTACATGATGGCGGCCGCCGTGATCGGCGGGTTCGCGGTGTGGCGCATGGCCGAGTCGGCGGGCCGCCCGCTGCCCGGCTCGCCGCCGTCGCTCGAGCCCGGGACACCCCCGGAAAAGGTCTGACGGCCCGGCGCCGCGCCCCGTGTCTTCGACAGCCGATCCGGCCGGGCGGGACCGGGCGGCCCGACGGAAGGCACACCCGCATGAGCGAGACGCGGACCTGGAACGCGGTGGACGGCTACCTCACCGGGCGGCTCCTGGGCGACGACCCGGACGAGGCCCTGGCGGCGGCGCTGCGCGACAGCGACGCCGCCGGTCTGCCGCCCATCGCCGTCTCCCCGCTCCAGGGCAAGCTGCTCCAGCTCCTCGCCCAGCTCCGGGGCGCCCGGCGCGTCCTGGAGATCGGCACGCTCGGCGGTTATTACAGCACCATCTGGCTGGGCCGCGCCCTGCCCGCCGACGGACGGCTGGTGACCCTGGAGCACGCCCCCCGGCACGCCGAGGTCGCGCTCCGCAACATCGCCCGCGCCGGTCTCGCCGAGCGGGCCGAGGTGCGGGTCGGTCCGGCGCTGGAGTCGCTGCCGAAGCTCGCGGACGAGCACCCGCCGCCGTTCGACCTGGTGTTCATCGACGCCGACAAGGCGAACAACCCGCACCACGTCGAGTGGGCGCTGCGGCTGACGGCCGCGGGCAGCCTGATCGTCCTCGACAACGTGGTGCGCGGCGGCCGGGTCGCCGACCCCGCGAACACCGACCCGGACGTGGTGGGCACCCGGGCCGCCCTGGACCTGTTCGGCAGCCACCCGCGGCTCAGCGCTGCAGACGGTCGGCGCCAAGGAGTACGACGGCTTCGCGCTGGCGCGCGTGGTGGGCCGAGCGGGCGGGCGGCCCACGCCCCGCGGCTCACACCTCGTGGTAGAAGCCCACGTTGACGCTGCGCGGGGCGGTGCGGTCCTGGATCACGATCTCCCCGCTGCCGCCCCGGGGTAGCGGCACGGTCCCGCCGTACGCGACCGGCCGGGCGTGCTCCCCGACGGTCAGCCGCACCTCGGACGACGGCTCCGGCAGCGAGCCGCGCAGCCAGGTCAGGTGCCAGCCGCCGTCCTGCGCGCACCGGAACTCCAGGTGCACGCGGGACACGAACAGCCAGTCGTCGGGCGTCGTCAGCCGGCACAGGGACGTGTCCCGGCCCACCCGCAGCACCGTGCCCGGCTCGCTGGGCGCGTCGGCCATGAGCATCCCGGCCGTCGCGCCCGCTTCCGCCGCGGACACCGCGGCCATGGTGAGTTCGAGCACGTGCGCTCCTCCTGAGAGGTCCTGGGGACCGGAGCGGCCGGATCGGCTGCCCGCCGCCGCATGATAAAACGCCCGGCCGTACCGCGTCCGGCACAATGGCCTCATGACCGAGCGGAAGCCACCCGGCGTCGACTTCGAGAGCTGGGTCGACAAGCAGATCCGCGACGCCGACGCGCGCGGGGAGTTCGAACGGCTCGAGGGCGCGGGCAGACCGCTGCCGCGCGAGGTCGAGAGCGCCTACGACGAACTGTGGTGGGTGAAGCGGAAGATGGCCCGCGAGGGCATGTCGGTGCTGCCGCCGACGCTGGCCCTGCGCAAGGAGGCCGAGGACGCGCTGGAGGCGGCGCTCGCGGCCCCCTCCGAGCGGATCGTGCGGAAGATCCTCGCGGAGATCAACGCGAAGATCAGCGACATGATGTTCAAGCCGCCGCCCGGCCCCCCGCTGGGCAAGAAGCCGTACGACGTCGAGGACGTCGTACGCCGGTGGCGGGAGCGCCGGGCGGCGTCGGACGGACAGGGCGGGCGGGACGGCTCAGACGGCTAGCAGGCGCTCCGCCAGTTCGCGGTAGTCCCGCAGCGCGAGCCGCAGTTGCTCGGTGTCGGCGGCCGGCGCGGAACCGTCCTTCGGGTCGCCCTGGGCGGGCGTCCGCCAGTTCTGCGCGAGGGCACGGCGGCGCTCGGTGAGCGCGTCGGTCAGCCGCTCGGTGAGCTCGTGCAGGACGAGGTCCGCCTCCTCGACGGCGTCCCGCGGCCGGTCCACGAACCCGGCCACGGCCTGCCGCAGCCGCGCGGAGAGACGGTCACAGGTGTCGTCGGTGAGCAGACGGGCGTCGGGGCCGTGGTGACCGGTGTGCCCGGACCCTCCCTTCGCGCCGGGCGCGGAGCCGTGGTCGCCGGTGCCGTCCGGTCCGGTGCCGTCCGGTCCGGTGCCGTCCGGTCCGGCGCCGGCCGTGTGGGCGCCGGCGCCGTCCGGGCCGGGCACGGCGGTGCGGCCGGTCGTGCCGGGTGCGGTGCCGTGCGTGCCGGCGCCGGTCTGCGGGTGGGCGGCGACCAGCGGGCTCCGGGGCCCGGCGGAACCGGTCTCCGTGCCGCCGGGACGGTGAGAGGTCTCCGTGCCGCCGGGACGGTGAGTGGTGTCCGTGCCTCCCGGGAAGGTGTCCGTGCCGTACGGGGCGTCCGTCCCGCCGAGGCCGGCGGTGGAGTCCGCGCCCCCACGGCGCGGGAAGGTGTCCCCCGTACGGGCGGCGTCCGTCTTGCGGTCGGGCGTGGCCGCCTCGTGGCCGGGGTCCGCGGAAGCGGGGCCGGTGGCCGGGGCGTCCGGGGCGGCCCCCGGACCCCGGGGGATCCAGGTGTCCTGGGTGTGACGGGGTGCGTCGGGCATGACGATCAGCTCTCCTTCGCCTGGCGGCGGTGCAGCAGCGACGGGGTGCGCTGCTCGCCGCGGTGGGTGGCGGGGGCGGCGGCACGGCCGCCGGCGACGCCACGGCGTGCGCCGTCGTGCCGTGACGGCCGGACCAGTTCCTCGAACAGCGCCCGCGCCTCGACCATCGCCTCGCGCATCTCCTCCGTGCCGGCGCTGCCGTCGTGCGCGCCGTCCGGGTGGGCCCGCGCGACGCGGTGCACGCGGCGGTAGCCCTCGACGTGGTGGGCGTGGTGCACGGACAGCGCGGCGACCTGCTCCTCGTACTGCTCGCCGGCGGGGAAGCCGCGCGTGCCGGCGAGTTCGGCGATCAGCCGGTCCGCCTCGACGACCGCCTCGCGCGGAGCGTCGACGAACCGCTCCTGCGCGGCCGTCCAGCGCGCCTCGTAGCGCTCACGCTCGGCCGGCTCCAGCGGCCGTACCTGGAGGGAGCCGTGGCGCTCCACGCGCTCGGCCAGCTCCCGCTCGGCGGCCCTGGTGTCCCCGTCGTGCCGTGCGACGGCACGCTCGTACTCGGGACCGAAGCGCCGCTTGAGGTTCGCTCCGTGTCGCGGGCCGCGTGCGCGCAGGGTCAGGACGGCCGCGACGGCGACAACGACCGCGACAATCACGATCAACGCAATGATCAGGCCAGTGGACATGATGCCTTCCGGGGGTTCTCGTCCCAACCGGCACTCCTCGCGAGCCGGTTCGCCCATCGGGTTGCCCGATGCACCGCGCACAAACTGCGCGGCGCAGACGCCCGCCCCCGCCACCGGCGTCCCCCGCCGCCCCGACCCGCTTGCGCGGACGCCCTGCCGGGGACCGACAATGCCGCCATGACCTGGACCGTCGCCCCGGAACGCCCCGACTCGCCCGCCGCCCTCGCGCTCTGGCGGGCGTACTACACGGAGGTCAGCGACCGCTGGTACCTGCGGCACGAGGGGCGCCGGACCGACCCGGACGAGCTGGAGCGGGAGATCGCCGCCGCGTCGGGCGCCGACCTCGTCCCGCCGCGCGGGCTGCTGCTGATCGCGCGGTACGCGGGCGCGCCGGCGGGCAGCGCCGGGATCCGGCTGTCACCGGACGGCACGGCCGCCGAGCTGACCCGGGTGTTCCTGCACGAGCGGATGCGCGGCCGGGGCGGTGCGGCGCTGCTGGTGCGGGCCGCCGAGGAGGCGGCGCGGGCCCGCGGCGCCCGCCGGATGATCCTGGACACCCGCGGCGACCTGGTCGAGGCCCGCGCCCTGTACGCCCGCCTCGGCTACACGGAGACCGGGCCGCACAACGACGAGCCGTACGCCGAGCACTGGTTCGCCAAGCGGCTCGCCTGAGCCCGGGCGGGCAGGGGGTCCTCAGCGCGCCGGGGTCACCGCGCGGGCGCCCCGGGGGCGTTCCTCACGGGAGCCGCACAGCTCGTCGTTGAGCTCGTGCACGAGCTGCACCAGGTCGGTCGGGCGGTCCGCCCCCCACCAGTCGCCCAGCAGCTCGGCCAGCGACTCCTCGCGCGCCCGTGCCAGCCGTTCGCTCACCTCGCGGCCCTCGTCGGTGAGCACCATGTCCATGCCCCGGCGCACGGCGAGGTGCCGGCTCTCGACCTGCCGCGACGCCTCCAGGACGACGTCCAGCGGGACGGGGTTGCGCTCGGCGAGCCGGGCCGGTTCCACCGAGCCGTGGCGGCGCATCCGCAGCAGCAGCCAGCTCGACGCGGGCAGCAGGTCGTAGCCCGCGCGGTCGGTGATCCTCCGGTAGATCTCCCGGCGCCCCTCGCGGGTGGCGAGCACCGACAGCGCGCGGCACACCTCGTCGTGCGAGGAGCGCTCCACCGGGTTCGGGGCCAGGGTCTCGGAGGCGTCGGGCGCGGTGACCGAGGCGCGCAGCGGGTCCTCCTTGAGGAACCAGGCCAGCGCGAAGCCCAGCAGCGCGATCGGCACGGCGTACAGGAAGACGTCGGTGATGGCCGTGGAGTAGGCGTCCAGCGCGGCGGGGCGCAGGGCGGGCGGCAGCGCGCCGATGCCGCGCGGGTCGGCCTCCAGCGTCCCGGGCGAGACGCCGGGCGGCAGATCCGCGCCGCGGAGGGCGGCGGTGAGCTGGTCGTCGAGCCGGCCCGTGAAGATCGCGCCGAACACGGCGACGCCGAACGAGGCGCCGATGGACCGGAAGAAGGTCGCCCCGGAGGTGGCGACGCCGAGGTCCTCGTAGGGGACGGCGTTCTGCACGATCAGCACCAGGACCTGCATGACCAGGCCGAGGCCGAGGCCGAAGACGAAGAAGAACGCGCTCATCACCGCGGTGGAGCTCTGCGTGTCGAGCTGGTGGAGCAGCAGCAGTCCGACGGCGGTGACGGCGGTGCCCGCGATCGGGAACACCTTCCAGCGGCCGGTGCGGCTGACGATCTGCCCGGAGCCGGTGGAGGACAGCAGCATGCCCGCCACCATCGGCAGCATGTGCACCCCGGACAGGGTCGGGCTGATGCCGTGGACCACCTGGAGGAAGGTCGGCAGATAGGTCAGCGCGCCGAACATCGCGAAGCCGACGATGAAGCTGATCACGGCGGACAGGGTGAAGGTCCGCACGCGGAACAGCTTGAGCGGCAGCACCGGTTCGGCGGCCCGGCGCTCCGCCGCCACGAAGGCGACGATCAGCACGGCGCCCAGCACCGCGAGTCCGATGATCTGCGGCGACGCCCAGGCCCAGGTGGTTCCGCCGAGGGAGGCGACCAGCACCAGACAGGTGGCGACGGAGGCGATGAGGAAGGTGCCCAGGTAGTCGATCACGTGCTTGGCCGACCGGCGGGGGATGTGCAGCACGGCGGCGATGACGGCGAGCGCGACAATCCCGACGGGCACGTTGATGTAGAACACCCAGCGCCAGCTCAGATGCTGGGTGAACAGCCCGCCGAGCAGCGGCCCGAGCACGCTCGTCGCGCCGAACACCGCCCCGAACAGGCCTTGGTAGCGGCCGCGTTCGCGGGGCGGCACCAGGTCGCCGACGATCGCCATCGACAGCACGATCAGTCCGCCGCCGCCGAGGCCCTGCAACGCGCGGAACCCGATCAGCTGGGGCATGTCCTGCGCCACCCCGCACAGCACGGACCCGACCAGGAAGATGACGATGGCGGTCTGGAAGAGACGCTTGCGGCCGTACTGGTCGCCGAGCTTGCCCCACAGCGGGGTCGCGGCCGTGGACGCCAGCAGGTAGGCGGTGACCACCCAGGACAGGTGCTCCAGGCCGCCCAGCTCGCTGACGATGGTCGGCAGGGCGGTGGAGACGATCGTCTGGTCGAGGGCGGCCAGCAGCAGGCCGAGCAGCAGCGCGCCGATCGACAGCAGGACGCTGCCGGACACCTGGTCCTCGCCGGCGCCGCCCGTCCCCGTCGAACCCTCCGGCGGTGCGGGCCGTGCGGGTCGTGCGGATCCCTTGCCCGACGCCGAACGGTGCGCGTCCCCGGCCATGCAGACCTCCAGAGGTTCTCGTTCCACCCTCCATCGTGATCGGAGTGACCGCATATGGCCTGTTGAGTCCTACCGGAAGTTCTGATTCCGGGGGCGCGCGGATGCGAGTGTGAAGATGATCTGCATAATCTCTGGAGTTCGCGAGGGGAGGGACGACACGTGGACCAGCCGGACGGGCACCCGTGCCCGGAATGCGGTGCGCCCAGGAACACCGACAACACTCCGTCGTGCGGCTGCACCCGACGCGCCTCCGACGCCCTCCGCGACGCCCGCACGGCGGAGGCGGCCGCGGCGGAGGACTTCGACCCCCTGCGGATACGCCCCTACGTCGACCTGAACGGCCGCCCGGGCAGCACTACGCCGGACGGGTCGCCCCAGGCGACGGAACCGGGCGCGCCGCCCGCCCCCGAGGCGCCCGAGGCTTCCCGGACACCCGTGAGCGAGGGTGCGGGAGCGCCCGACGCCACCACGGCCCCGGAGGCCGTACGCCCCGACGTCGCGGGGACCGGCAGGGCAGCGCCCGGCTCCGCGGCCGCGTCCGAAGCGGGGGGAGCCGGAGCGGGGGGAGCCGCCGGCGCCGGGGGGACGCCCCGTACGGGGGCCGCGCACACCGGCGGCCACGCCGACGCGGCACCCGGCACCGCCGACCGGGCCGGCGCCGGCGCGCCCGGCGGACGGCGGGCGCCGGCGGAAACCGCCGGCCCGGAGGCCCCCGACGCCACCATGACGCTGCGCGCCGTCCGCCCCGCCGGCGCGGCGCCCGGCGCCGAGAAATCCGACGCCGAGAAGTCCGGCGCCGCAGCCGCGCCCGGCGCCCCCGCCCCGGCGGCCGCCCCCGGACTCGACGACGCCACGGCCGCGCGGAAGACCGTCGCCCCCGGCGCCGACGACCGCACGTCCGTGCTGCCCACGCCCCTCGCCCCCGGCACCGCACGGCCGAACGCCGACGATCTGGGCCTCTTCGACGACGCCACGCGTCCGCTCCGCGCGGTGCCCGCGGAAGCGGCGGTGCCCGCGGAAGCGGCCGTCCCCCGGCCCGACGCCACCGCGCCGCGCGACCGCCGCAGGCGCGGCGCGCTGATCGCGGCGTCCGGCGCGGTCGTGGCCGTCCTGGGCGCGGCGGGCTGGGCGAGCGGGCTGTTCTCGTACGACACGCCGTCGCGGAACACCGCCGCCCCGGACGACATCAGGGCGAGCGTGCCGGACGCGTCGTCCGCGGCCCCCTCGGCGGAGCCGTCCCCCGACGCCTCGTCCGCCTCCCCCACCGCGTCCGCGTCCGTCTCGGGCTCCCCGTCCGCGAGCGCGAGTGCGAGCGCGTCCGGGTCCCCGTCGCCCTCGGCGTCCAGTTCCGCGCCGAGCCCGTCCGCGTCCGCCGAGCCGTCGGCGACCCCGTCGGCCGGCGCCGCGTCCTCCGCGCCCGCGGCGGCCCCGGAGCCGGAGGAGCCGGCCGGCGCCGCCCCCGTGCTGCGGCGCGGCGACCGGGGACCGGGGGTCGTCGAACTCCAGCAGCGTCTGCGCCAGTTGTGGCTGTACCACGGCGACCTCGACGGCCGGTACAGCCACCGGGTGGAGGAAGGCGTGCGCCACTACCAGTGGTCCCGCGGCATCACCGAGGAACTGGGTGTGTACGGCCCGCAGACCCGCAGCCGCCTGGAGACGGAGACCCAGGCGCCCTGACGGGACCGCGTCACCGGAGCCGGTCGCCCCTCACGCGGAGACGTGCAGCCGGATCGTCCCCTCCGGCGTGCGCTCGACCCGCACCTGGGTCAGGTCCCGGACGACGACGTCCGGCTGGTGGAAGCCGGCCCGCGGGCCGATGCCGACCACCCGCATCCCGGCGGCGCGCCCCGCGGCGATCCCCGCGCCGGAGTCCTCGAAGACGACGCAGTCGGCCGGGTCGACGCCCAGCTCCGCCGCGCCCTTCAGGAAGCCCTCCGGGTCGGGCTTGCTCGCGCCGACCGACTCGGCGGTGATCCGCACCGCGGGCTGTTCGAGCCCGGCGGCGGCCATCCGCGCCGTGGACAGGGCGACGTCCGCCGACGTGACGAGCGCGTGCGGCAGCCCGTGGAGGGAGGCGAGGAACGCGCGGGCGCCCGGTATCGCGACGACGCCCTCGGTGTCCGCGGTCTCCTCCGCGAGCAGCCGGGCGTTCTCCGCGTGGTTCTGCTCCATCGGCCGGTCCGGCAGCAGCAGGGCCATGGAGGCGTACCCCTGCCGGCCGTGCACCACCTTCATGACCTCGTCGCCGTCCAGCCCGTGGCGCTCGGCCCAACGGCGCCAGATGCGCTCGACCGAGGCGTCGGAGTTGACGAGGGTGCCGTCCATGTCCAGCAGGAGGGCGCGGGCGGGGAGTACGGCGGTGGTGGCCGTCATCGGCTGCTCCAAGGCGGGGAGTACGGGACCGTGGGGACACGGATCCCGTGCGGACCGTGGGGACGGATTCCGTGCGGGACAGAGCGGCCCCGCCCGCCGGTCAGGGAAAACGGGCGGGAGCCACTTTGTTCATCCACGGTACAAAACGTACCCCACGTTCCGCCACCGCCCCCACGGGGTGTTCACCGACGGGACGGCCCCCGGTCACCCGGCGACCGCCTCCCACAGGCTCCACACGCCCAGGCCCAGCATGAGCAGCGCCGCGATCCGCGTGATCAGCTTCAGCGGCACCCGCTTCATCAGCGCCTTGCCGCCGACGATGCCGAGGCCGGCCACCGCCCACAGCGCCAGCACGGCCCCCAGGCCCACGGAGAGCGGGTCGTCGTAGCGGGCGGCGAGGTTGGCCGTCATGATCTGCGTCAGGTCGCCGAACTCGGCGACCAGGATGAGCATGAATCCTGCCCCGGCGACCTTCCAGAAGGACTGGTCCTCCGGCTTGCGGACCTCCTCCTCGCCCTCGTCCTTCTTGAGCAGCAGCATCGCCGCGCCGGCGAGGAAGAGCACACCCGTGAGCGCGTGCACGAGCTGCTGCGGCAGCAGGGTCAGCACACTGCCCGCCGCCACGGCCAGCGCGACGTGCACCGCGAAGGCGGCGGCGACGCCGGCGAAGACGTAGGAGGCGCGGTAGCGGGTGCCGAGGACGAGGCCGGCGAGCGCGGTCTTGTCGGGCAGTTCGGCCAGGAAGACGACGCCGAAGACGACGGCCGTCACGGTCAGGCTGATCAACGGTTCCTCGATCGGTCGGGGCCGCCCCGCCGAGAGTGATGAGCTTGCGCGCAAGACGCCTCGGCACGGCAGCACACTTCGACGCCCGTGCCGTACGGCGCGGGCGTGCACTGCTTGCCGAAGGTCTCGCCGGCAGGACCCTCACGGGTCTGCCTCCGGGCGCCGGCTCAGGCGGGCTGAGCAGTATGTCGACGGTCCGGCACAGGGCTACTCCCCTTCTGCGCCGTCCATCGTACGCGAGGTCCGCCCGGACCCGGGAGACGGGCGCCGGGCCCGGCCGCGCGCACCACCGTGCGCGGAAACTTCACACCGAACCATAGACGTGTCATGAACGCGTCATTAGCTTCTTACCGGACCCTCGCCTCCCGGCAACACGGCGCCGCGAGCATTCCCCCGCACGCACGCCAACGCCCGCACCCCTCAAGGGAGTTCGCATGTCGAAGCTCTACGCGCGTCGACGGCTCAGCATAGCCGCGGCGCTCACCGGACTCATAGCCTCCGCCGGGCTGTTCAACGCCCCGGCCGCCTCCGCCGCCCTCCCCACCCCGGTGAGCGCCGCCACCGCGCGCGGCTACCTCGCCACCCTCCCCGTGCGCACCGAGAGCCGCACCGGCTACGACCGCGACCTGTTCCCGCACTGGGTCACGATCAGCGGCAGCTGCAACACCCGCGAGACGGTCCTCAAGCGCGACGGCTCGAACGTCGTCACCGACTCCGCCTGCGCCGCCACCAGCGGCAGCTGGTACTCCCCGTACGACGGCGCCACCTGGTCCGCCGCCTCCGACGTGGACATCGACCACCTGGTGCCGCTCGCCGAGGCCTGGGACTCCGGCGCGGGCTCCTGGACCACCGCCCGGCGCCAGGCCTTCGCCAACGACCTGACCCGCCCGCAGCTCCTCGCCGTCACCGACAACGTCAACCAGGCCAAGGGCGACCAGGACCCCGCCACCTGGATGCCGTCCCGCACGGCCTACCGCTGCACGTACGTCCGTGCGTGGGTCCAGGTGAAGTACCACTACGACCTGGCCGTCGACTCGGCCGAGAAGTCCGCCCTCCAGGGGTACCTCAACAACTGCTGAGGCAGCGCGGTCCGAACCGCCGGGTGCGCCGATCTTCCCGGTGGCCTCCGTCGCTGCGTACCGTACGGGGCTACGGAGGAAGGGGTCATCATGGCCGGACTGCGGCTCGGACCGCTGCTGAGGTACGTCGACGGGTCGTCCGCGACCGTCTGGGCGGAGACGGACGGACCGGGCACCGTCGAGGTGCGCTGCCCGGACGGCGTGGGCGGGACCTCCGGCACCTTCCAGGTGTGCGGCCACCACTACGCGCTGGTCCGGGTCACCGGCCTCACCCCGGGCACGGCCACCCCGTACGAGGTCGTCGTCGACGGCGAGCGCGTGTGGCCCTCCGCCCAGGAGCCGTTCCCGTCGCTCCCGCCCTCGGTGATCCGCACCCCCGCCTCCGACGACCGGGCGCGCATCTCCTTCGGTTCCTGCCGCTGGGCCTCGCCGCCCACCGGCGAGCCCGACCCGGTGGGGCCCGACGCCCTGGACGCCCTCGCCAAGCGCATCGCCGCCGACCCCGAGGGCGAGCGGCCCGACGTCCTGCTGCTGCTCGGCGACCAGGTGTACGCCGACGAGACCTCCGAGGCCACGAGGGAGTGGCTCGCCGCGCGCCGCGACCTGAGCGAGCCGCCCGGCAGCCAGGTGGCGGACTACGAGGAGTACACCCACCTCTACTACGAGTCCTGGCTCGACCCGCAGGTGCGCTGGCTGCTGTCCACCGTCCCCACCTGCATGATCTTCGACGACCACGACGTGATCGACGACTGGAACACCTCCGCCTCCTGGGTCGAGGACATGCGCGCCACGTCGTGGTGGCGGGAGCGGGTGCTCAGCGGACTGATGTCGTACTGGGTGTACCAGCACCTGGGCAACCTCTCCCCCGCCGACGCCGACGCCGACCCCGTCCACGCGGCCGTACGGGAGGGTCCCGACGGCACCGCCGCGCTGCGTGACTTCGCCGCCGAGGCGGAGGCCGACGCGACGGCTGTGCGCTGGAGCTACCGGCGCGACTTCGGCCGGGTGCGGCTGGTCATGGTGGACAGCCGCGCGGCCCGGGTGCTCGAGGAGGGGCGGCGCTCGATGCTCGACCCGGGCGAGGCCGACTGGCTGCGCTCCCAGGTCTTCGACGGCCGCGGCTCCTACGACCACCTGCTCGTCGGCACGTCGCTGCCCTGGCTGCTCCCCCACCTGGTGCACGACGTCGAGGTGTGGAGCTCCGTGCTGTGCCGGGGCGACAAGGGCCCGCGCTGGGCGCGGCTCGGGGAGAAGCTGCGGCGCGCGGCGGACCTGGAGCACTGGTCGGCGTTCCCGGACTCGTTCGGCGAGCTGGCGGAGCTGCTCGCCGACGCGGGCAGCGGCCCGGACGCGCCCGCCACGGTGTGCGTGCTGTCCGGGGACGTCCACCACGCCTATGTCGCCGAGCCGCAGTGGCCGGGGCGCGCGGAGCCGCGGGCACGGGTGGTGCAGCTGACCTGCTCCCCGGTCCACAACTCCATCCCCGCCTCGATGCGGATGGGCTTCCGCTTCGGCTGGAGCGCCGCCGCCCGGGGGCTGGGACGGGTGTTCGCGCGGCACGGCGGTCTGGGACGGCCGCCGGTCCACTGGCGCAGGACGGGCGGGCCGTGGTTCGGCAACCAGCTCATGACGCTGGCCACCCGGGGGCGTACCGCGGTGCTGCGGCTGGAGCACGCCCAGCAGGAGGAGGCCGGGGTGCGGCTGCGGCGCGTGACGGAACGGCGGTTGAGCCGCTGAGACCCGCAGACACCTGTGAGTCCGCTGTGCAACGGGGGGCGGTTCCGGTCATCCCTCCGATCAAGGAGGTGCGGCGGGGCGCGTGGTGACGTGCGACGGGGGCGTGCGGGAGGGGAGCAAAAGGGGCCGAAGCCGTGGCCAGATGTTGAACTTGCAAGCAAGATTTAGGTGCACCTAACGTGGGATTCCGACTCGGTTCCGCCCCAGGACCCGGCCTCGTCCGGGGGCCGGCCTGACCGAAGGAGACCCCCCATGAACGGACGCCTCACCAGCGCCCAGCCCTATGCCCTGGGCCTGTTCCGCATGGTCGTCGGCCTGCTCTTCGCCTGCCACGGCGCCGTGTCCCTGCTCGGCCTGTTCGGCGGCATGGACGGCGGCGGCGGCACCGTCGAGACCGGCGCCTGGCCGGGCTGGTACGCCGCCGTGATCGAACTCGTCGGCGGCGGGCTCGTCCTGCTCGGCCTCGCCACCCGGGCCGCCGCCTTCATATCGTCCGGCGCGATGGCGTACGCGTACTTCAAGGTGCACCAGCCCGAGGCCCTCTGGCCGATCGAGAACCACGGCGAGGGCGCGGCCATGTACTGCTGGGCCATGTTCCTGCTGATCTTCACCGGGTCCGGCGCCTTCGGCCTGGACCGCCTGCTCGTCCGGCGCGCCTCCGCGCGGGACGGGCGGCCGGCGGAGCAGACCCCTGTGGCCGCCTGACCGCACCGCATCACCTCACCCACCCGCACGACCGCCGACGCCTCCCCACGGCGCCCGCCTCCCCAACGGGACCACCGAGTCGCACCGGACGCCCCCCGCCGCACACCGCGCGGGGGGCGCCTTGGTGTGCGGACGCCTTGTGTGCGGGCGCCTCGGCGCGCGGGCGCGGGACGCCGGTGGGCGGCGGGCGCGCGAACTGCGGGCGGCGGGCGCGCGAACCCCCCGTGACCTTTCCGTCACTTGCCGCGCGTACGCTGTATGGCTGTCATCGGCTTCTCCTGCCACTCCTGCCGCCTCCGCCGCGACAGCGCGGCAGGCACGGGCCCACGGGGGCGTACGGGGAGTGCGAGTGGAGAGTGTCGGGTCACTGGTCGGCAGCCCGTGGATCTACGCGGTGGTGGCCCTGTCGGTCCTGCTCGACGTGTTCCTTCCGGTGCTGCCCAGCGGGGTGCTGGTGATCGCCGCGGCCACCGCGGCGGCCGCGAGCACCGCCGCCTACGTGCCCGACATCCTGGTGCTGACGCTCTGTGCCGCCACCGCCTCCGTCCTCGGCGACCTGGTCGCCTATCGCCTCGCCTGGCGCGGCGGCGCCCGGCTGGACCGGGCCCTCGCCCGCTCCAGCCGGCTGCGGGGCGCGCAGGAACGCCTCGGCGCGGCGCTGGCCCGGGGCGGCGGCGGTCTCGTCGTCCTCGCGCGGTTCGCGCCGGCCGGCCGCTCGGTGGTCTCGCTCGGCGCCGGCGCCGCCCGCCGCCGCGCCCGCGACTTCCTGCCCTGGTCCGCCCTGGCGGGCCTGTCCTGGGCCGGTTACAGCGTCGCCCTCGGCTACTTGGGCGGCCAGTGGCTCGGCGCCACCTGGCTGGCCACGGCGGTGTCCGTGGGCGCCCTGTTCGCGGCGGGCGCGGGCGCGGGCTACCTGATGCGCAAGCCGCAGGCGTCGGAGGCGCGGTAGCCCCCGGGGCAGGGTGACGGCGGCTCAGCGACCGGATGACGCCGCTCGGTTCGCCGCCCGGCGGTCCGGGGCGCCCCGGACCTCCAGGTCCTCCAGCAGTTCGGCCGTGGCCTCGGCGATCGCCTCGACCGCGCGGTCGAACACCTCGCGGTTGTGGGCGGCCGGCGCCCGGAAGCCGGACACCTTCCGCACGTACTGCAGGGCGGCGGCGCGGATGTCCTCCTCCGTGGCCTCCTCGGGGAGCACGGGCGGACGCAGGGTCTTGATACTCCGGCACATGACCCCAGTCTCGCGCCTTCCGCCGTCCGGGGCCACGAAGTGAAGACCCTTGCACAACTCGCCACCCATATTCGAACAGGCGTATCATTGGGCCGTGGCTGCGACCTATGACTTTCCGAGTGACCTCCTCGCCGGTCAGGAGGAACTGCATCAGGTCCGGGCCGAGTTGTCGGCCCTGCTGAAGCGGCTCCCCTGGTCGGTCGAACCCCTCGACGGGTTCAGCGACGACCACGGCTGGCGCAAGATCGAGCGCCCCGCCTCGCCCGGCTGGACCGAGGACGAGCAGGCCGAGGTCGAGAAGCTCCGCCGCCGCGAACACGAGCTCGCGGTGTTCGTCAGCACCCACCGCTACTGGTCCGAGGTCACCGGCACCGACCGCGTGCAGGCCCGCTCCGCGCTGAAGCACGTCCAGGGGAGCCCGGACGAGGGGCAGTCGCCGTAGCCCCCGGGGAGTCGCCGTGGCTCCCCGACGGCACAGGGCCCCCGGAGATGCTCCGGGGGCCCTGTCATGTGTGGGCGCGGACGGTTTCGAACCGCCGACATCCTGCTTGTAAGGCAGGCGCTCTACCCCTGAGCTACGCACCCTCGCCCGTGCTCGCCGCCCGGGTCGAGTGGACAGCCTACATGGCCGGGGTCACGGTCCCGCAAACCCCGTACGCCCCGGCCCGGGGGGATATCCCCACCCCGGATCCGCCGGTCGGCCGGATCCCCCCGCGGCCCCCGCCTCCGTACGGTCGAGGACGTCCGACGCCGCCGCACCGCGCGGCCGTTCGCCCGTCAGCCGTATGCCCAGGGGGAGCCCGTCATGCCCGCCACCGCCCGCACCGCCGCGTCCGCCCGCGCCTCCGGCGTCCTCGGCACCGTACGGGCGCGTGGCCTCGCGCTCGCCGGGGCCGCCGTGGTGCTCGGCGCGGCGCTGAGCGCCTGCGGGGCGTCGGCGGCCGACGACGACGAGCCCGACCACCGCACCTTCGACCTGGCCGGGGCGAGTCTGACCATCGACTCCGACGAATCCGCCCTGGAGATCGTCGCCTCCGACAAGCAGCCGGCGGGCGAGATCGCGGTCACCCGCTGGTTCCGGGGCACCGTCGCCCTCGGCTCCGACCCGGAGGTCACCTGGTCCATGGACGGCGACCGGCTGGTGCTGCGCGAGAAGTGCTCCGGCGTCGTCGCCGACTGCTCCACCAAGCACCGCATCGAGGTGCCGCGCGGCGTCGGCGTCACCGTCGAGAGCGACGACGGCAGCGTCCGGGCCGGCGGCTTCCACGACGCGCTGACCATCCGCACCAAGGACGGCCCGGTCCGCGTCACGGACACCAGCGGCCCGCTGGAGCTGCGCAGCGGCGACGGACCGGTGCGCGCCGAGGTCTCCTCCCGCACCGTGCGCGCCCACAGCGGCGACGGCTCCGTGCACCTCGTGCTCACCGCCCTGCCCGACCGGGTGGAGTCCCGCAGCGGCGACGGTTCGACGACCATCGAGCTGCCGCGTGGCGCCTACCGCGTGGACACCTCGACCGGCGACGGGGCCGAGGACGTGTCCGTACCGCGCGACGACTCCAGCGCCCATGTGGTGACCGCCCGCACCGGCGACGGCGAACTCACCGTGCGTACGGTGAACTGACGGACCCGTGTGTTCGTCCTGTACCGGTGGGAGAATGACAACGGGCAGGGCGAACGACAGTACGGGAGAGGGATGTGACGGCGACACCAGCACAGCCGTACTCGCCGTCGGAGCCGCGCGTGCCTCGCATGCGCCGCTCCCTTCCCGGACCGGCGGGACGGCGTGCCCGCCGCACCCCCGGACCCCTGCGTGACGCGCTCGCCCTCGCGGTCCTTCCGCTGGTCGCGGCGCTGGTGCTGCCCGCCGCGTTCGCCGGGGGCGGCACCCGGCGCTGGTTCGGCGGGCGCGCGGAGAACCAGCGCGCCGAGGCGCAGGCCGCCAAGGACGCCGCGGCCGCCGCCTTCTACGAACTCGACACCGCCCAGCGCGACCTGCGGATCTCCATCGAGACGATCACCGCCGTCGACGACTCGCCCGCCGCGCGCCGGGCCGTCGACGACTTCGCCGCGCTCGGCCGGCGCATCGACGAGGCCAGCCACCGCTACATCAGCGCCGTCGACGCCCACGACCTCGACCGCGACGACCTGGACGCCTCGACGGCCTCCCGGGCGCGCGCCGACCTGGACGCCGCCAAGGACGAGCTGGGACGGGTCAAGCAGGACCTGGACCGGTTCGCCGACGGGCTCGGCCCGCTGCTCGGCAAGGCCGAGACCCAGCTCGCCCGGCTCGCGCCCGCCGTCGAACGCGCCCGGCAGGCACTGCTCGCCGCTTCCCAGGCCCTCGACGCCATCCGCGGCTCCGGGCTGAAGGCCGACGACCTCGCCGCCCGGCTGGCCGCCCTCTCCCCCGAGCTGACCAAGCTGAACCAGGGCGCCGGGCAGCACGGCGTGCCCGCCACCCTGGACCGGGCCGCGCGCGTCACCCGCGAGGCCGAGGCGATCCGCGTGGAGGCCGAGCGGCTGCCGGAGCGAGCCGCCGAGATCGACCGCCGTCTGGTCTCCCTGCGCACCCGCGCCCAGGCCCTCACCACCCGCTCCGAGCAGGTCGAACCCGTGCTGAGCGAACTGCGCCGGCGCTTCACCGTCGCCTGCTGGCAGGACCTCCAGGGCGTGCCCGGGATCGCCGAGCGCACCGTGCGGCAGGCGGAGGCCCGGCTCGCCGAGGCCCGGGCCGCCCGCGAGGAACAGCGCTGGCCCGACGCCACCGCCCTGCTGTCCACCGCGCGGGCCCTGCTGAACACCACCGACGAGGCCGTGTCCGCCGCCGGGGACCGCCTGCGCCGGCTGAACGCCGTGCAGAAGGACCCCGAGCAGGAGATCGAACGCACCCGGTTCGCCATCCGGGACGCCCAGCGGCTCGCCATGGCCGGCCGCAACACCCCCGACCCGCGCCACGCCCGCCCGCTCGACGACGCCGTGGCCCGGCTGGAACGCGCCGTCGCCGGGCTGGAGGGCCGCCACCCCGACTACTGGCAGTTCCTCACCGAGACCGAGGCGGTCCGGGAGACCGCGAGCCGTGTGGTGGCCCAGATCCGGGAGGAGCGGGGCGCAGGCGCCAACTGACCGGCCCCCTCCTCACCGGTCCGGTTAACCTGTGCCCATGCCTCGCTACGAATTCCGCTGCCGCACCTGCGGCGACACGTTCGAACTGAGCCGTCCGATGGCGGAGTCCTCCGCTCCCGCGGCCTGCCCGGCGGGTCACGACGACACGGTCAAGCTCCTCTCCACGGTCGCCGTCGGCGGCACCGCCTCCGCGGCGGCACCGGCCCCCCGCGCGGGCGGCGGGGGCGGAGGCTGCTGCGGCGGAGGCTGCTGCGGCTGACACCGCGCCGCCGGGCCCGGCGGATCAGCTGCCCAGGTAGCGGAGGACCGCCAGCACCCTGCGGGAGTAGCCCTCCCCTCCGCCCGCCAGCTCGAGCTTGTCGAAGATCGCGTTGGTGTGCTTCTCCACCGCGCTCTGCGAGATGTGCAGCCGTCGTGCGATGGCCGCGTTGGTGTGCCCCTGCGCCATCTCGGCCAGCACCGCGCGCTCCCGCGCACTGAGCCGGGCCAGCGGGTCGGCGTGGGTGGTGCGGCCGAGCAGCTGCCGGACGACCTCCGGGTCGAAGGCGGCGCGTCCGGCGGCCACCCGCTCCAGCGCGTCCAGGAACTCGTCGACCTGGACGACCCGGTCCTTGAGCAGATAGCCCACCCCTTCCGACTCTTCCGTCATCAGCTCCGTCGCGTACCGCTTCTCCACGTACTGGGAGAGCACCAGCACCCCCACCTCGGGGCGGCTGCGGCGGATCTCCAGGGCCGCGCGCAGTCCCTCGTCGGTGTGGGTCGGCGGCATCCGCACATCGGCGACCACCACGTCCGGCGGGGTGGCGGCGACCGCCTCCAGCAGCCGGTCCGCGTCGCCGACGGCGGCGAGCACCTCGTGCCCCTCCTCCGCCAGCAGCCGCACCAGGCCCTCCCGCAGCAGGGTGGAGTCCTCGGCCAGGATCACGCGCACGGCAGCTCCGCGGTCACCAGCGTCGGCCCGCCCGGCGGACTGCGCACCTCCAGGCGCCCGTCCAGCGCGGCCACCCGCCGGGCCAGCCCGAACAGGCCGCTGCCCGACGCGTTCGCCCCGCCCCGGCCGTCGTCCTCGACACTCACCCGCAACGCTCCCTCCTGCGATCCGACCGCGACGACTATCCGGCTCGGCACCGCGTGCTTCACCGCGTTGGTGACGGCCTCGCAGACCACGAAGTAGACGACGGTCGCCACCGCCCGCGCCGGCTCCCTGCTCAGCCCGTACTCCACCCGCACCGGGACCGACGCCCGCTCGGCGACCGTCTCCAGCGCCGCCCGCAGTCCCGCCTCGTCCAGGGTGGTGGGGTAGATCCGCCAGGCCACTTCCCGGAGGTCGTCCAGGGCCTGCCGGCTCTCCTCGTGCGCCTGGCGCAGCAGCCGGTCCGCGCGCTCAGGGTCCTGGCTGCGCAGGGCGCGGCCCAGCAGCATGCCGAGCGCGACCAGGCGCTGCTGCACCCCGTCGTGCAGGTCCCGCTCGATACGGCGCCGCTCGTCGTTCACCGCGTCGACCACGGCCGCGCGGCTCGCGGACAGCTCGGCGATGCGCCGCTCCAGCTCCTCCTGGTGGCGCGGCCCGAGCATGCGTCGGGCCAGCTTCCCCTCCAGCTCGGCCACGGCGAGTATCCCCTGCACGGTCAGGAAGAGCAGGAAGAGGCCGGCGAGGGACGTGGAGGCGACCGCTCCGGTGTTCCGCACGTCGTCGACCAGCAGCCACAGGTACATCCAGGACGTGCCGTAGCCGAGGCCGACCGCCGCCGAGAGCATCACCACCGCGCCCAGCACGCCGAGGGCCCAGCGGCAGGCCAGATACTGCAGCGCCCGCGTGTCCTCGTACACGGGAGAGGTGTGGACCCGGAGCCAGACCCGCAGCCGGGCCCGCTCCAGCTCCGTCACTTTCCGCGCGCACGCGAGGACCGGGCGGAGCACGGCGCGGCGGGCCCGCGGCCAGGCCACGACGAGCAGGAGGGGCAGGCCGGCCAGGACCGTGCCGAGCAGCTCGAGGACGGCCGCGGCGGCCCCCCACATCAGGCCCACCGCGCACCGCACCACACGCCGCGCCATGACTCGCATGATCGCGAGACTAGCCGGGCCGGGCCGGGGCACACACTGCGGAAAACCGCAATTCCCCCTGCGGAGAACCGCACGCGATCGTGCGGCTTTCCTCAGCGACCCTTCAGCTCCGATTTCCTAGCGTGGACGACATGACAGCCATCGCAGCGCAGACGATCACGGCGGCCTCGGGCACGGACGCCGGACCGCAGTGGGTCAACGACCTCATGGACGCCCTCGGCGCCCCCGGGGCCGGACTCGCCATCGCGCTCGAGAACCTCTTCCCGCCCGTGCCCAGCGAGGTGATCCTGCCGCTGGCGGGGTTCGCCGCGAGCAACGGGCGGATGGGCCTGATCGCCGTGCTGCTGTGGACCACCGCCGGCTCGGTGATCGGCGCGCTCGCCCTGTACGGGGTGGGGGCGCTGCTCGGCCGGGAGCGGACTCTGGCGCTGGCGGGACGGCTGCCGCTGGTGAAGGTCGCGGACGTGGAGAAGACGGAGGCGTGGTTCCTGCGGCACGGGTCGAAGGCGGTGTTCTTCGGCCGGATGATTCCGCTCTTCCGCAGCCTCGTCTCCATACCCGCCGGGGTGGAGCGGATGCCGCTGCCGCTGTTCCTCGGCCTGACCACGCTGGGCAGCGCGATATGGAACACCGCGTTCGTGCTCGCGGGCTACGCGCTCGGGGACAACTGGACCCAGGTGACGTCCGTCGTCTCGACCTACTCGAAGGCGGTGCTGGCCGCGGCCGCCCTGGCCCTGGTGGCCTTCGTGGTCATACGCCTGTTCCGCTCGGGCGGCGGCAGCCGCCGCGCCGGACGGGGCTCGGCGGGCGCCGGCTCCCGCGGGGCGGACGCCGACGCCGACGCCGACGAGGCCGGGGCGGCCGACGACACCTCGTCCGCGCACGCCCGGTCCGCTCGCTCGGCCGCCGACACCCTGATCCTGCGCCGCCCCGAGTGATCCCCCGGCAGGGATGCCGGCAGGGGTGCCGGCTCAGCGGGAGCGGACGGTGTGGAGGAACTCACGGAGGATGCGTTCGCCCGCCAGGACGCCCCGCTCGGGCAGGGACCGGATGCCGGGGGCCGTCCAGGAGGCCTCGGCGAGTTCGCCGTGGCCCGGGCGCCAGCCCTGGTCGGCGGCGAGGAGCAGGTCCGCGTCGAGGAGGGAGTCGCCCGCGGCGAGGGTCAGGTCGGCGCCGCTGCGGCGGGCGACCTCCCGCATGGCCGCGCTCTTGGTGAGCGGCTTGGGCACGGCGTAGATCTTGCGGCCCTGGAGGGACACGGTCCAGCCGCGGTTCTCCGCCCACTCCCCGAGTTCCTTCACCCACTCCTCGCGCAGCAGTTCGCGCTCCACGACGAGGTAGGCGAAGAGGTCCTCGGCGGTCCGGTGCTTGCGCACCCACACGGGGTCGGCGGTGCGCAGCAGATGGTCCTGCACCTCGGACAGCGGGGCGCACTCGTCGGCCAGCCGGGCCTGCACCCGCGCGTGCCAGTCGCGGTCGGAGACGCCGTCGACGAGCAGGTGGCCGCCGTTGGCGCAGATCGCGTAGGTCGGGGCGGGGCCGGGGAGGTTGATGCGCTGGTACTGCTTGCGGGTGCGGGTGGTGGTGGGGACGAACAGGGCCTCGTCGCCCAGCTCGGTGAGGAGCCGGGCGGCGGTCTCCGTCAGGTAGGACAGGGGCCGGCTCTCGTGGACCTCCACGCACAGCAGCCTGGGCGCCCGCGCGTCGGGCATGGTCAGGGCGAGGGCGGCGGCGGAGTAGATGAGGGTGCGGTCGAGGTCGCTGGCGACGATGACGGGCATCAGCGGCTCACCGCCGTGCCGTCGGCGCCGGTCGCGCCCCGGGTGAAACGGGGGTGGATCAGCCCGACGCAGGTGTACGGCAGATCGGGGACCTCCTCCACGGGGACGCCCCGCTGCTCGGCGAGCAGGCGGACGTGGTCGAGGTCGCTTCCGGCCCCGGCGCGGGCCAGCACCTTCCAGGGCACCCGGCGCAGCAGCACCCGGGTGGTCTCGCCGACACCGGGCTTGACGAGGTTCACGTCGTGGATGCCGTACTCCTCGCTGATGCGTTCCACGGCGGCCCAGCCCTCCCAGGTGGGCGTGCGGTCGGCGGCGAGCAGGTCCTTGGCCTCGGCGCAGGCGGCCTCGGTGACCTCCTCGAAGCGGGCGGAGACGGCGTCCAGGAAGGCCACCGACAGGTCCGCGTCCGCGAGTTCGCGGTAGTACTTCGCGCCGTGGTAGTCGTCGGGGCCGACCAGGTCGGCGCGCAGCACGGTGCGCGAGATCAGGCCGGAGACCGTGGAGTTGAGGCAGGCGGACGGGATCAGATAGTCCTCGCGGGTGCCGTAGGTGCGCACGCAGGAACCGGGGTCGGCGAGGACCGCGATCTCCGGGTCGAAGCCGGTGATGCCCTCGGTCTTCTCGAACTCCTCGACGGCCTGGGCGAGTTCGCGAGTGATGGCGCCCTTGCCGGTCCAGCCGTCGACGAACACCACGTCGCGCGGGTCGTGGTGGGCGGCCAGCCGGCGCAGGGCGTTGGCGTCGATGCCGCGGCCGCGCACGATGGAGACGGCGTAGTGCGGCAGGTCCAGGCCGTGGCGGTGCTGCGCCCAGCGGCGCATCAGGATGCCGATCGGGGTGCCCGCGCGGGCCAGCGACACCAGCACCGGGCGGGGCGACCGCTCGGCGAGGACGATCTCGGTGACCACGCCGACGGCGTGCGCCAGCCGGGCCGCCGAGGCGTCCAGGGCGTTGTGGAAGAGCTGCTGGTACTGCTCGCTGGGCTGGTACTCCACGGGCAGCGACTCGGCGTAGTGGGCGCCGCCGCTCTGGATGGCCTCCTCGCGCTCCTCGGTCGGCGCCTCCAGCGTCACGTCCGAGAGGTCCTGGAGCAGCCAGCCGACCTCCTCGGGCGCGTACGAGGAGAAGGCGGGGCCTCGGAGGGGCTCGGGCAGCATGGTGGCGGGCCTTTCGGGAACGTCCTGGGCGGCGGCGGGCACGTACGACGGTACGGCCGCGAGGAGGACGTGCGGGGTGTGTTCGGCGAGCCGGGCGAGCAGGCCGTCGGGCGCGTGCAGCGCGGGGGTGTCGGCGACCGAGTCGACGACGGCGACGACGGCGTCGAAACCGGCGCCCGCGACGTTGTAGGCGTACCGCTCGCCGGGGCCGTCGGCGGGGTCGTCGTGGGCGGGGAAGACGAGACGGCTGCGAATGGCGTAGCCGGGGTCGTCGACCGCGAGGACGGGTGAACGGGTGGTGGTGGAGTAGCGCACCTCGGCGCCGGTGGTGCGCTCCAGCTCGGTGGCGAGGCGCAGGGGGGCGTACATCAGTTCCTCGAAGCCGAGGACCAGGACGCGGTGCGCGTCCTCGGGAAGGGCGGTGGCTATTCGGGCCGCCATGGCGGGGAGGGCCGCGTCCAGCCGGGCGCGGTGGGCGGGGGTGAAGCCGTGGCGGCCTCCGTCGGGGAGACCCGCGGGCCAGTTCAGGTCCACTCGCGTGAGGTCTCCGCGCGGCTGCGGCCCGGTGGGCGCCGCGGCCGTCCTCCCACCGCCGCCCGCGCCCTCGTACTGCGCCACCAGGGCCTGCCCCCTCTCCAGGACGCCGTCGGGCAGCCGCACCGTCCCCGACGCGGTCGTCACCAGGTCGATCCGCGCCCCGATCTCCCGGGCGAACTCCTCCAGCCGTCCGGCGTCCGCCGCCGACCGCATGTCGACCAGCGCGACGACGACGTACCGCTCCCGCGGATACCGCGCATGCAGGGCGCGCACGGTGTTCAGCACCGTGTTGCCCGTCGAGAACTCGTCGTCGACCAGTACCAGCGGCCCGTCCCCGGCCAGCAGGGCCGGGTCCTCCGGCAGCAGCAGATGGGAGGTGGCATGGGAGTGCGACTCCTCGAAACCACCGGCGGTGGCGACCCCGGCGACCGGCCGGCGCGTGGAGTGCAGGCAGGGCGCGGCGCTCAGGCCGTCGGCGACGGAGTGACCGAGGCCGGTCGCGGTCTCGGCGTACCCGAGCACGACGGCCCGCCCGGCCGCCTCCTCGCCCAGCAGCTCCCGCACCCGGCGGCCGAGCGCGACGCCGTGTCCGTACACCACGGACGGCGCCTGGGGCACGTGCTTGCCGAGGACGTTCGACACCAGCAGGTGGGCCCGCTTGGGGTTGCGGCGCAGCGCCAGCCCCAGCAGCCCGCGCAGCCGTTCGTCGCCGGCCAGCTCGACGCCGAGCCGCTCGGCGACCCAGGTGCCGGACCAGGTGTTCACACTTCTCTCCCTCTCGGTCACTCCCCCGGGCCTCCCGGTCGCTGCGCCGGACCCCTCGGTCACTGCGCCGGACCCCTCGGCCACTCTCCCCGGCCTCCCGGTCACTCCGCCGGACCCCTCGCTCACTCGGTCAGGCCCGCCGCGAGCAGTTCCACGAAGCCGATGTCCTCGTTGGCGACGCCGAAGACCTCGGCGCGCAGCAGGGTCCGCTCCGCCCAGGCGCGGTGCGGCTTCACCTCGTTCATCTTGTTGGTGTACGCGGAGCGCAGTACACCCCCGCCGTCGCGTTCCGGCCGGAGGATGTCCTGGGCGTCGCTGTACTCCTCGTGGCTGACGACGGACAGCGCGTGCACGGGCAGCACGTGGGAGGGGTGGATGCAGGTCTTGCCGAGCAGGCCGTTGGCCCGGTCCAGGGAGATCTCGCGCAGCAGGCCGTCCATGGCGTGCTCGATGAGCCTCTGGCGCAGCGCGGTGGCCTCCACCTCCAGGAAGGGGCTCTGCCGCAGCTGCGGCTTGAACATGCGCTCCTGCACCCGGAAGTACTCCCAGACGGGCCCGGTCACGGTGAACCCGGTGCCGTCGGCGCGGCCGAGCATGTTGACCACGTCGGAGATCACGGAGGCGACGACCTGGATGTCGTACGCGGTCATGTCGGGACCGCGGCGCAGCCCGTAGGAGGAGCAGAAGTCGGTGACGCCCAGGCGCAGGGCGAGCACGCGGTCCCGGTACTTGTCGACGGCGCGGAAGATGCCTTCGAGGGTCTCGACGCGGGTCTCGCGGTAGAGCAGCTCGGGCGACTCCAGCACCGGCATGGCGAACAGCCGGCGGCCGCTCGCGGACTCGGCGGCGGTGAGCGCCTCGAGGAACGGCAGGCCGCGTTCGGCGGTGAACTTCGGCAGCACGAATCCGGACAGCACCGCCACGGCGGGGCCGAGGCGGCGGACCAGGTCGCCGATCTGCTCGGGCTCCCGGACCCGGACGAACAGCAGCGGCAGGTCGGCTCCGGGCCGTGCGGCGAGGTCGGTGAGCTGGCGGACCAGGTTCTCCTCGCCGGCGACGACCTCGGCGTCGCTGATGGAGTCCTCCAGGCACAGCACCATGGAGACCACGCCGCGGGCGCCCTGCTTGACGACGTCGTCGGCGAGCCGGGGGCGGGTGGCGGGGCTGTAGAGCGTGGCGCCGAGCGCCGCGGACAGCAGCCGGGCCGGGGAGTCGGCGGTGAACGCGCAGGGCTCCCGATAGAAGAGGCGTTTCCGCACCTCAGGGGCGACGTGCCCGAAATGACGCATTGAACTCCCCCGTGGCGGTAGCGGACTCCGTGGAGCTCCGGAAGGTGGCCGGTAATAGTACGTAGAAGCCCGTGTCGGCGGTTCCCGCCGGGCATGAACTTCAGGTAACCCCGTGATGTCGGGACCAACCCCCCGCATTGTCGTGGCCAGGCCGGAGAAGGCAGGATGACGGCATGACGCACGCGATGCTGAAGGGGTCGAACGTTCCTCTCGAGGCCACCACGGTACGCGCCGTGCTGCGCTGGTCGCCCGGGCAGGGGGTGCCGGACGTCGACGCCTCCGCGCTGCTCCTCGGTCTCGACGGCCGCGTGCGCTCCGACGAGGACTTCGTCTTCTACAACCAGCCCCGGCACCCGTCCGGGAAGGTGTGGCGGCTCGGCAAGAAGCGCGTCACCGAGGGCCTGACCGACACGATCCAGACAGATCTCGCCGGTGTCGAGTCCGGTGTCGGCCGCATCCTCCTCGTCGCGTCGGCGGACGGCGTGACCTTCGACCGCGTCCAGACGCTGCGCATCCTGCTGTACGACGCGCAGAACCCCGACGGGGAGGCGTTGGCCCACTTCGACGTCAAGCCTGAGACGGGCCAGGAGACCGCGCTGATCTGCGGCGAGCTGTACCGGCGCGGGGAGGGCTGGAAGTTCCGGGCGCTCGGCGAGGGCTACTCGAACGGGCTGAAGGGCCTGGCGACCGACTTCGGCATCTCGGTGGACGAGTCGGAGGCCGCCGGGGATCCGGAGACGTCTGCCGCGCCGAGCACGCCCGAGCCCCCGGCGCAGGCCCCCGAGGGCATCTCGCCCGACGCGGTGACGCAGCCGCAGGTTCCGGCGGTGCCGCCGGTCCCGGAGGTGCCGCCGGTCCCGGAGGTGTCCCGCCCGCTGCCGCCGGAGCAGCCGCCCGCGGGTGTGCCCACGCAGCCCGCGTACGGCTACCCCCCGCAGCAGCCCCCGGCCGTCCCGCCCGCCGCCGCGCAGCCCGCCTACGGCCACCCGCACCCGACGGGCCGTCCCGCGTACGGCTATCCGGCGCCCGCGCCCGCCACGGCCGCCGCCCAGCCGGCACAGGCGGGGTACGGCTTCCCGCCGCCGGCCACGGGCGCGCCCGACCCGGACTTCCGGCTGCCGCCGCAGGGACCGCAGTTCATCGGACGCTAGGACGCACCGCGACGGGCGGCCCGCGGCTCAGCGGCGGGGCTTGGTCTTGGAGCCCCTGCCCCACTGCAGGCCCCAGCCGTACAGGCGGTCCAGCTCGGCCTGGAAGCCGTAGACGAACCGCACCTCGCGGCGCACGACGATCTCGTTCTTCACGTTCTCGATCAGCACCACCGCGCAGGAGCGGGCCTGCGGCTGGCGTTCGTCGAGGGAGATCTCGACGCGCGGGCCGTTGCTCGGGTAGAGCGTGACGACGGCCTTGGTGCGGTCGAAGGCCGGGGTCTGGTCGTAGATGTAGGCGAAGACCAGCAGGCGTTTGATGTTCTCCCGCTGGTCGAGGTTGACGTAGATCGTCTCGCCGGAGGCGGAGCCGAACCGGTCGTCGCCGCTGAGTTTGACGTACGGCGGATCGTTGACGTCGCCCAGATAGCCGCCGAGGGGCTGCACCACGCCCTTGGTGCCGTCCTGCAGCTCGTACAGGCAGCCCAGGTCGAGGTCGACGTTGACCATGGACTGACTGTGCGCGACGACCTCCGGCGGCTTGAGCGCCCTGAACGGGTGGCGCAGCAGGCTCTCGCGCTGCAGGCCGCCGAAGTCGGAGGTGCGCATCTGCCAGCTCAGGTTGATGCGCAGATGCCCGGTGGCGGCGCCCTGTTTGGTCAGGGACACGTGTGGGTGCCGCTTGGTCAGCTCGATGGCGTTCGTGGCCGCGTTGCCGGAGACGAAGTCGTCGTTCCGCCCGCGCCGCAGTCCGTCCAGTAAACCCATTCCCGCCCCATGTCCACTCGTCGGGCCCCCGCCGGTGGCCGCGGGGCGCCGGTGCGCCGCACGGCCGACGGGGCGGCCACGAGGACCCGGTCCTCGTGGCCGCCCCGTCGAGAGCGTTCCTCATCGGGAGGGCTGTCACACCCCGGACGAGACCTCTGTCTTCTCTCCCGCGGCCGCCTCGGCCGCGGCGAGCCGCCTGTTGCGGAGCACGGAGGACCAGAAGGAGGCGCCGATCAGGATGACGCCGATGGAGCCGGTGATGAGCTCGGGGATCTCGTACTGGATGGTGACGAGCAGGATCAGCGCCAGGGCGCCGATCGCGTAGTGCGCGCCGTGCTCCAGGTAGACGTACTCGTCGAGGGTGCCCTGGCGGACCAGGTAGACCGTGAGCGACCGGACGTACATGGCGCCGATGCCGAGGCCGAGCGCCATCAGGACGATGTCGTTGGTGATGGCGAAGGCGCCGATCACACCGTCGAAGGAGAAGGACGCGTCCAGCACCTCGAGGTAGAGGAACATGAAGAACGCGGCCTTGCCGCCCACGGCGATCGCCGACCTGGGCTTGCCCGCGCGTGCGGCCTTCTCCTCCTCTTCCTCTGCCTGCTCCTCCTCCTCTTCGAGCTTGTCCTCGAAGTAGCCGGAGAGTCCGCCCACGATCATGTAGGTGATCAGACCGGCGATGCCGGCCAGCAGGACCGTCTCCGCCTTGTCCACGTGCGTGCCGCCGTGCTGGTGGGCGTGGGAGGCGAAGGTCACGGCGGAGATCAGCAGGACGACCAGCGCGACGCAGACCGACAGCATGTCGACCTTGCCGAGCTTGGACAGCGGCCGCTCCAGCCAGGCCAGCCATTTGTGCTCCCGGTCCTCGAAGACGAAGTCCAGGAAGATCATGAGCAGGAACATGCCGCCGAAGGCCGCGATGGCCGGGTGGGCGTCGGTGACGAGCTCCTGGTAACGGTCCTTGTCGCTCAGCGCGAGGTCGACCGCCTCGATGGGGCCGAGCTGTGCGCTGACCGCGACGATGACGACGGGGAACACCAGCCGCATGCCGAAGACGGCGATCAGGATGCCGATGGTGAGGAAGATCTTCTGCCAGAAGGCATTCATCTTCTTCAGGATTCCGGCGTTGACCACCGCGTTGTCGAAGGACAGCGAGATCTCGAGGATCGAGAGGATCGCCACGATCCCGAAGGCTGTCCACCCCCCGAAGAGGAATGCTGCGACCAGGCCGAGCGCGGTCACCGCGAACGACCAGCCGAAGGTTTTCAG
This sequence comes from Streptomyces sp. NPDC096105, assembly GCF_044763335.1. Classification (NCBI taxonomy): domain Bacteria; kingdom Bacillati; phylum Actinomycetota; class Actinomycetes; order Kitasatosporales; family Streptomycetaceae; genus Streptomyces; species Streptomyces sp. NPDC096105. The sequence goes on from NZ_JBIWGC010000001.1 coordinate 495,117, forward strand.
AACCACTGGCTACCCCATGTGTGTGAACGGGTGTCCCCCGCCGCCGTGGCGGCTTTACGAAACATTGACCCCGAAGTCTAGAGCGATGCCGCGCAGACCCGACGCGTACCCCTGCCCTACTGCACGGAACTTCCACTCGCCCTGGTAGCGGTACAGCTCACCGAAGATCATCGCCGTCTCCGTGGAGGCGTCCTCGCTGAGGTCGTACCGGGCGAGCTCCTGGCCGTCCGCCTGGTTCACCACGCGGATGAAGGCGTTGCTGACCTGACCGAAGGTCTGGCCGCGCTCGTCCGCCATGTGGATGGACACCGGGAAGACGATCCTGTCGCACTGCGGCGGCACCTTGGAGAGGTCCACCAGCAGGGACTCGTCGTCGCCCTCGCCCTCGCCGGTCAGGTTGTCGCCGGTGTGCTCCACCGAGCCGTCCGGGCTCGTGAGCTGGTTGTAGAAGACGAACCACTCGTCCCCCATGACGCGGCCGCCGCTGCACATCAGCGCACTGGCGTCGAGGTCGAAGTCGGCGCCCGTGGTGGAGCGCGCGTCCCAGCCGAGCCCGACCATCACCTGCGTGAGGTCGGGTGCGGCCTTGGACAGGGAGACGTTCCCCCCTTTGGCGAGCGTGACGCCCATGATGCTGGTCCCCCTCCGAGTGTCTTTCCAGGTGGTCCTGCGCTCCCCCGCGCGGGGGCGTCCCCGGGCGCCGCGCGCACGCAGCGCGCGGCGCCCGGGCGACGGCCGTACGGGACGGCCCGCCCGGGTGCGTACCCGGGACGTGCCCGTCTCAGACGTTCACGCCGAAGTCCTGCGCGATGCCGCGCAGGCCGGAGGCGTAGCCCTGGCCGATGGCGCGGAACTTCCACTCCGCGCCGTGGCGGTACAGCTCGCCGAAGACCATGGCGGTCTCGGTCGAGGCGTCCTCCGACAGGTCGTAGCGGGCGATCTCGGCGCCGCCGGCCTGGTTGACGACGCGGATGAACGCGTTGCGCACCTGGCCGAAGGACTGCTGGCGGTTCTCGGCGTCGTAGATCGAGACCGGGAAGACGATCTTCTCCACGTCGGCCGGGACGGTGGCCAGGTTGACCTTGATCTGCTCGTCGTCGCCCTCGCCCTCGCCGGTGAGGTTGTCACCGGTGTGCTCGACGGACCCGTCGGGGCTCTTGAGGTTGTTGAAGAAGATGAAGTGCTGGTCGCTGGCGACCTTGCCCGAGCTGTTCAGCAGCAGGGCACTGGCGTCCAGGTCGAAGTCGGTGCCGGTCGTGGTGCGGACGTCCCACCCCAGTCCGACGATGACCGCGGTCAGGCCCGGCGCCTCCTTGCTCAGCGATACGTTGCCGCCCTTGCTGAGGCTGACTCCCACGAGTCCTCCCTTGGTGTCCCGGGGGCGGGATGCCCCGTTGTGCATGGATGTCGGATCAACGAATCGATCCTAGTGACGGGTTCCCCGGGCCCGCAGACCCTGGGGACGGACGTTCACAGGGTGTCGAGCGCCGCGAGGTACTCGCCGGGGTCACGGGCGTCCGCCATCCCGCTGGTCACGGTGCGGCGCACCACGCCCTGCTTGTCGATCACGAAAGTGCCCCGGACCGCGCAGCCCTTGTCCTCGTCGAGGACGCCGTAGGCGCGCGAGACGTCGCCGTGCGGCCAGAAGTCGCTGAGCAGCGGAAAAGGCAGGTCCTCCTGCTCGCCGAAGACCCTGAGGGTGTGGATGGAGTCGTTGGAGACGGCGAGCACCTCGGCGTCGCGCTCGGCGAACTGCTCCAGCCGGTCGCGGATCTCGCTCAGCTCGCCGGTGCAGACACCGGTGAAGGCGAACGGGTAGAAGAGCAGCACGACGTTCTTCTGCCCGCGGAAGTCGGACAGACGCACCGGGGTGCCGTGATTGTCCTTGAGTTCGAAGTCGGGGGCCTGCTCGCCGACCGGGATCGTCATCGTCGTCCTCGTCGCTCCGGGGTGGTGCCGTGCGACCACCCTACGCAGGCCGGACGAGGGCCCCGCGAACGGGCCGACGCGTGCCACGCACGTCGTCGCCGGCCCGTCCGGGGGTGGGTCACCGCTTCGACTTGGCGGCCTTCGGGGTCGCCAGCCGGCTGCCGCTCCAGTCCTTGCCCACGCTGACGCTCTTGGACGCCGTCAGGCCGGCCGTGGCGGCGGCCTCCGAGATGTCACTCGGCTCGACGTAGCCGTCCCGGCCGGTCTTCGGCGTGAGCAGCAGGATCGCGCCGCCCTCTTCGATGTACGTGGTGGCATCCACCAGCGCATCCGTCAGGTCGCCGTCGTCGTCACGGAACCACAGCACAACGGCGTCGGCCACGTCGTCGTAGTCCTCGTCGACAAGGTCGCTCTCGATGACGCCCTCGATGGCCTCGCGGAGCTCCTGGTCGACGTCGTCGTCGTAGCCGATCTCCTGGACCACCTGCCCGGGCTGGAACCCCAGCCTGGCGGCAGGGTTCGTCCGCTCCTCCGCGTGGTCCGCGGTCGCGCTCACGGGTTGCCTCCTGATCATGTCTTGGGAATAACTCAGCCACGCGCGTGCGCGAAGCATTGGCCGTAGTCCACACGGGCGGGACGGATCGCGCAAGTACCCGGCCGTGCGGACCGCCGAAACGGTGACGATCCTGGCCGGGTCACCGCAACTTCAGGCACACCGCCCTCGTCAACAGTGATGGACACCACACCTTTGTGCCCTGTTTGGGCGTTTGGGAACCGTCTGCGGGTACGAGACTCGCATGTACTCGCCCCTTGCGTCACCGTACCGGCCCCGGCGTGGGATTACCTCTCGGTAGAGATGACGTCCGCGGCCGCCGGGTGGAGCATGGGAGCGGCGCACACCGGGCCGTGACGAGCGAGACGGCGGCCCTTCTCCGGCCCTCTGACAGGTAAGGAACAGCGTGGCTTCCGCATCCGATCGCAGCCCGATCATCATTGGCGGCCTTCCGAGTCAGGTTCCTGACTTCGACCCCGAGGAAACCCAGGAGTGGCTCGACTCCCTCGACGCCGCGGTCGACGAGCGCGGCCGGGAGCGGGCCCGTTATCTGATGCTGCGGCTGATCGAGCGTGCCCGCGCCCGGCGCGTGGCCGTGCCCGAGATGCGCAGCACGGACTACGTCAACACGATCCCCACCCGGGCCGAGCCGTTCTTCCCGGGCAACGAGGAGATCGAACGCAAGATCTTGAACGCGACCCGCTGGAACGCGGCCGTGATGGTCTCGCGCGCCCAGCGCCCGGGCATCGGGGTCGGCGGCCACATCGCCACGTTCGCGTCCTCCGCGTCGCTGTACGACGTGGGCTTCAACCACTTCTTCCGCGGCAAGGACGAGGGCGACGGCGGCGACCAGGTCTTCTTCCAGGGACACGCCTCGCCGGGCATCTACGCCCGCGCGTACCTGCTGGACCGGCTGAGCGAGCGGCACCTGGACGGGTTCCGCCAGGAGAGGTCGAAGGCGCCGTACGCGCTGTCGTCGTACCCGCATCCGCGGTCGATGCCGGACTTCTGGGAGTTCCCGACGGTGTCGATGGGCCTCGGCCCGATCGGCGCCATCTACCAGGCGCGGATGAACCGCTACATGCACGCGCGCGGCATCGCGGACACCTCGAAGTCGCACGTGTGGGCGTTCCTCGGCGACGGCGAGATGGACGAGCCGGAGTCGCTGGGCCAGCTGAGCATCGCCGCGCGGGAGGGCCTGGACAACCTCACCTTCGTCGTCAACTGCAACCTGCAGCGGCTGGACGGCCCGGTGCGCGGCAACGGGAAGATCATCCAGGAGCTGGAGTCGGTCTTCCGCGGGGCCGGCTGGAACGTGATCAAGCTGATCTGGGACCGCACCTGGGACCCGCTGCTGGCCCAGGACCGCGACGGCGTGCTGGTGAACAAGATGAACACCACGCCGGACGGCCAATTCCAGACGTACGCCACCGAGTCCGGGGCGTACATCCGCGAGCACTTCTTCGGCGACGACCACCGGCTGCGCGCGATGGTCGAGGGCATGACCGACGACCAGATCCTGCACCTGGGGCGCGGCGGTCACGACCACCGCAAGATCTACGCGGCGTACAAGGCGGCCCTGGAGCACAAGGGCCAGCCGACGGTGATCCTGGCGAAGACGATCAAGGGCTGGACGCTCGGCCCGAACTTCGAGGGCCGCAACGCCACGCACCAGATGAAGAAGCTGACGGTCGACGACCTGAAGCACTTCCGCGACCGGCTGCACCTGCCGATCCCCGACAAGGACCTGGAGTCCGGGCTGCCGCCCTACTACCACCCGGGGCCGGACACGGAGGAGATGCAGTACATGCACGACCGCCGCCGGTCCCTCGGCGGGTACGTGCCGACCCGGGTGGTGCGCAGCAAGCCGCTGGCGCTCCCGGACGACAAGGCGTACGCGAGCGTGAAGAAGGGCTCGGGCCAGCAGTCCATCGCGACGACCATGGCCTTCGTGCGGCTCCTCAAGGACCTCATGCGGGACAAGGAGATCGGCCGCCGTTTCGTGCTGATCGCGCCGGACGAGTACCGCACGTTCGGCATGGACTCGTTCTTCCCGAGCGCGAAGATCTACAACCCGCTGGGCCAGCAGTACGAGGCGGTGGACCGGGAACTGCTGCTCGCCTACAAGGAGTCCCCGCAGGGGCAGATGCTGCACGACGGCATCTCCGAGGCGGGCTGCACGGCCTCGCTGATCGCGGCGGGCTCGGCGTATGCCACGCACGGCGAGCCGCTCATCCCGGTGTACGTCTTCTACTCGATGTTCGGGTTCCAGCGCACCGGCGACCAGTTCTGGCAGATGGCCGACCAGCTGGCGCGCGGCTTCGTCCTCGGTGCGACCGCGGGGCGGACCACGCTGACCGGCGAGGGTCTCCAGCACGCGGACGGGCACTCGCAGCTGCTCGCCTCGACCAACCCGGCGTGCGTCGCGTACGACCCGGCGTTCGGCTACGAGATCGCGCACATCGTGCGGGACGGGCTGCGCCGGATGTACGGCTCGTCCGAGGAACACCCGCACGGCGAGGACGTCTTCTACTACCTGACGGTCTACAACGAGCCCATCCAGCACCCGGCGGAGCCGGAGAACGTGGACGTCGAGGGCATCGTCAAGGGCCTGTACCGCTTCAGCGAGGGCCGGGGCGGCTCGTACCCGGCGCAGATCCTGGCGTCCGGGGTCGCGCTGCCGTGGGCGATCGAGGCGCAGAAGATCCTCGCGGAGGAGTGGGACGTCAAGGCGGACGTCTGGTCGGCGACCTCCTGGAACGAGCTGCGGCGCGAGGCGGTGGAGTGCGAGCGGCACAACCTGCTGCACCCGGAGGAGGAGCAGCGCACCCCGTACGTGACGCGCAAGCTGGCCTCGGCGCGGGGGCCGGTGGTGGCGGTGTCGGACTGGATGCGGTCGGTGCCGGACCAGATCGCGCGCTGGGTGCCGGGGACGTACCAGTCGCTGGGCGCGGACGGGTTCGGCTTCGCGGACACGCGCGGGGCGGCGCGGAGGTTCTTCCACATCGACGCGCAGTCGATCGTGCTGGCGGTGCTGACGGAGCTGGCGCGTGAGGGCCATCTGGACCGCTCGGTGCTGAAGCAGGCGCTCGACCGGTACCAGCTGCTGGACGTGACGGCCGCGGACCCGGGCACGGCGGGCGGCGACGCGTAAGCACGGGAACGGCTGAGCCCCCGGCGCGTCGCCGGGGGCTCAGCCGTGTGGGCCCGGGTGTCAGAGCATGCCGGAACCGATGCCGCCCGCCCCGGCCAGCCAGATCACGGCCAGGAGCGTGTCGATGGCGCCGAGGACCAGGGCGATCAGGGCCGGCACCGAGCGGGAGCCCGCCCAGCTGCGGCCCATCGCCAGCCAGCCGCACACCATCGCCACCGGGCCGAGAATGATGCCCAGGACGAAGAAACCGGCGACGGCGCAGATGGCTCCGACGATCCCGAGCGTCGCGCGATCCGGCCCGGACCGTGACCACGTCCGGCCACTGGTGCGGGGGTGCCTGCGCGTTCCGTGTCCGAAGCTCGCCATCATCAACTCCCTGATGGGTTGGTTGACATGGCGGGTACCCCCGCTCTCGTGACGAATTCCCCCCGTGCGTACGGCGGGTGACCGCTGCCTGCGCGCCGCCCCCCTCCAGCAGCGCGCCGCAGCCGGCCCTCCCCCATGCCCTGCGCAGGACGTGACCCACTGTGACCTGGGCGCGGTCCGGAGGGGAGGGGTCACCGCACCGGTTCACCCTGATGAGCGAAATCCGGCCCGACGGCCCGTCAGAGAACCGCCGGATGCGGCCGCGCGCGCCTCCGTGTTCCCGCCGCGCCCGGTGAGCGGCGCGGCCAGGACGGCGACCGCGGCGACGTCGGCGGCGACGCGGCGGGCCCGGCCCTCGCCACGCACCGGCACACGGATCCGTCCCTGGATCCGCACAACGAAACGTGATCCCGGTCACTGGGCTCCCGCGAGACACTCCCGTTCTCCTAATGTGTCCCTCCAGTGACTTCCTTCGACACCACCCCTCAGCTGAACGTCTGGCGGGCGCTGCTGGCGCTCGCCGTGGTCTTCGTGATGCTGGCGACCACCGGCTGGACGGCACGGCGCCACCAGCGCCACCCCGCTCCCCTGCAGGCGTCGCTCGCCGCGTGGGAGGACGGCCGGGTGGCCGGAAGGCGGCTGCCCGACCCGCAGTCGGCGCCCACGCGGCTGGCCCGGTTCTTCGCCTCGCTCACCGACGCGCAGCGGCTGCGGCTCGCCGAGCGCTATCCGCTCGCCGTCGGCAACATGAACGGCGCGCCGGTCGAACTGCGCTACCGCGCCAACCGGATCGCGCTGGCCGAGGCGCGCGCGGTGGAGCTGGGACGGCTGCACGACAGCCGGCTCACGCCCGCGGGCCGGCAGCAGGCGGCCCGCAGGACGGACCGGATCGAGGCGCTGATGCGGCCGGACCGGCACATCCTCGCCTTCGACCCGGCGGGTTCCGGGCGGGTCGCCGAGGTCTTCGGTGACCTGGGCCGGGCCGAGCGGGTGTCGGTGGTCGTCCCCGGCGTCGACACCGACCTGCTCACCTTCCAGCGTTCCCGCGGCAGGCACTCCGCGCCCGTGGGGATGGCCAGGTCGCTGTACGAGGCCCAGCGGGACGCCGATCCCGCGACCCGCACGGCCGTGATCGCCTGGGCCGACTACACCGCGCCCAGCGGACTCGGCATGGACGCGGCCACGGCGATGCGCGCGGAGGAGGGCGCGGGCCGGCTGGACGCGATGGTGCGGGGGCTGCCCGGCCCGGCCCCGGTCTCGCTGTTCTGCCACAGCTACGGCTCGGTGGTCTGCGGACTGGCCGCGCACGGGCTGCCGGAGCGGGTGTCCGACATCGCCGTGGCCGGCAGCCCGGGGATGCGGGTGGAGAACGCCTCCCAGCTGCGCACCACCGCCCGGGTGTGGGCGATGCGGGACGCCGACGACTGGATCCAGGACGTGCCCTACCTGGAGCTCGGCGGACTGGGCCACGGGGCCGACCCGGTGGCCGACGGGTTCGGCGCGCGGGTGCTGTCGGCCCGTGACGCCGAGGGGCACGCCGGGTACTTCGTGCCCGGGACGGACAGCCTGCGGAACTTCGCGGGCATCGGGGTTGGCGCATACACAGCGGTGTCGTGCGCGCACCGGGACGAGGCGTGCCTGGCGGGTTTGTCCGGTACGACCCCTACCGGACGCGCGTAGAGGCGGGGATACTGCGGTGTACGCGGGGGAGGGGACGGAGAGGCTCGTGCCGCATACGATGAGCCGCATGGGTGACGTACTGGCCGGATTTCATGCCGCCTGGGAGTTCGGGTCCGACTCCGTGCTCATCCGTTACGTACGAGGGATTCGAACACCCAAGCTATTCCAGGCGCTCGGTGAACGGCGCGTGCCGCTGGAGGCGGTCGAGGGCGTGACCCTCACGCCCGGGAAGCGCGGGACCGTGGTCCTGCGGCTGGAGCCCCGGCCGGGGGCCGACCCGCTGATGGAGGCGGCCGCCGGGCAGCTGAAGGAGAGCAGCGACCCCTACCGGCTGGTGCTGCCCGCCGAGCGGGAGACGCTCGCCGAGTACTACGCCGACGAACTGCGCGACCGGCTCACCGAGTCGGGCCCGGCCGAACGCCACCTGGTGGCCGCGCCCGAGCCGCCGCTGCAGTTCAAGGCGTACGACGGCAAGGCGGCGTTCGACGGCACGTCGGTGGCGTTCCGCTGGTTCTGGACCGGGGCGTCCTCGGCGAAGTGGAAGGCCGGCGACCAGCATTTTCCCGTCTCCGAGCTGAGCGGGGTGGAGTGGCGTTCGCCCGAGGTGTTCGAGGGCCATCTGCGGCTGCTGCGCCGGGACACGACGGTGCCGGCCCCGGCGCAGGCCGACCAGGACCCCGCCGCGGTGGTGTTCGGGCTCGGGTACGGGCCCGTGCACGAGTCACTGCCGTTCGCGGCGGCTGTGCTGGCCGCGGCGCGGGACGGTGCGGCGGTGCCGGCGCTGTCGTCGCCGGCAGCGGTCGCGGGCGGGGCGACCGCCGCTCGGCGGGATCCCGCGGACATCGCCGAGCGGATCCGGCATCTCGGGGAACTGCATCAGGCGGGGCTGGTGACGGACGAGGAGTTCTCCTCGAAGAAGGCGGAGTTGCTGGCGGAGCTCTGACCCGTCCCCCGGGCGCGGGTCCGTCGGGGCCGGCCGCGCGGTTCCCCGCGCCCCCCGGCGTCGTCGTCACCGGGTGCGCGGTCCTCGGGCCCCTCCGGGGCCGGGGCGCGCCCGGCGTCCGCGTAGAAGCTGATCTTGCGGTCCAGGACGGCCAGGGTGCCCTGGAGCTCGGCGATGCGGGCCAGCACGTCCTCGCGGGTCGCCTCGAGCAGCTCGAAGCGCTCGGCGTACGTGTGGTCGCCGGCCCGGACCAGTTCGGCGTAGCGCACCATGTCGGCGACCGGCATGCCGGTCAGGCGGAGCTTGCCGACCAGGGCGAGCCAGTCGAGGTCGCGGTCGGTGTAGCGCCGCTGCCCGGTGTGGGAGCGGTCGACGTGCGGCATGAGGCCGATGCGCTCGTACCAGCGCAGGGTGTGCGCGGTCAGCCCGGTGAGGGCGGCCACCTCGCTGATCGTGTACTTGTCCTTGCCGTCCGGCCGCCGGCCGCCTCGCGGGGGTCCGGCGCAGGTGCCGGTCCTGGTGTCCGTGGTCTCCGTCACCGTCATGGCGTCCACGCTAGATCCTTCGAGTGCGCTCCAGGCAAGCGACCGCGGCCGGAATCGGGCGGACGTGTCGGGGTTCTCCGACTACCGTGCGGGCATGATCTCTGCACGCCGAGCGACACCCGACGACGCGGGGGAAGTGCTGCGTCTGCGCCAGGTGATGATCGACTCGATGGCCCGGTCCGACCCGTCCACCGCGTGGCACGCGGTGTCCCTGCCGGGTCTGCGCGACCGGCTGGCGGCGGACGGCTCCTTCGCCGTGTTCGTCGTGGACCACCCGGAGCGGCCCGGCGCCCTCGCCGCGACGGTGGCCGGCACGCTCGACTACCGCATCGGCGGCGCGCGGAACCCGCTCGGCACCGACGGCCACGTCTTCAGCGTCGCCACCGACCCGGATGTCCGCCGCCGGGGTTGTGCGCGGGCGTGCATGGTCGCGCTGCTGGAGTGGTTCCGCGAGCGGGGCGCCGGACGGGTCCGGCTGACCGCCAGCCCGGAGGCCGAGCCCCTGTACCGGTCGCTGGGGTTCACGCCCAGGCCGGACCCTTTGCTGGAGCTCAGGCTGTGAGCGCTTAGGCTCGTCGTCATGTCGCTGAAGAGCCTCGCGTCGATCGAGAACTGGCCGGTTCCCACCGCTGCGGCGGGGGTGGTACGGGCGGACGGCGCCGTCCTGGGCACGCACGGGCCGGCCGGGCGCCGCTTCCCGCTGGCCTCGGTCACCAAGCCGCTGGCCGCCTACGCGGTGCTCGTGGCGTACGAGGAGGGGGCGGTCGAGCTGGACGAGCCGGCCGGCCCGGACGGCTCGACGGTCCGGCATCTGCTGGCGCACACCTCGGGTCTGGCCTTCGACGAGCACCGGGTCACCTCCGCGCCCGGCGAACGGCGGCTGTACTCCAACGCCGGGTTCGAGCAGCTGGGCGACCACGTGGAGAGGGCGACGGAGATCCCGTTCGCCGAGTACGCGCGGCAGGCGGTGCTGGAGCCGCTGGGGATGACGTCCACCTCGCTGGAGGGCTCCCCCGCCAAGGACGGTGTGTCCACGGTGGACGACCTGCTGCGGTTCGCCGCCGAGGTGCAGGCGCCGCGGCTGCTGGACCCGCGGACGGTGGCCGCGGCGATGACCGTGCAGTACCCGGGCACCAAGGGCGTGCTCCCGGGCTACGGGCACCAGAACCCCAACGACTGGGGACTGGGTTTCGAGATCCGGGACGGCAAGTCGCCGCACTGGACGGGCGCCTCGTCCTCGCCGCGCGTCTTCGGGCACTTCGGTCAGTCGGGCACGTTCCTGTGGATCGACCCGGACGCGGGCGCGGCCTGCGTGGTGCTCACCGACCGGGCGTTCGGACCCTGGGCGGTCGAGGCGTGGCCGCCGTTCACCGACGCGGTGCTGGCGGAACTGCGCGGCTGACTCCCGCCGTTCGCCCGGATGTGTCGCGATCACCGGTGTCACCTGCGAGGTTGGCGTGGGGCCGGTGTGAAAACCCTGTGGAAGCGGTGTCGGTGGCGCGCCCTATGATGCGCCGGACGATCACGCGGGACCTGGGGAGGGCGCGACATGTTCGGAAAATTGTTCGGCAGGGGCGAGGGCGGACCGGGGGCGGATCCGCACGCCCTGCCGGCGCCGCGCAGGAAGAACGGGACGTACGTCCTGCGCGCCCTCGGGGACACGCGTGTGCTGGCCGTCGTGGAGGCCGCGGACACGGGTGACTGGGAGGCGGTCAGGACGGCCCTCGCCCCCTTCGACCTGGGCCGCGACCACCACGTCCTCGGCCAGCTGGCCGACCTGGACGGGGTGCAGGACTGGATCGGCCGCGCCGTCGAGGAGGACAAGGAGCACCGGGCCCTGGCCCTGCTGATCTCCGGGGCGCGGCACGTCAACTGGGGCTGGGAGGCCCGGACCAGCGCGCGCGCCGCGGACGTCACGCGCGAGCAGTGGCAGATCTTCCACGAGCGGCTCCGCGTCGCCGAGCGGCAGCTCTTCGAGGCCGCCGAGCTGCGTCCGGACTGGATCACCCCGTGGCGCCGACTGCTCACCTCCGCACGCGGCATGTCGCTCGGTTCCCCGGTCGCGGAGGTCCGGCGCGACGCCGCCCTGCGCCGTGACCCGCTCGACCTGGAGGTCCACCTCGAATGGCTGTCCCAGCTCCAGCCCCGCTGGGGCGGCGAGCCGGGGGAGGCCCTGGAGTACGCCCGCGCGGCGTTCGCCGCCGCACCCGACGGCCACCGGCTCGGCTGTGCCGTCGCCATGGCGTACATCGAGGAGTGGGTGGAGTCCGACGACAGCGCCTGCCTGCAGCGGCCCGCGGTCCGGGCCGAGTTGAGGCAGGCGGCGGAGCGCAGCATCCTGCACCACGCCTACGAGCGCCGCCTGGGCTGGCAGGGCGACTACAACATCTTCGCCATGGCCCTGTCCCTGGCCGGGAGCAGCACCGCGTCCAACGTCTTCCGCGAGCTGGAGGGCGCGTACACCGAGTGGCCGTGGACGTACATGTCCGAGCCGCAGGAGGCGTACGCGCGCTTCCGCAAGGCCTTCTGAGCCCCGGCTCGCACCCTCCGCCGCCACCGCACGCCCTCACACCCCGGACCCCCGATGACCCTGCCCGAGAACACCGCCGACCGCACCTTCCAGGTGGACCTGCGCGGCCTCGTCGACCTGCTCTCCCACCACCTCTACTCCAGCCCCCGCGTCTACCTGCGTGAACTGATGCAGAACGCGGTGGACGCGCTCACCGCCCGGCACGCCCTCGAACCGGCCGCGCCCGCCGGCTCGTTCGGCATCCGGCTGTACGCCGACCGCTCCGTGGTCCGCGTCGAGGACGACGGCGTCGGCCTCACCGAGGCCGATGTGCACACCTTCCTCGCCACGATCGGCCGCAGCAGCAAGCGTGCCATGGGGGTCCCCCCGGACGAGCCCGTTCGAGGCTGGGGGAGGATCGCCGAGCAACGGGGCGACTTCATCGGCCAGTTCGGCATCGGCCTGCTGTCCTGCTTCCTGGTCGCGGACGAGATCCACGTGGTCAGCCGGTCCGCCCGCACGCCCGGCGCGCCCGCCGTGGAGTGGCGGGGGCGCGGTGACGGCAGCTACACCGTGCGCACCCTGCCCGCCTCCGCCCGGCCCGCCCCCGGCACCACCGTCACCCTGACCCCGCGCGCCGACGCGGGCGAGTGGACCGCGCCCGCGCAGGTGCGGGGCCTGGCACGGCACTTCGGCTCGCTGCTGCGGCACCCGGTGACCTTCGACGACGGCTCCGGCGGCCCCGCCGTGCCGGTCAACCCGGAGGAGGCACCCTGGGCGCGGACGTACCCGACGCCGGGCGCCCGGTCCCGCGCGCTCGCCCGGTACGGCGAGGAGGTGTTCGGCTTCGCGCCGCTGGACACCATCGAGCTGAACCTGCCGGCCGTGGGGCTGAAGGGCATCGCGTGCGTGCTGCCGGAGGCGGTGCCGGCCGGGCGCCGTCACGGCCACCGGGTGCACGTCAAGGGCATGCTGCTGTCCGAGCAGGCGGAGGAGATCCTGCCCGACTGGGCGTTCTTCGTGCGCTGCGTCGTCGACGCGGAGAGCCTGCGCCCGACGGCGTCCCGCGAGTCCCTGTACGAGGACGACACCCTGGCCGCGGTGCGTGACGCGCTGGCCGAGCGACTGCGCGCGTGGATCGCCCGCGTCGCCGCCAGCGACCCCGAGCTGCTGCACCGCTTCCTCCAGGCCCACCACCTGTCGGTGAAGTCGCTCGCCGTGCACGACGACGAGATCCTGCGGATGCTGCTGCCGTGGCTGCCGTTCGAGACCACCGACGGGCACTGCACGCTCGACGAGTTCTCCCGCACCCACCGCACCGTGCTGGTGACGTCCAGCGTGGAGGAGTTCCGGCAGGTCGCGGCGATCGCGTCGGCCGCCGGTCTCGGCGTCGTCAACGGCGGCTACACCTACGACCGCGAACTGGCGCACCGGCTGCCCGAGATCCGGCCGGAGGTGAGCGTCGCCGACCTCGACCCGGCGACCCTGACCGCGCACCTCGACCCGGTCGACCGGGAGACGGAGCTGGCCGCCGCGGCCTATCTGGCGCTGGCCCGTGACGCCCTCGCGGTGTTCGACTGCGACGTGGCGCTGCGCGCCTTCCAGCCGGCGTCCGCGCCCGCCCTGCTGGTCGACAGCCGGGAGGCCCGGCACGAGCGCACCCGCTCCCGGCTCGCCCGCGAGCAGGAGGGCGGCCTGTGGGGCGACATCCTGGGCGCCCTGCGGCAGGAGGCGCCGCGCGCCCAGCTGATCCTCAACCAGCTGAACCCGCTGGTGCGCACCGCCGTCGCGATCGACGAGCCGGAACTGGCCCGCACCAGCGCCGAGGCCCTGTACGGGCAGGCCGCGCTGCTGTCCCGGCGTCCGCTCAGGCCCGCCGAGTCCAGCCTCATCAACCGCTCCTTCCTCGACCTTCTCGCCCACGCCCTGCGCAAGGACAGCTGACGATGCAGACCCCGCCCCAGACCACCGACGAGCTGTACGAGGCGCTGCGGGAGAACGACCGCCTCCCCTACGGCCGTACCCGCACCGTCACCGCCGAGGAACTCGCCGAGGCGGCCGAGCTGTTCGGCGAGCCGGTGCCGCTGATCCACGCCCTGCTGGAACTCCAGGAGGCGTACACGTACGGCTCCGAGCCGCGGAAGTCGCCGGTCGTGTTCGCCCGGCTCCTGAACCTCTTCGACGAACAGCCGGACGTGTTCGACGACCGGCTGCGCCACCAGCTGTTCTGGCGGTTCAAGTGGGTCGCCGGCGCCCTGCGCAGCCTGCCCGAGATACCGCTGGCCGCCCTACGCCAGTGGCTGACGGAGATGCGCGACCGCTACGAGAAGGCCGGCCTCGACCTCCAGCCGTACTACGGGCAGGCCTACCGGCTCGCCGTCCACACCGGCGAGGACACCGTGTCCGCCTACGAGTTGTGGGCGGGCCGGGCCCGCGTCCCGCTCAGCGACTGCGAGGCGTGCGAGACCTGCGACCGCGCCCTGCACCACCTGGCGTCCGGCGACGACGAGCGGGCGCTGCGCACCTGGGAGCCCGTGCTGGCCGGCAAGGAGTCCTGCCAGGAGGAGCCGGCCCGTTCCATCTCGCACGCGCTGCTGCCGCTGCTGCGCACGGGCCGCACCGACGAGGCGCGCCGTCTGCACCTGGCGGGGTACCGCGGCTGCCGCCGCAACCCGTCGATGGCCGGGGAGGTCGGCCGCCACCTGGAGTTCTGCGCGCTGACCGGCAACGAGGCGCGCGGCCTGGAGCTGCTGGCGGAGAACCGCAACCTGTTCGACGAGGTGGACTCGCCGCTGGAGCAGCTCGACCTGCTCACCGGCGTGGAGGTGCTGCTCGCCCGCGTCGAGGCGCTGGGCCACGGGGAGCTGCCCGCCGCCGGGTTCCCCGGCCGGAGCTGGACGGTGGCGACGCTGCGCGCCGAGGTGCGCGAGCGCGCCGACGACCTGGCCGCCCGTTTCGACGCCCGCAACGGCACGACGGCGCACTCCGACCGCCGCGGGGCCCGTCTCGGCCGGGCGCCGCTGCTGGAGTCGCTGGAGCTGACGCTGCGCCCGCGCGCCCTGGAGGACGTGGCCCCGGCGCCGGCCGCTCCGGCCCCGGCGCCCGCCGAGACCCTGCCCGAGTCGCCGGCCGACCTGATCAGGCGGGCGCGGGAGCTGGACGAACAGGGGCACCCGGACGCGCACGCCTGCTGGGCGCGGCTGCGCGACCTCGTCTCCGCCCGCGACTACGTCCACCCGGACGACCCGGAGGTGGGCCCGCTGGTGCGGCTGCGCGCCGATCTGCTGGACGAGGAGGCGACGCTGGCGGAGCGCAGGGACGCGCACGAGGACGCGGCGGCCCTGTACGAGGAGGCGGCGGGGCTGTACGAGGACGCGGGGCTCACGGGTCACGCGGTGTTCGCCCGGGCGAGCGCGGTGCTGGCGGGGGCGCAGGTGCCCCCGCCGGGTGCGGACGCCGAGGGCGCGCAGCCTGAGGGTGCGGACGCCGAGGCCCGGGCCGCCGCCCAGGCCGCCGTGTTCACCGAGGCGCACGCGGAGCTGGTGCGGCTGCACGAGCAGGCGTCCGGGATCGCTCCGTACCTGGAGGCCCGGCTGCTGCGCCTGAGGGTGAGCGCGTGCGGCCTGCGGCTCCAGGCGTCCGGGGACGGGGCGCAGGCGGCCCCGGTCCTCGCCGAGGCGGAGCTGCTGTACGACTTCGCCACCCGGCACGGACTCACCGGGCAGATCGCCGCCGCCCGGCTGCTGCGGGCCACCACGCACGCCATGGCCGGCGACCTGCCCACCGCGCGCGCCGAGGCGGACGAACTGGTCGCGCTGCTGCGGACGGACGGGCCCGCCTGGCACCTGCCCCGCGCCCTCTCCCTGCGCGGCAAGATCCAGCTCGGCCTCGGGGACGCGGAGGCCGCCCACGCGAGCCTCGGCGAGGGGGTGCGGCTGGCCGCCGAGTGGCCCGCCGAAGCGGTCGACGCCCCGAACCTGCACGGCGAGCTGGCGCAGGCCTGCATGCACCTGGGCCGCCCCGGCGAGGCGCTGCGGCACCTGACGCGGTCGGCGGAGCTGGAACTGCGGGCGGGCAACCGGTTCGACGCGTTCTGCGCCTACAGCAACGCGGCCCAGCTCAGCCTCGACCTGGGCCGGACCGAGGACTGCATCGCGCTGCTCGACTCCCTGCTCGTCGAGCCGGACGTCGTCGACGGCGAGCTGGACGACCGGCTCGTCGCCCAGTTGCGCCTGACCCGTGCCCGCGCGCTGCGCGCCGGTGACGACCTCAAGGCCGCCACCGCGGAGTTCGTCGCCCTCGCGGCCGAGTCGGCCGGCTGGGACGACGACCCGGGGAGCCACGCCATGATCGCCGCGGAGACCGCCGTACTGCTCGGTGAGGCCGGGGAGTTCGGCAAGGCCCGGGAAGCGGTGGACCAGGCGCTGGCCGCCCACGCTCGCGACCCGCGGTTCGAGATGCTCAGCAACGCCCTGCGGGAGCTGGCCCGTCTCCAGGCGCACCAGCAGGGTCCCGGGGGCCTGACCGGCGCCCGCGCCTTCCTCGACGACGCCGGCCGGGTCGCCGACGCGGCCCGCGCCGTGGGCTTCGAGGCGCACGGCCGCTCCCTGGACACGGCCCTGGCCTACGAGCACGGGCGGGTCAACGCGTACGCCGGTGCGTACGACGAGGCGCTGGCCGCGCTGGAGAAGGCCCTCGGGCTGCTCGGGGAGCCGGGCGAGGACGCCGGCCAGGCCGGGGAGTGGGCGGAGTGCGTCCGCCTGGCCGGTGTCGTGGAGGGCGTCTACCTGGAGCGCACCGCTCCGGCCCTCGCGCGGATCGGGGCGGCGGCGGACCGGCTGACGGCCCTCGGCCACACAGAGCCTGTCGAGGAACTGACCGCTCTCGCGGCGAGGCTGCGCGACGAGGAGTGAGCGTCACGGCCCGGCCCGGCCACGGGCCGGTGACCGCGTCGACGGTCACCGGCCCGCGCGCTCTCATCGAGTGGGTCCGCTCAGCGGGCCCACTCCTCCCCGTGCCCCTTGTTCCAGCGCCACTGGAATTCGACTCCGCTCACAGACGGGACCGGACGAAGCGGACGTGACGTGCGGCGCGGCGCGGTTCCGTGAATTCACTGTGACGGTGATCTCGTTTACCCAGTGCTTCCGTACCGTTTGATGACCTTGTGTCATTTCCCCTGTGTGACGCGGAGGTCAAGGCCCGTCGGGACCCCTTGTGCAATCCGCGTAGACCGTTCAATCTTTCGGCTGGCGACAGGGAAATGCGATCGCGGTCACAGCGTCCGCGCTTGGCATGCACCTGACATGCGTGCGTCCGGCGACCCGGTACGGACGTCCGCCACGCGGCGCCTCACCCCCAGGAGGCGCGACCCCCACACTCCCCACCTGTCGAGGAGGAACCCTCAGATGGCAGTGCAGCGAAACGCCAAGCGCAGATCGATCGCCGGCATCGGCGCGGTCGCCGCGGCGGCCCTCACGGGCGGCCTGTTCACCGCTCCCGCCGCGCACTCCGCCGAGTCCCCCAAGGGGGCGATCGCCTACGCGGACGCGCCGAACGCGGTCGAGGGCAGCTACATCGTCACCCTGAAGCCGCACACCAAGGCCGCCTCCGCCAAGGGCAAGGGCCTGGCCGAGAAGTACGGCGCCGACGTCGAGCACACCTTCCGCGAGGCCGTCAACGGCTACACCGTCGAGGCCACCGAGGCGGAGGCCGCCGAACTGGCCGCCGACCCCTCGGTCGCCCTGGTCGAGCAGAACCGCGCCTTCACCATCCAGGCCACGCAGACCAACCCGCCGTCCTGGGGCCTGGACCGCATCGACCAGACCGCGCTGCCGCTGAACGGCTCGTACACCTACGACGACACCGCCGGCCAGGGCGTCACCGCGTACATCATCGACACCGGTGTGCGCGTCTCCCACAGCGACTTCGGCGGCCGCGCCCGCAACGGCTACGACGCGGTGGACGGCGACAACGTCGCCCAGGACGGCAACGGCCACGGCACCCACGTCGCCGGCACCGTCGCGGGCAGCGCGTACGGCGTCGCCAAGAAGGCGGACATCGTCGGCGTGCGCGTCCTGGACGACAACGGCTCCGGCACCACCGCCGGCGTGATCGCGGGCGTCGACTGGGTCGCCGCCAACGCGGTGCTCCCGGCCGTCGCCAACATGTCGCTCGGCGGCGGCGCCAGCACCACGCTCGACAACGCGGTGCGGCGCGCCATCGCCGCGGGCGTCACCTTCGCGGTCGCCGCGGGCAACGAGTCCACCACGGCGACCGGTTCCCCGGCCCGGGTGTCCGAGGCGATCACCGTCGGCGCGACGACGTCCACCGACGCCCGCGCCGGCTACTCCAACTACGGTGCGAACCTGGACATCTTCGCGCCGGGCTCCTCCATCACCTCCGCCTGGCACACCGGCGACAGCGCCACCAGCACCATCTCCGGCACGTCGATGGCCGCTCCGCACGTCGCGGGCGCCGCGGCGCTGTATCTCGCGGACAACCCGTCGGCCACCCCGGCGCAGGTCTCCTCCGCGCTGATCTCGAGCTCCGTGTCCGGCGCGGTCACGGGCCCGGGCACCGGCTCCCCGAACCGCCTGCTGTACGTCGGCGGCGACGGCGGCACCACCCCGCCGCCCGGCAAGACCTTCACCAACTCCACGGATTACCCGATCCGCGACCGGTCGACCGTCGAGTCCCCGATCACCGTCACCGGCGTCTCCGGCAACGCCCCCTCGGCCCTGCAGGTCCCGGTGAACATCGTCCACACCTACATAGGCGACCTGACGGTCCAGCTGGTCGCCCCCGACGGCTCGCTCTACACCCTCAAGTCCTCCGGCACCGGCGGCTCCACGGACAACATCAACACCACGTACACCGTGAACGCCTCCTCGGAGACGGCCAACGGCACGTGGAAGCTGCGCGTCACCGACGGCTACTCCGGCGACACCGGCTCCATCAACAGCTGGGGCCTGACCTTCTGAGGCCCTGACCACAGCGCTCCCCCCTCCGCCCCGGCACGGTCCACCGCGCCGGGGCGGAGCCCTGTCACCCACCGTCCGGACACTGACGTCGCGGGAACCGAGGCTGGACGTCGGGCACCCGAAGCCCAGGGCGCTGGAAGAGCTGACCGACGCCATCAGGTCGTCCCACGAGCGCATCGACGCGTGGGCCGAAGATGTCGAGCAGGCGTTCCCCGTCGTCCACGACGCGGGGTTTCAGCGCGGCATGGGCGGCCACCGGGGTGCTTCCGCCCGAGCACCGGAGCCGGTGGTCAGAACGCCGGCATCTCCCACATCAGCACCTCCGCCGGCCCCTCCGCCACCGCCTCCGCGTCCTTCTCGTCCGTGAGGCGGGCCGCGTCGCCCTGGTTCAGGGTCTCGCCGTCGAGGCGGACCGTGCCGCGGACCACGTGGAGGTAGGCGTGGGCCGCCGCGGGGACTTCCGTGCGCTCCCCCGCCGACAGCCGGCGGACGTGGAGCATCGCGCCCGCCTCCGGGAGGGCGTACGGCGTGGAGTCGGCTATGCCGCGGACGACCTCGTAGCGGGGTTCGCCGCCCGGCTTCAGGGGGGCCAGCCACATCTGGAGGAAGGTCAGCGGGGTGCGGCCCGCGTTGCGCTCCACGTGGCGGACGCCCGACGCCGCGCTGAGGCGCTGGAGGTCGCCGGGGCGGATCACCGTCTCGCGGCCCGTGGAGTCGCGGTGGGTCAGCTCGCCGGCGATCACCCACGTGACGATCTCGGTGTGGCTGTGCGGGTGCTCGTCGAAGCCGGCGCCCGGACCCAGGTGCTCCTCGTTGCAGGCGATCACCGCGCCGAAGCGCAGGTTGTCCGGGTCGTAGTGGGGGCCGAAGGAGAAGGCGTGCCACGACTCGATGCCCGCCGCCGGGTCTCCGCCCCTGTAGCGCTCGCTCGCTCGCCTGACGTCCATCACGCCCTCCACCGTAGGCCCTGCCGGAGGGGACGGGGACGGCGCACGGCCGGGGGCACCGGAGCCCGGACACGGGGCACGGACGCGGGGGCGGGTGCGACCCTGGAGGACGGCCCGCCGTCCGGATGAGGCAGTCTTGTCCCCGTGCCCGAACCCGAAACCACCACCCCCGGACCCGCCGCACGCCCCGCCCATCCGCACACAGCGACGCTGAAGCGGCTGGAGCAGTCCTCGGGCAGTCTCGCCGCCCAGGCCATCGCGCGGATGGACGAGACGCTGCCCTGGTACCGGGCCATGCCGCCGGAGAACCGTTCCTGGATCGGCCTGGTGGCCCAGGCGGGCATCGCCGCCTTCACCGAGTGGTTCCGGCGCCCCGACGCCCCGCAGGCCATCTCCACCGACGTCTTCGGCACCGCGCCGCGCGAGCTGACCCGGGCCATCACGCTGCGGCAGACCGTGGAGATGGTGCGCACCACCATCGAGGTGATGGAGACGGCCATCGACGAGGTGGCGGCCCCCGGCGACGAGAGCATGCTGCGCGAGGCGCTCCTGGTGTACGCCCGTGAGATCGCGTTCGCCACCGCCCAGGTGTACGCCCAGGCCGCCGAGGCACGCGGTGCCTGGGACGCGCGCCTGGAGTCGCTGGTGGTGAACGCCGTGCTCAGCGGGGAGGCCGACGAGGGCGCCGTGTCCCGGGCCGCCGCGCTCGGCTGGAACTCCCCGGAGCACGTGTGCGTGGTGCTCGGCACCGCTCCCGACGGGGACTCCGAGCTCACCGTGGAGGCCATCCGGCGGGCCGCCCGGCACGCCAAGCTCCAGGTGCTCACCGGGGTGCTCGGCGACCGGCTCGTCGTCATCGCGGGCGGCAGCGACAACCCGCTGGCCGTCGCGAAGTCGCTGATCGGCCCGTACGCGGCCGGTCCCGTCGTGGCCGGCCCCGTGGTGCCGGACCTGCTGGCCGCGACCCGGTCCGCGCAGGCCGCCGCCGCGGGTCTCAAGGCGTGCTCCGCCTGGCAGGACGCCCCGCGTCCGGTGCTGGCGGACGATCTGCTGCCGGAGCGCGCGATCGCCGGGGACCCCTCTGCGCGCGAGCAGTTGGTGGAGGAGATCTACAGACCGCTCGAGGAGGCCGGCGCGGCGCTCCTGGAGACACTCAGCGTGTATCTCGAACAGGCGAGCAGCCTCGAGGGTGCGGCGCGGATGCTGTTCGTTCACCCCAACACCGTTCGTTACCGGCTCCGACGTGTGACAGACGTCACCGGATGGTCACCCTCCGATGTACGCTCGGCGTTCACCCTGCGGATCGCACTGATCCTGGGGCGTCTGGCCGATGGTGATCTCCAGACCTAGCCTTTTTGTGGAGGGTCGACAAAACCCCCTCCGGTTCTTCGTCCTTGTCCTCACGGGCGGCCGCGCCCGTACGCAAGAGAGAGTGTGAGAGTGCTCGTACTCGTCGCTCCCGGCCAGGGCTCCCAGACGCCCGGCTTCCTGACCGAATGGCTCGAACTCCCCGGCGCCGCCGACCGCGTCGCCGCGTGGTCGGACGCCATCGGACTCGACCTCGCCCACTACGGCACGAAGGCCGACGCGGACGCGATCCGCGACACGGCCGTCGCCCAGCCGCTGCTGGTCGCGGCCGGGCTGCTGTCCGCCTCGGCACTCGGTGACATCGCCCCCGGCGCGGTCGCCGGTCACAGCGTCGGCGAGATCACCGCCGCCGCCCTCTCCGGCGTCCTCGACGACTCCGCCGCCCTCTCCCTGGTCCGCAAGCGGGGCCTGGCCATGGCCGACGCCGCCGCGGTCACCGAGACCGGCATGGCGGCGCTGCTCGGCGGCGACCCCGAGGTGACCCTCCCGCACCTGGAGAAGCTGGGCCTCACCCCGGCGAACGTCAACGGGGCCGGCCAGATCGTCGCCGCCGGCACCAAGGAGCAGCTCGACGCGCTGCAGGCCGACAAGCCCGAGGGCGTGCGCCGGGTCGTCCCGCTGAAGGTCGCCGGCGCCTTCCACACCCGCCACATGGCCCCCGCCGTCGACGCGCTGGCCGAGGCCGCCAAGGCCCTCACGCCCGCCGACCCGAAGGTCGCCTACGTGTCGAACAAGGACGGCGAGGCGGTCGCGTCCGGCGCCGAGGTGCTGGAGCGCCTGGTGGGCCAGGTCGCCAACCCGGTCCGCTGGGACCTGTGCATGGAGACCTTCAAGGAGCTCGGCGTCACGGCCCTGCTGGAGCTCTGCCCCGGCGGCACCCTGACGGGCCTGGCCAAGCGTGCCCTGCCCGGCGTCGAGACGCTGGCCCTGAAGACCCCCGCCGACCTCGACGCGGCCCGCGAGCTCGTCGCCGAGCACGCCGCCTGACGCCCTTAAGGAGCCGACCGCATGGCGAAGATCAAGCCCAGCAAGGGCGCCCCGTACGCGCGCATCCTCGGCGTGGGCGGCTACCGTCCCACCCGGGTCGTGCCGAACGAGGTGATCCTCGAGACGATCGACTCGTCCGACGAGTGGATCCGCTCCCGCTCCGGCATCGAGACCCGGCACTGGGCCGGGCCCGAGGAGACCGTCGCCGCGATGTCCGTCGAGGCGTCCGGCAAGGCGATCGCGGACGCCGGGATCGACGCCTCGCGGATCGGCGCCGTCGTCGTGTCGACCGTGTCGCACTTCGCGCAGACCCCGGCCATCGCGACCGAGATCGCCGACAGGCTCGGCACGGACAGGGCCGCCGCCTTCGACATCTCCGCCGGC
Source organism: Streptomyces sp. NPDC096105 (assembly GCF_044763335.1). Lineage (NCBI taxonomy): Bacteria > Bacillati > Actinomycetota > Actinomycetes > Kitasatosporales > Streptomycetaceae > Streptomyces > Streptomyces sp. NPDC096105. The sequence goes on from NZ_JBIWGC010000001.1 coordinate 517,462, forward strand.
TGCGCGGGCTTCGGCTACGGCCTGACCCTCGCCAAGGGCATGGTCGTCGAGGGGTCCGCCGAGTACGTCCTGGTCATCGGCGTGGAGCGGCTGAGCGACCTGACCGACCTGGAGGACCGCGCGACGGCCTTCCTGTTCGGTGACGGCGCGGGCGCCGTGATCGTCGGCCCCTCGCAGGAGCCGGCCATCGGCCCGACCGTGTGGGGCTCCGAGGGCGACAAGGCCCAGACGATCAAGCAGACCTACGCGTGGGACCGCTTCGGCGGCGACCTCGCGGAGCTTCCCCGGGACAGCAAGGGCGACCTCAAGCTCCCCGCGATCACCCAGGAAGGCCAGGCGGTGTTCCGCTGGGCCGTGTTCGAGATGGCGAAGGTCGCCCAGCAGGCGCTGGACGCGGCCGGGATCACCGCGGACGACCTGGACGTCTTCATCCCGCACCAGGCCAACGTGCGGATCATCGACTCGATGGTGAAGACCCTCGGACTGCCGGAGCACGTCACGGTCGCGCGTGACATCCGCACCACCGGCAACACCTCGGCCGCCTCGATCCCGCTCGCGATGGAGCGGCTCCTGGCGACCGGCGAGGCGAAGAGCGGCGACACCGCGCTCGTCATCGGCTTCGGGGCGGGTCTCGTCTACGCCGCGACTGTCGTTACCCTCCCCTAGGCACTCCGTGCCGGATCATGCTTCCGGTACAGGAGAAAGCACCGCCACACCCTCTGGAATCACAACGAAGGAGCGCCACCATGGCCGCCACTCAGGAAGAGATCGTCGCCGGTCTCGCGGAGATCGTGAACGAGATCGCCGGCATCCCGGTTGAGGACGTCCAGCTGGACAAGTCCTTCACCGACGACCTGGACGTCGACTCGCTGTCCATGGTCGAGGTCGTCGTCGCCGCCGAAGAGCGCTTCGACGTCAAGATCCCGGACGACGACGTCAAGAACCTCAAGACGGTCGGCGACGCGACCGAGTACATCCTCAAGCACCAGGCCTGAGCACGCGCGGGGCGTGAGCCCCGCCAGGGCCGGGAGTCCCCCGGCCCCGCCACCCGGCGGTGGCGCCGTACGCATCCTCGTCAATCGTTGGAGAAAGAATTCCGATGAGCTCGACCAATCGCACTGTGGTCGTCACCGGTATCGGCGCAACCACACCGCTGGGTGGCGACGCGGCCTCGACCTGGGAAGGCCTCGTCGCCGGACGGTCCGGCGTGAAGCTCCTGGAGCAGGAGTGGGCCGCCGAGCAGGCGGTCCGTATCGCGGCCCCGGTGGCCGTGGAGCCCACCGAGGTCATCCCCCGGCCGCAGGCCCGCCGCCTGGACCGCTCGGCGCAGTTCGCGCTGGTCGCGGCCAAGGAGGCCTGGGCGGACGCCGGCTTCGAGGGCAAGGCCGGCGAGATCCCGGACGTCGACCCCGACCGGCTGGGCGCGGTGATCGCCTCCGGCATCGGCGGTGTGACGACCCTGCTGGACCAGTACGACGTGCTGAAGGAGAAGGGCGTCCGCCGCGTCTCCCCGCACACCGTCCCCATGCTGATGCCGAACGGCCCGTCCGCGAACGTCGGTCTCGCGGTGGGCGCCCGCGCGGGCGTGCATACCCCGGTGTCCGCGTGCGCCTCGGGCGCGGAGGCCATCGGCTACGCCATCGAGATGATCCGCACCGGGCGCGCCGACGTCGTCGTCGCGGGCGGCACGGAGGCGGCGATCCACCCGCTGCCGATCGCCGCGTTCGGCAACATGATGGCGATGTCCAAGAACAACGACGACCCGCAGGGCGCCTCGCGCCCCTACGACCTCGCCCGGGACGGCTTCGTCATGGGCGAGGGCGCGGGTGTGGTCGTCCTGGAGTCCGCCGAGCACGCCGCCGCGCGCGGCGCCCGCGTCTACGCGGAGGCGGTCGGCCAGGGCATCTCCGCCGACTCGCACGACATCGTGCAGCCGGAGCCGGAGGGGCGGGGCATCTCGCACGCCCTGCAGAACCTGCTGGACCGCACGGACCTGAACCCGGCGGAGATCGTGCACGTGAACGCGCACGCCACGTCGACGCCGGCGGGTGACATCGCCGAGCTGAAGGCGCTGCGGAAGGTGTTCGGGGACGACGCGGATCACTTCGCGGTGTCCGCGACGAAGTCGATGACCGGACACCTGCTGGGCGGCGCCGGTGGTGTGGAGTCGGTCGCGACCGTGCTGGCGCTGTACCACCGGGTGGCTCCGCCGACGATCAACGTGGAGAACCTGGATCCTGAGGCCGAGGCGAACGCGGATGTCGTTCGCGGTGAGGCGCGGAAGCTGCCCGCCGACGGGCGGATCGCCGCGTTGAACGACTCGTTCGGGTTCGGGGGGCACAACGTGGTGTTGGCGTTCCGGACGGTTTGACCGCCCCCAGGGGCGGTTCGTGGAAGGGGTTCACCTCTGGGGAGGTGGGCCCCTTCCGGTTCTTCTGCGGGTCGCCGGCGTGCCGGGGGGCGGGGGTTCGCGCAGTTCCCCGCGCCCCTCAGACGACCTGGTGGAGCCAGCGGACCGGGGCGCCTTCGCCTGCGTAGCGGAAGGGTTCGAGTTCGTCGTCCCAGGGCTTGCCGAGGAGTTTGGCGATCTCCGACTCCAGGTCGGTGTCCTCCGTGCGGGAGCGGACCAGGGCGGCGCGCAGGCGGTCCTCCGGGACGAGGATGTCGCCGTGGATGCCGGTGACGGCGTGGAAGATGCCGAGGTCGGGGGTGCAGCTGTAGCGTTCGCCCTCGGCGGCGGGGCACGGTTCGGAGGTGACCTCGAAGCGCAGCATCTGCCAGCCGCGCAGCGCGGAGGCGAGCTTGGAGGCGGTGCCGGCCTGGCCCTGCCAGGAGAACTCCGAGCGCCAGGTGCCGGGGGCGGCCGGCTGGCGGATCCAGTCGAGGCTGACGCGCGTGCCGAGCACCCCGGCGACGGCCCACTCGACGTGCGGGCACAACGCGCGCGGCGCGGAGTGCACGTACAGAACTCCACGAGTCGTCACCGGAACCTCCGGGCTGAGCGGGTCGTCTTCGATCGGGCGGAACGGTCACGGCCCGGCGGGCCGCGTTGAGGGCGAGGCTACCGTGCGACGGAGCCAGGGGTGTGACGGACCGTCCGTCCCGGTGACGGGAAAGTCGTGCCGTTCACCCGGCAGGACGCCTGTGCGGGCGCCGGGGTTCATCGCCGGGCGGGCCCCTCGGAGGAGCGGGAACTCCCGTGCGTTGTTATGGGTTGGGGGACGGCACGGACGAGGCGGGACGCTCGGGGAGGCGGCGGATGGGGCAGGCGACGTGGAGGCGGGGACGCCGTGCGCGGGCGCTGTGCGCCGCGGTGGCGGCCGTCGCGTTCGGCGTGGCGGGCTGCGACGCGGGCGGCGGGGAGGCTCCCGGTGCGGCCGCCTCCGGGACTCCGTCCGCCAGGCCGACACCGCTGTGGGACACCCGCCCGGACTCGGTGGCCGCGGTGGGCGACTCCATCACCCGGGGGTTCGACGCCTGCGCGGTGCTGGCGGACTGTCCGGAGGTGTCGTGGGCGACGGGTGACAGCGAGCAGGTCGACAGTCTGGCCGTACGGCTGCTGGGGCGGGCCGGGGCGGCCGAGCGGAGCTGGAACCACGCGGTGACCGGCGCCCGGATGGCGGACCTGCCGGGGCAGATGGCGCGGGCGGTGCGGCGCGAGCCGGAGCTGGTGGCGGTGATGGTGGGCGCGAACGACGCCTGCCGGGAGAGCGTGTCGGCGATGACGCCGGTGGAGGAGTTCCGCGCGGACTTCGAGGCGGCGATGCGCACCCTGCGCGAGGCGCTGCCGAAGGCGCAGGTGTACGTGGCGAGCGTGCCGGACCTGAAGCGGCTGTGGTCGCAGGGGCGGACCAGCGAGCTGGGCAGGCGGATCTGGAAGCTGGGCATCTGCCCGTCGATGCTGGGCGACGCGGACGCGCTGGACGCGGCGGCGACCGAGCGGCGGGCGACGGTGCAGCGGCGTGTGGAGGACTACAACGAGGTGCTGCGCGAGGTGTGTGCGAAGGACAGCCGGTGCCGCACCGACGGGGGCGAGGTGTACGCGTACCGGTTCGGCACCGCGGAGCTGAGCCGCTGGGACTGGTTCCACCCGAGCGTCGACGGGCAGGCCAAGCTCGCCGAGATCGCCTACCGGACGGTCACGGCGCCGGGGCCGTGACCTATCGTTCCGCACATGAACGAACTCTTCGGCACACTTCCCGACGGCACGCCGGTGCACCGGTGGACCCTGGAGCGGGCGGGCGTACGGGTACGGATCCTGTCGTACGGCGGGATCGTGCAGGACGTCGAGGCGCCGGACCGGGACGGGCGGCCCGGGAGCGTGGTGCTGGGGTTCGACGGCCTGGACGGCTATCTCGCGCACCCGAAGCCCTTCCTCGGCGCCCTGATCGGCCGGTACGCCAACCGGATCGGGGGGGCGCGCTTCACCCTGGACGGCACCGAGCACGTCCTCGCGCCGAACGACGGGCCGAACTCGCTGCACGGCGGTGAGCGGGGCTTCGACAAGCGCGTCTGGGACGTCACGGAGGCCGGTCACGGCCTGCGGCTGTCGCTGGTCGCCGAGGACGGCGAGGAGGGCTTCCCGGGCCGTCTGGAGGTCGTGGTCACCTACTCCCTGGACGAGCGGGGCGCGCTGCACATCGCGTACGAGGCGGTGACGGACGCGCCGACGCATGTGAACCTGACGAACCACACGTACTGGAACCTGGCCGGTTCCGGCACCGCGGGCGGGCACGAGCTGCGGGTGGCGGCGTCCCGCTACACGCCGTCCGGTCCGGGGCTGATCCCGGCCGGCGAGCCGGCGGACGTCTCCGGCACCCGCTACGACTTCCGTGAGGCGCGCGAGGCGGGCGGCGGTTACGACGACAACTTCGTGCTGGACAAGGGGGTGACGCCGGCGCCCGAGGAGGTGGCCGAGCTGTACGACCCCGTCTCGGGCCGGGCGCTGACGGTGGCGACGACCGAGCCGGGCATGCAGGTGTACACCGCGGACCACATCGGGGAGCCGTTCGAGCCGGGTGCGGGCATCGCGCTGGAGACGCAGCACTTCCCGGACTCGCCGAACCGTCCGGAGTTCCCGAGCACGGTGCTGAGGCCGGGCGAGGTGTTCCGCTCCGAGACGGTGTACGGCTTCTCCGCGCGGTAGCGGCGGCCCTCCGCGCGGGGTCCGGACACAGCGGGGTCCGGACCCGCATGAGCCCCGGTCCGGGGTCAGGGTCCCGGGCCGGGGCTGTTCATGGGTTACCCCGCCGGGACCCGACGTTAACCGCTGAGCCGCTCCCGCGGCCGGGGATCGGTGTCCCGGGACGGATCCCGTACGAACCCTTCACATTCGGCCACGGGAGTGCTCCCCCGCCGCTCCGGCAGCCGCCGGACGGTGTCCGTCGCACCGTGGTGCGCTCCACGCCGGTCACGCGATACTGCGGGCCTCCGGCATCCACCCGTACCCCACGACGACGGAAGGCCCCCTCCTGTGATCTCTCCCCGTGTGCGCACCGGTGTGCTCGGTCTGGTCCTGCTGACCGCTCTGTCCGCCTCCACGACCGCGACCGCCGCCGGGCCGGCGGCCCCGGGGTCCGCCGCGCCGCCGACCGTCGAGGAGCTCCGCCTCGACGAGGCCGCGCCGCAGGAGATACTCCGCCGCTCCGGCTTCGACACGGTCGCGCCCGTCTTCGCCCGTGCCCTGGACGAGGCCCGCTCCTACGCCGGGGCCCGGCGGGTCGTGGAGCGGCAGGGGTCCGCGCTGTGGCGCAGGGCCGTGGACCGCGCGCAGGGCCGGGGCCCGGCGGGCGGTGACCTGAGCCGGGACGACGACCGGCCGCTGTACTGGGCGCGGCTCGGCATGACGCGTGAACTGCGCGGCTGGGAGCCCCGGTTCGGACTGGACGCGACACGGCGGGAGCGGCTGCTCGACACGCTGGAGCGGACCTCGCGCGGGCAGACCGCCGTCCTCTTCCACTCCCGGCTCCGCCCGGGCGGGGGGACCCCCGTCCCGCACCGCAAGGGGCTGAAGCGGGTGCTGGTGACCGGCTTCGACCCGTTCACGCTGGACCGGGACATCCGCATCTCCAACCCCTCGGGGGCCGTCGCGCTGGCCCTGGACGGCACGGTGATCGAGACGGCGAGCGGCCCGGCGCGCATCGAGACGGCCGTGTTCCCGGTGCGCTGGCGGGACTTCACCGAGGGCACGGTGGAGCGGGCGCTGCGGCCGCACCTGCCGGAGGTGGACCTGTTCACCACGGTGAGCCAGGGCCGGGCGGGCCGCATCGACGTCGAGCGCACCAACGGCGCCTGGCGGGGCGGCTTCGGCGACAACGAGAACACCGGGCGGCCCGGGACCGTCCCCGTGTCCGACCCGGCCTCGCAGCCGCAGTGGACGTCGACGACGCTGCCGTACGCGGCGATCGTCGCGGCGGACACCGGCCGGTTCCCGGTGTACGACAACACCGCCGTGACGGAGATCCCCGCGGGAGGGACCGCGCCGGTGCAGCGGCCGGACGGGCCGACGCCCGGCTCGACGGCGCGGGCCGGGGGCGGCGGCGACTACCTGTCCAACGAGATCGCCTACCGGGCGACGCTGCTGCGCGACCGGCTCGGGCTGCACGGCACACTGCCCGGCGGCCACGTGCACACCCCGGTGCTGGAGTTCGGGGCGGGCAACACCACGGAGGTGACCGACCCGCAGTTCGTGCGGAACCGGCTGGACATCGTCGCCCAGGTGCGCGCGATCGTGTCCGTCGCGGTCAGTGCGCCGGAGCGAGCGCGAGGCTGACGCCGAGGCCGGCCAGCGCGGTCCCGATCACCTTGTTGAGGACCCGCTGGCCGCGCAGCATCAGGCCGCGCATCCGGTCGTGGGAGAAGAACAGCGCGACGGCGGCGAACCACAGCAGGTGGGCCAGCGACATGAACAGGCCGTAGCCCGCCTGCCGGAGGACCGGCGTGCCGGGGCCGACGACCTGCGCGAACGTCGAGACGACGAAGAGCGTCGTCTTCGGATTGAGGACGTTGGTCAGGAACCCGGTGCGCAGCGCGGCGAGCGGGGTCAGGCCGGTGCGGTGCTCCAGGTCGACGGTGACCTCGGCGCGGGTGCGGAAGGTGCGCACGCCGATGTACACGAGGTAGGCCGCGCCGGTCAGTTTGACGACCGTGAAGAGGAAGGCCGAGGAGGCGATCAGCAGCCCCACGCCGAGCATGGTGTACGTGACGTGGACCAGGACCCCGGCGGCCACCCCGGCGGCGCCGAGCAGCCCGGTGCGGCGGCCGTGGAGGTAGCTGTTGCGGACCACCATGGCGAAGTCGGCGCCGGGGGCGATCACCGCGAGGACGGTGATCGCGGCGACGGCGAGGACCTCGGTCACGCGCCGACGCCCTCCTCCTCGGGCGCGCCGGCGGCGCCGCCCTCCCCGGTCTCCTCGCCGAGCAGCTCGCGCGCCATGAGGGTGGCCCCGGCGACCGCGCCGGGCATCAGGAACACCGCGACGAACGGCACGAGGAACGCCAGCGCGAGAGGGGTGCCGAAGCCCCACACGAGGGTCTTGCGGGACCGCAGCAGCGCCAGCCGCTCGCGCACCTCGACGCCGCGCCGCTGGAGGGCGACGGCGGTCAGCTCCTCGGTGAGGAAGAAGCCGGTGACGAAGAGGCCGATCACCGGGACGACGGTCTGCCCGGCCACCGGGACGAACCCGAGCGCGAACAGCAGCACCGCCCACACGGCGGCCCGTGCGACGATGCGGAGGCTGTCACGGGCGGAGATCCACAGCTCCCGCCACAGCGGCAGGTCCGACTCGGGCGCGGTGCCGTCGGGCGAGACGTCCCGGTCGACCGCCTCGGAGAGGCTCTCGTAGAAGGGCTGCCCGATGAGCAGGGTCACCGCGGTGAAGGTGAGCACGCACAGCAGCAGGCCGAGCGCGAACAGCACGACGGTGAGGAAGCCGCGGAACAGGCCCGTCCAGGGATCGGCCCAGTCGTCGGCGAACGGCGTCGCCCAGCCGACGAGGTCCGCGCCCCACAGGGCGAGGGCGACCAGGGCGGCCGCGTACAGCACCAGGGTGATCAGCCCGGGCAGCAGCCCGAAGCCGTACTGCCGGCCGTGCCGGCCGACCCACTTCTGGCCCTTCAGCAAGTACCGGAAACCCACCCCTAGATCGCGCATGGGAGGACTTTAGCGGGAGCCCGGACCAGCGACGGGCGTGGACCGCACCCCACGTCCAAGGATGCGGCCCACGCCGTGCGCAACGACGCCGGCCGGGCGGGCGTCACGGGCGGACCCGCCCTGTGTCACCGGGCGGGGGCGGCCTCGGCGGCCTCCCCCTCGTCCGCGGGGGCGCGGTGCGGGCCGTCCGGTCCGCGCAGGGCCACGTGGACCAGCAGGACGGCCATGACGGCGACGCCCGCCCACATGGCCTGCTGCCAGCCCTCCACGAAGGACTCCCGCGCGGCGCGCACCAGGTCCTGGGCGTGTCCGCCGGTGGCCGGAGCCGCCTCGACGGCGTTGGCGATGCCTTCCCGCGCGCTGTCCGCGGCCTCCCGGGGGACGCCGTCGAGCCGGTCGCCGACGGCGGCGCGGTACCCGGAGGCCACGAGCGCGCCGAGCAGCGCGACGCCGAGGGCCGTGCCGAACTCCCGGGTGATGTCGTTGAGGGCCGAGGCGACGCCCTGCCGGGCGCGGGGCAGGGCGGCGGTGATCGCCTCGGTGGAGGGCGTCATCGACAGGCCCATGCCCGCGCCCATGGCGAGCGTGCCGGGCAGCACGGACAGGTAGCCGCCGTCGGCGGAGACGAACAGGGCCATCAGCGCGAGGCCGAGGGCGGACAGGGCGATGCCCGCCGTCATGGTGGAGCGGACGCCGGTGACGGCGGCCGTTCGGGGGGCCAGTCCGGACGTCACCATCATGGTGACGGCCATGGGCATCATCGCCGCCGTGGCCAGCAGGCCCGACCAGCCCAGCACCGCCTGGAAGAAGGGGAACATCACGACGGCGACACCGGCCTGCACACCGAACACGGCGAGCAGCGTGAGGGAGCCGCCGGCCAGTCCGCGCTCGCGGAAGAGCCGTACGTCCAGCAGCGCCGCGTCGCGGCGGCGCAGCTCCCAGGCCACGAAGGCGACGGCGGCGGCCAGGCCGGCCGCGAGGCCGGTGAGCGTCACGGGGGCGGTCCAGCCGCGCTCGGGGCCTTCCTGGAGGACGAAGATCAGGCCGACGACGGCGACCGTGGACAGCAGCGCGCCTCCCGTGTCGAAGGAGGAGGAGGGCCGTTCGCGGGAGTCGGGCACCGACCGCACGGTCGCCACCAGCGCCACCGCCGCCAGGGCCACGGGCAGCGCGAACAGCCACCGCCAGTCCGCGACGTCCACGAGGAGCGCGGAGAGGAACATCCCGAGGATGCCGCCGCCCCCGGCGACCCCGGTCCACACGCCGATCGCCTTGCCGCGCTCCTCCTCGGGGAAGGTGGAGGTGATCACGGCCAGCGTGATCGGCATGATCATCGCGGCGCCGGCCCCGGCCGCCACCCGGGCGCCGATCATCACGGCGGCCGACGGCGCGAACGCGGCCGTGGCGCCGGCCGTGCCGAAGAGGACCAGCCCCGCGATCAGCACGGGCTTGCGGCCCAGCCGGTCGCCGACCGCGCCGAGCGGCAGCAGCAGGGCGGCCAGGGCGAGGGTGTAGACGTTGACGATCCACAGGACGGTCGTCTGGGAGGCGCCCCACTCGACGGCCATGTGGGTCTGGGCGACGTTCAGGCCGGACACCGACGCGACGACGGCCATCAGCGCGGTCGACACGGCGGTCAGGATCGCGCGCAGCTGTCGCGCGTCCGGTGCTCCGGCGCCGCTCGGTGGTGCGTCCGCCGCCCGGAAGGGCTGGTCGCTGCTCATGTTCTCCTCCGGAAAGGGGCATGCGGGATCAGCGCCGGGACGGGCCGGCCGCCGAAGAGGACGAAGCGGGGCGGTGGCCAGGCGGACCTTCGCCCCGCTCCCCTGCGACGCTAAGCCCTTGTTGCCGACGAGGCATAGGATGTTGCTCATGACGCAAGAAGACGGCGGTCTGGACGGCCTCGTACGCAAACGGATCCGTGCGCTGCGGGTCGCGCAGGGGTGGTCCCTGGAGGAGCTGGCGACCCGGGCCAGCCTCAGCCAGTCCTCGCTGAGCCGGATCGAGAACGGGCAGCGGAGGCTCGCCCTGGACCAGCTCGTCGTCCTCGCCCGGGCCCTGGACACCACCCTGGACCAGCTCGTGGAGAACGCCGACGAGGACGTCGTCGTCAGCCCGATGATCGACGGCGCCCACGGCCTGATGCGCTGGCCCGTGCAGGGCCACCCGGGGATGAGCGTGGTGCGTCAGCGGCTGACCGCTCCCCCGCCCGGCAACCCGGCCCGGATGCGCGCCCACCCGGGCCGCGAGTGGCTGGTCGTCCTGTCGGGCACCGCGGTCCTGCTGCTCGGCCACCGCCGGTACCGCGTGGAGACCCACCAGGCCGCCGAGTTCCCCACCATGACCCCGCACGCGATCGGGGCGGAGGGCGGACCGTGCGAGATCCTCGGCATCTTCGACCGCGACGCCCGCCGCGGCCACCAGCGGGACGCCGGCGGCCCCGCGGAGGACGGCGGTCCGCGGGGCGCGTAGGGGGCGCCGGGGAAGCGAGGGCGCCCGCATGCGGAAGGACCGCACCCGGCGGCACGGATCGTGCGGCCGGGTGCGGTCCGTGGCGGCTCCGGGAAGCCCCGTCGTCAGAGTTTGACGATCATCTTGCCCGTGTTGTCGCCGCGCAGGACGCCGAGGAAGGCCTCCAGGTTGTTCTCGATGCCCTCGACGACCGTCTCGCGGTACTTCAGCTCGCCCGAGCGGACCCAGGCGCCGACCTCCTCCACGAACCGCGGCTGCAGGTCGTAGTGGTCGCCGACGAGGAAGCCCTCGATGCGGCCGCGGGTCTGGATGAGGCGGGCGAGGTTCTTCGGGCCGGGGGCGGGCTCGGTGTTGTTGTAGACGGAGATCGCGCCGCAGACGGCGATGCGGCCGTCCCGGTTGAGGGAGCCGATGGCCGCCTCGAGGTGGTCGCCGCCCACGTTGTCGAAGTACACGTCGACGCCGTCGGGGGCGGCGGCGCGGAGCTGCTCGCTCACCGGGCCGTTCTTGTAGTTGAACGCGGCGTCGAAGCCGTACTCCTCGGTGAGGAGCTTGACCTTCTCGTCGGAGCCGGCGGAGCCGATCACCCGGGACGCGCCCTTGAGCTTGGCGATCTGGCCGACCTGGCTGCCGACGGCGCCGGCCGCGCCGGACACGAAGACGGAGTCGCCCTCCTTGAAGGACGCGGTGCGCAGCAGGCCCGCGTAGGCGGTGAGGCCGGTCATGCCCAGCACGCCCAGGTACGTGGACAGCGGTGCGGCCTGCGGGTCCACCTTGACGGCGGTCTTCGCGTCCACGACGGCGTACTCGCGCCAGCCGAGGAAGTGCAGCACGTGGTCGCCGGCGGAGATCCCCTCGGCGTTCGACGCGACGACCTCGCCGACGGCGCCGCCCTGCATGGCCTTGCCCAGCTCGTACGGGGCGACGTAGGACTTGGCGGCACTCATCCTGCCGCGCATGTACGGGTCGACGGACAGGTACTCGTTGCGCACCAGCACCTGGCCCTCGCCCGGGGTGCGGACCTCCGCCTCGACGAGCGCGAAGTCGTCCGGCTCGGGCCAGCCGACCGGCCGGCTCACCAGGTGCCATTCGCGGGCGGTGGCGGGGGGCGTGGGGGTGTCGGACATGAAGGCCCTTTCCTCGAATGCTTCAGTACCTGAAACAACCATGCTGCTGAATATTTCAGTATGTCAAGCACATGGGTACTCTGGTCGGCATGGCCACACCCCGATCCGCGCCCAGCCGTCCCGACGCTCTCACCCTGGAGGTCGTCGAGCTGATCGGCGCGGTCGTGGCGCGCTACCACGAGGAGTACGAGGAGGCCGCCGCCGGACACGCGCTGACCGGCGCGCAGGCGCGGCTGCTGAGCCTGCTGAGCCTGGAGCCGCTGCCCATGCGGAGGCTGGCGCAGCGGCTGAAGTGCGAGCCGTCGAACGTCACCGGCATCGTGGACCGGCTGGAGGCCCGCGGCCTGGCGGAGCGCCGCCCGGACCCGGCGGACCGCCGCGTGAAACTGGCGGCGGCGACCGAGGAGGGGCGCCAGGTGGCGCGCAGCCTCCAGGAGTCCCTCCGCTTCGCCCGCGAGCCGCTCGCGGGACTGTCGGAGGGCGAGCGGGTGGCGCTGCGGGACGCGTTGCGGCGGATGCTGGCGCCGGGGAGCGGCTAGCCGCTCCCCGGCGCCGGCACACTCCCGCCTGGGTGCCGCCGGGCGAGGTCCGTGAGCGGGCCCCGCCCGGGGCACACCCCCGGGCGCCGACCGGACACGGTCCGTCACGCACACCCGCCGGGACCGGCGGCCGGCCCCGGGGCACGGTGCGGCTGCACGGATCCGGCGGCTCACGCGACAGCCCGGCACGGGCCGCCCAGGACGCTCCAGCGGGCCCGCTCAGGGCACCGGCACGGGCAGGACGCGGACTCCCGCACGGCCCGTCGGGCTCGGGCGGAGCGGGCCGGGGGCGGGCCGCTCCGCCTCGCCGCCAGGCGGAGACGGGCGCCGCGGGCCGCCCGGGTTCCGCCCGGAACTCAGGTGCACCACCACAGGAACTTCTTACAGGTCTGCGACGGTTCGGGTTCCGGGTCCGGCTCCTCGGTGGTGGGGTCCGGGTCGGCGGGGGCGTCCGTCTCCGGCGGGTCCTGCGGGGGCTGCTGCGTCGTCGGGTCGCCGGTCGTGGGCGCCTCCGCGGGCGCGGACGACGTGGTCGCCTCCGCCGTCCCCTCCTCCGCCCCCTCCGGCTCCTTGTCCTCGGGGGCGGACGCGGAGGCCGAGGCGGAGGCCGAGGCCGAGGCGGAACCCGACGCCGCCGGGCCGGGAGACCTGCTCGGCACTCCCGCCCGCGGGACGGTCCCGCCCGCCGACGCGCTCGGCTCGACCTCGTCCGAGCCCCCGTCGACCGACTCCCCGCCCGCCACCGCCGGACGCGGCTTCGGAGCGGGCGCGTCCAGCCCCAGTTCGGCCAGGCTCAGTCCGCCGGCCGCGAGGACGAAGCCCGCGACGATCAGCAGGGTGCGGTTGCGCCGACGGCGGTGGGCCGCCGCCTTGCGGTCCCGGCGGCTCTGTCCGACACCGTCGTCCTCACCCTCCGGACTCTCCGGCCGCCCGCCCCGGCGCCGGTCCGCACGCCGTCCGCGGGGCACGGCGTCCGCGGCCGGCTCCTCGCCCGCGTCGGCGCCTTCGTCCCCGGGGCGGTCCCCGTCACCGTCGCCGTACGCGTCACCCGCGTCCGGGAGGACGGGGGCGCCGTCCGCGGGCGGGGTCCGCTGCCGGGCGTGCGGCGTCTCGGCGGGCGTGCCGCAACCGGGGCACGCCAGAGCGCCGTTGAGGTGCCGTCGGCACGGGTGACAAAAGTCCATGACGCGGGAAGGTTAGGTTCCGGCCCGGTCCGGTTCCTAGGGCTTGCTGTGAAGGTTTGGTACGGACCCTTACGCAATGGTTTCGAAACTGCCGAAACCGTTGTGCGCGCGACCCATTGACACCTCCGCCACGCCGTCCTTACTGTCTCGCCAGCATTTCGAACGTGTGACGAAATATCGAACGCGACGTATCGTCGCGTCCGATGCCAGTCCACCACCGCAGCGAGGGGCAACTGCCGTGCGCATCACCGGAATCAGCACACACGTGGTCGGAACGCCGTGGCGCAACCTGACGTACGTCCAGGTGCACACCGACGAGGGGCTCACCGGGGTCGGCGAGACCAGGATGCTCGGCCACACCGACGCCCTCCTGGGCTATCTGAAGGAGGCCGAGGCCAACCACGTCCTCGGCTCCGACCCGTTCGCCGTCGAGGATCTGGTCCGGCGGATGAAGTACGGCGACTACGGCCGCGCGGGCGAGATCGTGATGTCCGGGATCGCGGTCGTCGAGATGGCCTGCTGGGACATCAAGGGAAAGGCGCTGGGCGTCCCCGTCTGGCAGTTGCTGGGCGGCAAGGTCACCGACAAGGTGAAGGCGTACGCCAACGGCTGGTACACCACCGAGCGCACCCCGGAGGCGTACCACAAGGCGGCGCGCGCCGTGATGGAGCGCGGGTACCGGGCGCTGAAGATCGACCCCTTCGGCACGGGTCACTTCGAACTCGACCACCGGGAGACCTTGTACGCCGTCTCCCTGATCGAGGCGGTGCGGGACGCGATCGGTCCCGAGGCCGAGCTGATGCTGGAGATGCACGGCCGCTTCTCCCCCGCCACCGCCGTCCGCCTCGCGCACGAGCTCGCGCCGTTCAAGCCCGCGTGGCTGGAGGAGCCGGTGCCGCCGGAGAACCTCAAGGCGCTGGAGAAGGTCGCCGCGAAGGTCGGCATGCCGGTCGCGACCGGTGAGCGCATCCACGACCGCATCGAGTTCCGCGAGCTGTTCGAGAGCCAGGCGGCGGACATCCTGCAGCCGGACGTCGGGCACATCGGCGGCATCTGGGAGACCCGCAAGCTGGCGGCGACCGCCGAGACCCACTACATGCTGGTCGCCCCGCACAACGTCGGCGGTCCGGTGCTGACCGCCGCCTCCCTCCAGGTCGGTTTCACCACTCCGAACTTCAAGATCCTGGAGCACTTCAACGACTTCGCCGACGCGGAGATCAAGAAGGTGGTCAAGGGCGCACCCGTGGTGGACCCGGAGGACGGCTGCTTCCACCTGTCCGACGCGCCCGGACTCGGGGTCGAGCTGGACACCGACGCCGCCGCCGAGTTCCCGCAGCAGCAGGCCCGGTTCGACCTGTGGGCCGAGGGCTGGGAGCAGCGCAGGCCGAAGGGGACGGGACAGTGAGCACCGCCGTCGTCGTCGAGGCGCCCGGACAGCACCGGCTGGCCGCGCACACCCCGCGCCCGCCCGCCGCCGGAGAGGCGCTGGTGCGCGTCCACGCGGTCGGCATCTGCGGCAGCGACCGCGAGGTCTACCAGGGCAACAGACCCGAGGGATACGTCCGTTACCCGCTCACCCCCGGCCACGAGTGGTCCGGCACCGTCGCCGCCGTGGGCGACGGGGCGCCCGCGAGCCTGGTCGGACGCAAGGTGGTGGGCGAGGGCTTCCGCAACTGCCAGGTCTGCGACCGCTGTCACGCGGGCGAGACCACGCTGTGCACGGCCGGGTACGAGGAGACCGGGTTCACCCGGCCCGGCGCGATGGCCGCCACCCTCACCCTGCCGGCCCGGCTGCTGCACCCGCTGCCGGAGGACGCCGACCTGACCGCGGCCGCGCTGCTGGAGCCGGCCGCCTGCGTCGCCGCCGCCGCGCTGAAGGCGCGTGCGGTGCCCGGCGAGCGGGTCGCCGTGGTCGGCACCGGCACGCTGGGGATGTTCGCCGTGCAGTTCCTGCGCGCCGCCTCGCCCGCCGAACTGCTGGTGGTCGGGACCCGCCCGGACCGGGCCGAGCTGTCGCGGCGGTTCGGGGCGACCGCGTTCCGCACCAAGGACCAGCCGCTTCCGGACGACGTCGACGTGGTGATCGAGACGGCCGGGTCCGCCGACGCGGCCCGTACCGCCGCCGCGCTGCTGCGTCGCGGCGGCCGGCTGGTGCTCACCGGCATCCCGGCGCCGGGCGCCGACGGGCTGGACCCGACGGACCTGGTGGTGCGGCAGCTGGAGGTGCACACCGTGTTCGGCGCACCGCCGGACGCCTGGGCGCACACGGTGCGGATGTTCGCGGCCGGGCTGCTCGACCCGCTGCCGCTGGTGACCCACGAACTCCCGCTCGCCGAGTTCCCGGACGCCATCGAGCTGGTGGGGTCCGGCGATCCGAAGGTGGGCAAGGTCCTGCTGCGCCCCTGATCCGCGCCGGTACGAGGACGAGCCGACGGCCCTCGTGCCGGCGCCCCTCCCCCCTCCCCGTCGCCCTCGTGCCGGCGCTCCTCCCCGCCGCCTCGAGCCCCGCCCCGGCTTCCGTTCCGCCCCGGACCTCGGCCGGCCCGCGCCGCGGGCCGCGAACCTTGTCCGGCATATCGAACGAACAACAAAGGACACCCCGTGACCGACGCTTCCGCCACAGCGCCCCGCAGGCCCGGTGAGCAGGCGCTCACCGCGCTCGGCCTGGGCGCGCCCGCCCCCGACCCCGCCGACGCCTCGCCGCACTCCTTCCCCGGCGGCGGGCGCTGGCGCACCGAGATCCCCTCGTGCGAGGGACCCGAGGCGCTGACGGTGGTGCTGAAGGAGGCCTCCCGCCTCGACGTGCCGGTGCACCGGATCAGCCAGGGCAGCGGTGTGTGGATGCTGACCGACGCCGAGATCACCGAGATGGTCGAGGCGACCGCCGAACGGGACGTCGAGCTCTGCCTGTTCACCGGGCCGCGCGGCACCTGGGACATCGGCGGTTCCACCCGGACCGACTCGCGGGGCGCCGGGCTGCGCGCCCGCGGCCACGACGCGGTGGCCGGCTGTGTCGAGGACGCGGTGCGCGCCACCGAACTGGGCGTGAAGTGCCTGCTGGTGGCCGACGAGGGCGTGCTGTGGACGCTGCACCGGGCGCGGGCGGCGGGCATCCTGCCGGCGGACACCACGCTGAAGGTGTCGGCGCTGATCGGGCCGGTCAACCCGGCCTCGTTCGCGGTGCACGAGCGGCTGGGCGCGGACTCGGTCAACGTGCCGAGCGATCTGACGCTCGACCATCTCACCGAGATCCGGCGGGTGTCGGCGGCCCCGATGGACATGTACATCGAGGCGCCCGACGACCTGGGCGGTTACGTGCGGATGTACGAGGTGGCCGAGCTGATCCGGCGCGGCGCCCCGGTGTACCTGAAGTTCGGGCTGGCCAAGGCGCCCGGCATCTACCCGTACGGCCACCACCTGCGGGAGGTCGCGCTCGCCACGGCGAAGGAGCGGGTGCGGCGGGGCCGGCTGGCGCTGGACCTGCTGGCGCGGCACGGCGCCGGCGGCGGGATGGCGCCGCTCGGTTCGCGCCTGCCGGGCAAGCTGCGCCGGTTCGACATCTCGTCATAACGTTCCGGAAACGCAGCTTCACAGAAGAAGACACAGGCGCGCACAATCCAACACACCCGCTGTCAGGGTCCCCGCGCGTCCGGCCCTTCCGCACCCCTCGTCACCGCTTCGTACACGGCACCACCGACTCGAACCGAGTCGCCCGCTCCGCTCGACTCGTCCGACGATCAAGGAAGATCTCCATGCGTAACCGCAGAGCCGCATTCGCCGCGACGGCCACCGCCGTCACCCTCGCCCTCTCCCTGACCGCCTGCGGCCAGAACAGCGAGGGCGGCAGCCAGGAGGACAAGGGCAGCTCCGAGGGAGCCACCATCGGCATCGCGATGCCGACCAAGTCCTCCGAGCGCTGGATCGCCGACGGCGGCAACGTCGTCGAGAACCTGGAGTCCAAGGGCTACGAGACCAAGCTGGTGTTCGGCGAGGACGAGCCGGACCAGCAGGTCTCCCAGATCGAGAACATGA
This sequence comes from Streptomyces sp. NPDC096105, assembly GCF_044763335.1. Lineage (NCBI taxonomy): Bacteria > Bacillati > Actinomycetota > Actinomycetes > Kitasatosporales > Streptomycetaceae > Streptomyces > Streptomyces sp. NPDC096105. The sequence continues at coordinate 534,968 of NZ_JBIWGC010000001.1, forward strand.
TCACGCAGGGCGTGGACGCCCTGATCGTGGCGGCCATCGACAACAAGTCGCTGAACAACGTGCTCCAGCAGGCCGCCGACGCCGACATCCCGGTCATCTCCTACGACCGCCTCATCCTCGGCACCGAGAACGTCGACTACTACGCCTCCTTCGACAACGAGAAGGTCGGCGAGCTCCAGGGCACCTACATCGCCGAGCAGCTGGGCCTGGCGGACGGCAGCGAGAAGGGGCCGTTCAACATCGAGCTGTTCGCAGGCTCCAACGACGACAACAACACCCGCTACTTCTTCCAGGGCGCGATGAACGTCCTGCAGCCGTACATCGACAAGAAGCAGCTCGTCGTCCGGTCCGGCCAGACGGAGCTGACCCAGGTGACCACCCTGCGCTGGGACGGCGCCACCGCGCAGCGGCGCATGGACGACATCCTCACCAAGTCGTACAAGAGCGCCAAGGTCGACGCGGTGCTCTCCCCGTACGACGGCATCTCCATCGGCATCCTGTCGGCGCTGAAGTCGGACGGCTACGGCACCGCGAACAAGCCGCTGCCGGTCGTCACCGGCCAGGACGCCGAGGTCGCCTCGGTGAAGTCGATCATCGCCGGCGATCAGTCGATGACCGTCTACAAGGACACCCGCGAACTCGCCAAGGTGGCCGCCGACATGGTCGACGCGCTGCTCAACGACAAGAAGCCCGAGGTCAACGACACCAAGACGTACGACAACGGCGCGAAGGTGGTGCCGGCGTACCTGCTGGAGCCGGTCGCCGTGGACAAGGCGAACTACCGGGAGACCGTCGTCGACTCCGGCTACATCAAGGAAAGCGACCTCAAGTAACGGCCGGACCACACGGATTGGAAGGCACGACCATGGCGGGACCCGTCCTGGACATGCGCTCGATCGTCAAGACCTTTCCCGGCGTCAAGGCGCTGTCGGACGTCAACCTGACCGTCCGGCAGGGCGAGGTCCACGCCGTCTGCGGGGAGAACGGCGCCGGCAAGTCGACCCTGATGAAGGTGCTCTCCGGCGTCCATCCGCACGGCACCTACGAGGGCGAGATCCTCTTCGAGGGGGAGGTCTGCCGCTTCAAGGACATCCGGGCGAGCGAGCAGCGCGGCATCGTCATCATCCACCAGGAGCTGGCGCTGGTGCCGTTCCTCTCCCTCGCGGAGAACATCTTCCTCGGCAACGAACACGCCACCCGCGGGTTCATCGACTGGAACGAGACGCTGAGGCACGCCACCGAGGTGCTGCGCCGGGTGGGGCTCGACGACCACCCGGAGACCCGGGTCGCCGACATCGGCGTCGGCAAGCAGCAGCTCGTGGAGATCGCCAAGGCGCTGTCGAAGAAGGTGCGCCTGCTGATCCTCGACGAGCCGACCGCGGCGCTGAACGACGAGGACAGCGGCAAGCTCCTGGACCTGATCCTGGAGCTGAAGAAGCAGGGCATCACCTCGATCATCATCTCGCACAAGCTCAACGAGATCCGCCGGGTCGCCGACTCGGTGACCATCCTGCGCGACGGGCGGACCATCGAGACGCTCGACGTGAAGTCCCCGGAGACCACCGAGGACCGGATCATCAGCGGCATGGTCGGCCGGGACCTGGAGCACCGCTTCCCGGAGCGCACCCCGCACCGGCCGGAGGAGGGCACGGCGCCCGCCCTGGAGATCCGCGGCTGGACCGTGCACCACCCCATCGACCAGTCCCGCAAGGTGGTCGACGACGTGTCGCTGCACGTGCGGCGCGGGGAGATCGTCGGCATCGCCGGACTGATGGGCGCCGGCCGCACGGAGCTGGCGATGAGCGTCTTCGGGCGCAGCTACGGACGGTACGCGGGCGGCACGGTGCTCAAGGACGGCGAGGAGATCCGGACCCGGACCGTCGCCGAGGCGATCCGGCACGGCATCGCGTACGTCACCGAGGACCGCAAGCACTTCGGGCTCAACCTCATCGACACCATCAACCGGAACATCTCGCTGAGCGCACTGGGCAAGGTCTCCCGGGCCGGTGTGGTCGACGAGCACGAGGAGCGGAAGGTCGCCGAGTCCTTCCGCACCTCCATGAACATCAAGGCGCCGACCGTGTTCGAGCCGGTCAGCAAGCTCTCGGGCGGCAACCAGCAGAAGGTCGTCCTCAGCAAGTGGATCTTCACGGGTCCCGACGTGCTGATCCTGGACGAGCCCACCCGCGGCATCGACGTCGGCGCCAAGTACGAGATCTACACGGTCATCGACCGGCTGGCCGCCGAGGGCCGGGCGGTGGTCTTCATCTCCTCCGAGCTGCCGGAGTTGCTCGGCATGTGCGACCGCGTCTACACCATGGCCGCCGGACGGCTGACCGGGGAGTTCGCACGGTCCGAGGCCTCGCAGGAAGCGCTGATGCGCCAGATGACGAAGGACAAAGAGGTAACGCGATGAGCACGGATGTGACCGCCAAGACGCCGGCCCCGGCGCCGTCCGGCAAGGGCGGCGGGGCCGCGGACGGCGGACTGTGGGGGCTGGTCCTGAACGGCATGCGCCGCAACATGCGGCAGTACGGCATGCTCATCGCCCTGGGCCTGATCGTGACGCTGTTCGCGGTGTGGACCGACGGCGACCTGCTGCTGCCCCGCAACGTCTCCAACCTGGTGCTGCAGAACAGCCACATCCTGATCCTCGCGATCGGCATGATGATGGTGATCATCGCGGGCCACATCGACCTGTCGGTGGGATCGCTGACCGCGTTCGTCGGCGCGCTGGCCGCCGTGCTCATGGTCAAGAACGACATGCCCTGGCCGCTGGCCGTGCTGCTGTGCCTGGCCATCGGCGCGGTCGCCGGCGCCGTGCAGGGGTTCTTCATCGCGTACGGCGGCATACCGTCGTTCATCGTCACCCTGGCGGGCATGCTCATCTTCCGCGGGCTGACGGAGATCTTCCTGGAGGGCCAGACTCTCGGCCCGTTCCCGGAGGGCGAGCAGAAGATCGGCATGGGCTTCCTGCCGGAGGTCGGCCCGGAGACCAACTACCACAACCTCACCCTGCTGCTCGGTCTGGTGCTGATCGCGGCCGTGCTGCTCCAGGAGCTCCGTGACCGCCGCCGGCAGAAGTCCTTCTCGCTGGACGTGCTGCCGAGGAACCTGTTCCTGCTGAAGCTGGTCGCGGTCACCGCCGCGATCCTCACCGTCACCCTGCTGCTCGCCAGCTACAAGGGCGCCCCGATCGTGCTGCTCGTCCTGGGCGTGCTGGTGGTCGGTTACAGCTACGTGATGCGCAACTCCGTCTTCGGCCGCCACATCTACGCCATCGGCGGCAACCTGCCGGCGGCCAAGCTGTCCGGGGTGAAGGACAAGAAGGTCACCTTCTCCGTCTTCCTGAACATGGGCATGCTCGCGGCCCTGGCCGGTCTGGTGGTCGCCGCCCGGCTGAACGCGGCCTCGCCGAAGGCGGGCCTGAACTTCGAACTCGAGGCCATCGCCTCGGCGTTCATCGGCGGGGCCTCCATGAGCGGCGGTGTCGGCACCGTCCTCGGCGCCATCATCGGCGGCCTCGTCCTCGGCGTGCTGAACAACGGCATGAACCTCCTCAGCGTCGGCACCGACTGGCAGCAGGTCATCAAGGGCCTCGCCCTGCTGGCCGCGGTCGGCTTCGACGTGTGGAACAAGCGCAAGGTCGGTTCGTAAGTCAGCCGGGCCCCGCCGCACGGCGGGGCCCCTTCCCTTCAGGGAGCGGCACGGATGGAACTGAACAGACGCACGCTCATCGCGGGAACCGCCGCGGCCACGGTGGCCGCCACCACCCTGGGCGGGACGGCGCACGCCTCGTCCGGGGGCCGGGGGAAGCCGGTCCGGGAACTCTTCGGCAGGCTCGCCGACGGCACCCGGGTGGACCGCTGGACGCTGGAGAACGGCGGCATCCGCATGAAGGTCCTCTCCTACGGCGGCATCGTCCAGTCGCTGGAGGTCCCCGACCGGCGCGGCCGGCGCGCCAACGTCTCCCTCGGCCTCGCCACCCTGGAGGAGTACGTCGCCTCCAGCCCGTACTTCGGCGCCCTGATCGGCCGGTACGGCAACCGCATCGACAAGGGCGCCTTCACCCTCGACGGCACCCGGTACCAGCTCTCCGTCAACGACGGCGACAACAGCCTGCACGGCGGCGCGCAGGGCTTCGACAAGCGGGTCTGGGACGTCGAGCCGTTCACCCGCGGCTCCGACGTCGGCCTGCGCCTGTACCGCACCGCCGTCGACGGGGAGATGGGCTACCCGGGCACCCTGCGCACCAAGGTGACGTACACCCTCACCCGGAGCGGCGACTGGCGCGTCGGCTACGAGGCGGTCACCGACCGGCCGACGGTCGTCAACCTCACCAGCCACGTCTACTGGAACCTGGCCGGCGAGGGCAGCGGCAGCGTCCTGGACCACGAGCTGTCGATCGCCGCCTCCCGCTACACCCCGGTCGACGCGGGACTGATCCCCACGGGCGAACTGGCCGGGGTCGCCGGCACCCCGTTCGACTTCCGGCGGGCCAAGCCGGTCGGCCGGGACATCCGCACCGCCCACCGGCAACTGCTGTACGGGCAGGGCTTCGACCACAACTGGGTGCTGGACAAGGGCGTCACCACCCGCCCGGAGCACGTGGCGACCCTGCGCGACCCGTCCTCCGGCCGCACCCTGCGCATCGCGACGAACGAACCGGGCCTGCAGTTCTACTCCGGCAACTTCCTCGACGGCACCCTGACCGGCAGCGGCGGCCGGGTGTACCGGCAGGGCGACGGGCTGTGCCTGGAGACCCAGCACTTCCCGGACTCCCCGAACCAGCCGGCGTTCCCCTCGACCGTGCTGCGGCCGGGCGAGACGTACCGGACGACGACGGTGCACACCTTCGGCACGTGAGCCGCCGTCCGGTGTGAGCACGTCGGTGTGAGGACCTCGGTGTGAGCACGGTCACGGTCCGCCCTCACCTTTTCCTCACACGTGCTGAACGGCCCCCGGACCGGATCCGTAGTTCTGGGTGGCCCGTGCTCCCCCGCGCGGGCCACCCAGGCATGACGGGTCCGTCACGTCCCCGGCGGGTCCGCCGCACACGGAGGTTCCCTTGGCCGACAACGTCACCTCGTTGTTCCGCAGCACCGCGGCGCACAGCCCGTCGATGGCGGCGCTGACGAGGGAGAGCGACGGGGCCGGCCCGGTGGACTTCTGCGTTCCCTGCAACCCGTACTTCCCCACCCCCGCCATGTTCGAGGAGATGGCGGCCCGGCTGCGCGACATCATCACGTACTACCCGAGCAGCGCGGACACCATCACCGCCGAGCTGTGCGGCCTGCTGCGGCTGCCGCCGCAGTGCGTGGCGATGGGCAACGGCTCGACCGAGCTGATCACCTGGATCGACCACCTGCTGGTGCGCGAGTCGCTCGCCGTGCCGGTGCCGACCTTCGGCCGCTGGACCGACCAGCCGATGGAGACCGGCAAGCGGGTCGACATGTTCCCGCTCCAGGAGTCCAGCGGCTTCGCCCTGGACCTCGCGCAGTACGCCGACTTCATCCGCGCCCGCGGCACCCGGGTCGCCGTGATCTGCAACCCCAACAACCCCGACGGCGGCTTCCTGCACAGGCACGCGGTCGTGCAGTTCATGGACGCCATGGCCGACCTGGACCTGGTGGTGATCGACGAGTCCTTCCTGGAGTTCGCCGACGCGGAGAACGAGCCGAGCGTGGTGCAGGAGGCGATGCTGCGCCCCAACGTCATCGTGCTGCGCAGCCTCGGCAAGAACTTCGGCCTGCACGGCATCCGCTTCGGCTACCTGGTCGCCAACCCCGCCCTGGCGGGCCGGGTGCGTGCGATGCTGCCCAAGTGGAACCTCAACTCCTTGGCCGAGCACGTGGTGTTCATGCTGAAGGAGCACGGCGCCGAGTACGCGCAGAGCCTGCACCAGGTGCGCCGCGACCGGATGGACATGTCCGGCCGGCTCTCCTCGCTGCCCGGCCTCACGGTCTACCCCTCCCAGGGCAACTTCCTCTTCGTGCGCCTGCCCGTGGGCGCCGAGGGGACCGTCGTCCGCGACAGACTGCTCACCGAGCACCGCATCCTGGTGCGCGAGTGCGGCAACAAGATCGGCTCGTCCAGCCGCTTCCTGCGTCTCGTGGTGCGCCCCCAGGCCGACGTGCGTCGCCTGGTGACCGGCCTGGAACAGGTGCTCTACGGGACGACCAGGAGGGGAGCCGCCGTGCCCGGGCAGGCCACAGGGACCGGCTACAGCTCGGGCACGGCGGCGGTGGACCGCCTGGTGAGCGAGACCAACGGGGCCGGAACGCGCGGCCTCGCGCAGGCCGCCGGCGCCGGCATGCCGCTCCCCGCCGCCGCGTCCGCCCCTGCGGTGGGCGCGGGCGGCGGGATGCCGGCGCCGGCCGCGGCGGGGCCGCCCCAGCCGGAACCCCTGCCCGTGCCGCAGCCCGTGCCGCAACAGCTTCCGCGGCCGGCGCCGTTCCCGGAGCCGGCCGCGCAGCCCGCCCCGGCCGCCGCACCGCCCCTCGCCCCCGCGGCCGCGTTCCCGCCGCCCACGCCCGCGCCCACGCCCGCACCCGCGCCTCCGCCCATGCCCGCGCCCACGCCTGCTCCGACGCCGGCGCCCGCCCCGGCGCCCACCGGCCCCACCCCGCCCGGCGTGCCGGCGCGCGGCGGGCTGACGGCGGCTCAGGTGCGCGGCACCGACGGGCTGTCCATGGCCCCGGCGACGGGCTGGCCGGGGGCACAGAACTGGCCGGACGCGGCGGGGATGGGACAGACGGGCTGAGGCGCCGGCCGGCGGCTGTCTCCCCCTACTGCTCGGGCGAGGTCTCCGTCGGGGTCGGGCAGGGTGCGCCGAAGGCGGACGGGGAGGCCGTGGGCTCGGGCTCCGGGCCGGGAGCGGTCGGCTCCGGGGCACAGGGGTCCGAGCTGGTCGGGTCCGGTGAGGGCTCGGCGGTCCCGGTCGGGGACTCGACGGGCGGTTCCGAGGGCTCCTGGCTCGTCGGGGGATCCGTCGGAGTGCCGGTCGGGGACGTGCTGGGACCGGGCGACGCGGGCGGCGAGGCGTCCGGGGAGGACGGGGAAGGGCGCGGGGACGGTCCCGGACCGCCCGAGGGGCTGGGCTGCGGGCCTATGACGACGCCCCCGCCACCACCCCGGCCTCCGCCCCCGACCGGCCCGGTCGCCGGGGTGTCGCTGCCCGCGCCGGGGCTGCGGGGGACGACGCCCTTGCCGTCGGGCACGGCGTGGACCCCGTGGCTGTAGAACGCCAGCCAGTACCTGACCAGGCGCAGGTAGGCACGGGAGTGGTTGTAGCTCAGGACCGCCCGGTCCAGGTCCGCCGGGCGGCTCAGGTCCCGGTCGCCGGCGCACAGGTAGTGGCCGGCCGCCAGCGCCGCGTCGAAGATGTTGTTCGGGTCGGCGCGTCCGTCGCCGTTGCCGTCCGTGCCCCAGCTCGCCCAGGTGGACGGCAGGAACTGCATCGGGCCCACCGCCCGGTCGTAGACGGTGTCGCCGTCGTGGGCGCCGCCGTCCGTGTCCCGGATCAGCGCGAAACCGCGTCCGTCGAGGGCCGGCCCGGTGATGCGGCCGAGCGTCGTGCCGTTCCGGTCGACCGCGCCGCCGCGCGCCTGGCCGGACTCGACCTTGCCGATGGCGGCCAGCAGTTCCCAGGACAGCCGGCAGCCGGGGTCCGTCCCGGCGACCGAGGTCTCGGCGGCACGGTAGGCGCGCAGCACGGTGGCCGGGACGCCCGACTGGGCGTGGACCTCCCGGTGGAGCACCGGTGAGGCCGGGGCCGCCCGCGCGGTGCGGAGCGGCGGGAGTTCGGTGTGGTACGAGCCGTCACCCGGCGGCGCGAGTTCGGCGAACGGGTCGCCCGCGGCCTGCGGCGCCCCGCCGTCGCCCGCCGGTTCGGCCCGGGCCTCCAGGGCGTCCCCCACGAGGCCGGGTCCCTGGGAAGCGGTCAGGGCCGTCATGGCCGCCACGGCGAGCACGGTCGTGCGCAGTCCCCTGCGGGCCCGGCCGGAGCACCGGCGTCGGGATCGGCGTACGGACATGGGCGTCACTCCTGTCGGATCCGTCGGAGGGGCGGGTGGTGCGGAGGTGCAGGGAGTGCGGGTGGCGCGGGTGGTACGAGGTGGCGAGGGCGGACGGGCGTCGGTCATCCGCGGCCGAAGGTGTCGAGGCCGGAGACGAGCCAGCGTCCGTCGCGGTGCACGGTGTCCACGGCGAGCATGGCGGCCGCGTACACGCCGTCGTCCCGCGCCCCGCCCTTCCCGCCCGTCCGCTCGCCGGAGGTGGCGACGCTGCTCTGGTCGGCGTAGACGAGGACCCGTGCCCGGTCGCCGTCGATCCGTTCGACCGCGGTCTCGGTGACCGTCGTGGTGATCACCGCCTTCCGCGCGTCGGCCCGCTTCCGGACGTCGGCGAGCAGGTCCCGGTGCTGGGCGACGGCCTTGCCCGTGAGGAGGTCCTTCGCGGCCGTGTCGAAGGCTCCGGGATCGGCGTGGTCGTAGGAGAACAGCCGGTCGACGGCCTCGGCCACCTGCCCCTTGATCTCGCTGGTGCGGGCGAGGTCGGTCAACGCCGTGTTGCTCCGCGCGGGCTCGGCGCGGAGCGACTCGGCCTCCGCGTGGGCGTAGCCCGCGAAGGCGCCGAGGAGCACCGTCAGCGCGCAGAGCGCCGCCAGGCCCAGAGGACGGCGCGGCCGGGACCGGGCGGTCCCGCTCCCCTCGTCCGTGGCCGGTGCGGGCCCGCGCCGGGAGGGCGGCGTCCGCACGGCGGTACGGACGGCCGCACCGCGTGTACCGGTGCGGTCCTCCGTGCCCTCCGGGCGGGGGGCGGCGGTCGTCGCGGTCGCGGCGGGGCGGGCGACGCGGGCCTGACGGCGTCGCTGGCGGTTGATGTGGTGACGGGTCGTCGACATGGTGGGGTGTCCTCCTCGCTGCGGCCGGCTCGTGCGGTACGGGACCGGTCAGCCGGCCGGTGCGCCGCCGACGGGCGCCTGGCCCAGGGCGCTCAGCTTCCACCGGCCGTCGGTCCGGGTGAGTTCGCCGAGCATGCGGCTGTCCTTGTCGGTGCGTGTCCCGTCGGCCGCCTCGACGGTGACGCGCAGGGCGACCAGCACCCGGGCGCGGCCGGCGCGGTCGTCGAGTTCGGTGACGGCGCCGGACAGCACCCGGGCCGTGCTGACGGTCTTCGCCTCCTTCACCTGTTCGGCGAAGTCGGACCGGCCGGCGTCGAGCTGCTCGTGCAGTTCCCCGGTCGTCGACGCCTCCCAGAGGTCGAGTCCCTGGTCCAGGTCGCGGTGGTCGAGCGTGTTGAGGTTCTGCACGGCCTGCTCCCCCGCGGCGAGCGCCTCGTCCCGTTGCACGGCGTAGGCGGTCCGGTCGTCGTGGGCCGCCCGGTACCAGTCCTGGCCCGCCCACGCGGCGAAACCGCCGGCGACGAGGGCGAGGGCGAGAGCCGGCGCGTACGGCGTCCGGAGGCGGTTCGCGGCGAGGCGGCGGGCCGGTCGTTCCATGGGGTGCTCCCGTCTTTCGCGCATGTCAGCGGGCCTTGATGTCGACGATCCGCCACCGGTCGTCCTCGAGTCGTGCCGTGACCGTGAGCTGTGCCGCCGCGGTGGTGGCCGCGTCCCCGCCCCTGCGGGAGGTCTGGTCGAGGAAGACCAGCAGGCGGGCTCGGTCGCCGTCGAGTTCCACCACGCCGGTGCGGACGGCGCGGGTGCTCAGGGTGACGCGCTGCGCGGCGAGGTCCTGGCGGACGCGGTCGAAGAGGGTCGCGTACTGGCGGGCGGCCCGCCCGTCGAGGACGGCGCGTGCGGAGCGCTCGGCGGCGGCGGTGCCGTCGGGTGTGTAGGAGAAGATCCGGGCGAGGGCGTTGCCGACGTCCCCGGTGACCCGGCTGGTGGCCTCGGTGTCGGTGAGCGCCCGGTTCCGGGCGGACTCGGCCGACCGCAGCTGGTGGGCCGCGTGGAGGAAGGCACAGCCGCCGAGGACCAGGGCCGCGGCGACGCCTGCGGCGACGGCCCGCCTCAGACGCGGGCCCGGCCGACGGCCGCTCCCGGCACGGCGGTTCGCCGGGCGGTGGGCGAGACCGTCACCGGGCTCGCCCTCGGACGGCTCCTCGCGGGACCCGTCACCGGGTAAGTCCCCGGCGGACCGCTCCCCGGCGGTGTCGCCCCCGAGGGACACATCCGCCGGCACGTCGCCGTGACGCCCCTCCCCCGGACTCCTCGTCCCCCTGCCCCCGCTGCCGGAGTCCTCCCCCTCCGGGCCTGCGTCCGCGACGACGGCTTCCCCGGTGCGGGCGCTCGCGGAGTCCGTGTGCGCGTGTCCCTCCGGTCCCGTGCCGGGCTCTCGTGCACCTGTCCTGCGGGCCGCCGGCCACGTCCGTGTCATCGGTCCCCGCCCTCCCTCTCTCCCTCGACCGGTACGGCACTCAGCGCCTTCACCTTCCACACGTCCTCGCCCGTGCGGGCCAGGACCGCCTCCAGGCGCTTGCGGTCGACGGCCGGTTTCCCCGTCCCGGGCGGTGTGACCTCGACGCGGACGGTGGCGATGAGCTTCGCCGTGCCGGAACGGGTGTCGAGCGCGGTGACGGCGGCCTCGGTGACCGTGCCGCGTGCCGAGGCCCCGGTCCGGGCCCCGGTGGCGCCGAGCTCCTCGCGCAGCGGGCCGGTGGAGACGTCGCGCCACTCCCGGACGCCGCGCTCCGCGCGCTGCCGCGTGGAGGCGTCGATCGTGGTGAGCACGGCGAGGGCCCGGCGTCCGTCGGCGAGCGCCGCGTCCCGTTCCCTGCCGTACGCGAGACCGTCGTCGGTGCGTGCCTGGGTGTACGTCCACGCACCGGCGCCGCAGAAGCCGAGGGCCAGCGCGAGCCCCGTCCCGGCGACGATCCGGGCCCGCCTCATCGGGCGCCTCCGGCGGCCGGGCTGAGGACGCCCGTCAGGTCGCGCGGCGCCTCGCCGCTCTGCCCGGGCAGGGCGAGCGCGCCGGGCAGCGCCGCGCCGCCGTGCCGCGCCGCGCCGCTGCCGGAGGGCAGGGAGCCGGGGCGGGCCGGTTCGGGCACCGCGCCGCCCTTCGGGGCGTTCGCCGCGCCGCGCACGTTCGTCCCCGTCGACGCCGGGGCGGTGCAGGCCGCGCCGGTGTTCAGGGGAGGTGCGGTGCCGAGGTCGAGGCCGTTGCGGTAGCGCGTGGCGCCGTACCCGGCCGTGCAGGGCAGGGGGTCGAAGAAGGTGACGGCCATGCCGAGGTTCAGCTTCCCTCCGTCGACGGCGGTGGCTCCGGCGGAGACGGCCGCCGGGTACGTCACGAGCAGTTCCTCGATGCCCCGCTGCCGGGTGACGGCGACCTCGGCGGTGGTGAGCAGGTTGGCGAGCACGACGCCGAGGCTCGGGTCGAGGTCCCGCAGCACGCCGCTGACCTGGGTGGCGGCCTCGGGGGTGACCGCGAGGAGGCGGCGCAGGTCGGCGTCGGACCCCTTGAGGGCGCGGGCCAGTTCCTCCGCCCCCCGGGCGAAGCCGCGGATCGCCTCGCCCTCCTGGGCCTGGGTGCGCAGGACGGTCTCGCCGTCGGTGATGAGCAGGGTGGTGGACGGCAGGGCGCGGTCGGCGGCCTTGACGAAGTCGCTGCCGCTGTCGAGCAGCACCTGGAGGTCGTCGCCGTGTCCTTCGAAGGCCTCGCCCAGCTCGTCGACGACCGTGCGCAGATCGTCCTGCGGAACCGACCGCACCAGGTCGTCGACGCTGGCGAGGACGTCGGTGACGGGGGCGGGCACCTGGGTCTGGGCCTGGTCGATGCGGGTGCCGTCCGTCAGGTAGGGGGAGCCGTCGCTCTCCGGCCGCAGGTCGATGTACTGCTCGCCCACGGCCGAGAGCGCGGCGACCACGGCCTTGGTGTCGGCGGGGATGCGGGGTGCGGACTTCTTGATCCTCAGCTCGGCGACGACCCCGTCGTCGGTCAGGCGGATGGGGCCGACGCGGCCCACCGAGACGCCTCGGTACGTGACGTCCGCGTGGGTGAACAGACCGCCTGTGCGCGGCAGTTGCACGTCGACGGTGTAGTGGTCGGCGACGCCGACGTACCGGCCGAGGTCGGCGTAGCGGATGCCGAGGTAGGACAGGGCGAGGACGGCGATGAGGAGGAAGGCGAGGTTCTTCAGCCGTACGGCGAGGGTGATCACGAGCCGTCACCCGCCTCCGGGGACGCCGGTGCGGTGTCCGCGCCGGCGGTGGGCGCGGACACGGAGGGCAGGGGCAGCGGGGAGGAACCCCGCGACGGCGGCGGCGACGGGGCGGGGGCGGACGAGTCCCCCGGGCCCGCCGCCCCGGGGCCGCCCCTGCCGGAGGGGCGTCCCTCACCGGCGGCGCCCGTCCCGCCGCGGGCCGCGGCGGTGGGGCCCGTGGAGGGGAGCGGGGCGTCGATCGGCGGGATCACCTCGGCTCCGGGCACGGCGACCATGCTCAGATACGCGTTGAGGTAGTCGCCCTTCACCCCGTTCAGCACCTCGTCGGTGAAGGGGTAGGTCACCAGCACCTGGAGCGCGTCGGGCAGGTCCGCGCCGGCGTCGGCGAGCTCCTTCAGCGTCGGCGCGATGGCCTTGAGGTCGGCGATCATGTCGTCCTTGCTCGCGTCGATGGTGGACACGGCGACGCCGGAGAGCGTGTCGAGGGAGCGCAGCATGGTCAGCAGTGAGCCGCGCTGCCTCTCCAGCGTCTTCAGGCCGGGCGAGAGGCCGGTGAGGACGGTCCCGACGTCGTCCTTGCGGTGGGCGAGGGTGGAGGAGAGCCGGTTGACGGCGTCGAGCGCGTCGGTGATGTCCCCCCGGTGGTCGTCGAGTTCGGTCACCAGGGTGTTCACCCGCCGGAGCATGGAGCGGACCTCGGGTTCCCGGCCGCCGAGCGCCGCGTTGAGTTCCCGCGTGATGGTCCTGAGCTGGTTGACGCCGCCGCCGTTCAGCAGCAGGGACAGCGCGCCGAACACCTCTTCCACCTCGGTGTTGCGGCTGGTGCGGGACAGCGGGATGAGGCTCCCGTCGGACAGCCTGCCGCTCCCGCCGCCGGGCGGGGGAGCGAGCTGGACGTACTTCTCGCCCAGCAGGCTGGACTGTTCCAGGCGCGCGGTCGCGTCGGCGGGCAGCCGTACGTCGCCGTTGATCTCCATGGAGACGCGGGCGGACCAGTCGTCGCCGAGCTCGATGCCGGTGATCCGGCCGACCGCGACGTCGTTGACCCGCACCGCGGAGTGCGGGACGAGACTCAGGACGTCGCCGAGTTCGGCGGTGACGGTGTAGGGGCGGTCACCGAGGTCGGCGCCGCCGGGCAGCGGCAGGTCCTCGATGCCGTCGAGGCCGCGGGGCGCGACGGCGACGCCGCCGACGGCGAGGGTGAAGCCGAGGCCGAGGGCGATCAGTCCGCCGACGGTGAGGCCGGCGACCCGGCCGGTGGTGAACGCGCCGCGTCCGAGCCGCGAGGCGGCCCGGCTGCCGTGTGTGCCGCGCTTCATCTCTTCCCCTTCCCCCCGGTCGCGGACCCGTCGCCGCTCGTGGCGGAGGCGCCGGTGACGGGCAGTGGCAGCAGGGGGCCTCCCATGCTGATCTCGTTGAGGTTCGCCCGGCCGTCGAGGGTGCGGGTGTCGGGGTTGTAGGCGTTCACGACGTTGCCGGCGGCCAGCGGCGCCACGTCCAGCGCCTCGGCCAGCGAGGCCCGTTGCTCGACCAGGGTGCGGGTGATCGGGACGAGCCGGTCGACGTTCTCCTTCAGCTCGCCCCGGTTGTCCTCGATGAAGGTCTTCACCTGGCCGAGGGCCTTGCCGAGTTCCTCGAGCGCGCCGGTGAGGTCGTCCTTGTTGTCGGCGAAGAAGACGACGACCTCGTCGAGGCGTTCCTGCGCGGTGCGCACGTCGGCGTCCTTGTCCTTCAGCATGGTGGTGAAGGTCTGGAGGCTGCGGAGCGTCCGGAACAGGTCGCCGCTGCTCCCGTCCAGGGTCCTGGCCGCCTTGCCGAACTCCTCGACGCCGTCACCGATGGCCTCGCCGTTGCCGTCCAGGTTGGCGGCGCCGGTCCGCAGCAGGCCGGACAGGGCGCCGTCGGCGTTGGCGCCGTCCGGGCCGAGGGCGTCGGCGAGTTCGGTGATCGAGTCGTAGATCTGGTCGATCTCGACGGGGACGCGGTTGCGCGCGGCGGGCAGCACGGCGCCGTCGGCGAGGGCGGGGCCGGTGCGGTGGGCGGGGGTGAGCTGCACGTAACGGTCGGCGACGATGCTGGGCGCGACGACGACGGCCCGCGCGTTCTCGGGGACCTTCACCCCCTCGTCGAGGCGGAGGTCCACCCGGACGGTGGTGCCCTGCGGCCGCACCGACTCCACCTCGCCGACCCGCACGCCGAGGATGCGCAGGTCGGAGCCGGCGTGGACGCCGACGACGCGGTCGAAGTAGGCGGTGATGCGGACACCGTCGGGCGCGAGGGCCGAGGCGGCGGCCAGTCCGCCGGCGGCGAGCACCACCAGGGCGAGCAGGCCGGTGAGGATCTTTCTGCGTCGGCTCATCGTTCACCACTCCCCCGGGCCGCCGCCGGCTGTTTCGGCGGCAGGCATCCGGTCTCGGGCAGGGAGGTCTCCGGCAGGTAGTCGCGGGGCACGACGCCGCACAGGTAGCTGTCGAACCAGCGGCCGTTGCCCAGGGTGTTGCCGACCAGGCGGTAGTAGGGGCCGACCAGGGCGAGCGTCTTGCCGAGCTGGTCGTTGTTCTTCTCCAGGACGCCGGTCACCCGGCCGAGGGCCTTGAGGGTGGGGCCGAGCTGTTTCTCGTTGTCCTCGACCAGTCCGCCGAGTTCGGTTCCGAGGTCACGGCTGCCCTTGAGCAGGGCGCTGATGGCGGCCCGCCGCTTCTTGAGCTCGCCGAGCAGGGAGCCGCCGTCCTCGATGAGGGTCTCGAAGCTGGACTTCTGGTTCTCCAGCGTCTTGCTGAACCGGGCGCTGCCCTTGAGGAGCCTGGAGAGTTCCGCGTCGCGCTCGGAGACGGAGCGGGACAGGTCGGACAGGCCGGTGGCGGCCTTGCTCACGTGCGGAGGCGAGTCCTTGAAGGTGTCGGAGATGGTCTCGAAGCTCTCCGCGAGCCGGCGGGTGTCGATGGCGTCGACGGTGCCGCTGAGGTCCTGGAAGGCCTGGGTGACGTCGTAGGGGGAGGTGGTGCGGGACGCCGGGATGCGGCTGTCGGAGTCCTGCGGGCGGGAGCCGAGGGGGTCGACGGCCAGGTACTTGTCGCCGAGGACGGTCTTGACGGCGATGGCGGCGGTGGTGCGGTCGCCGATCCAGGCGTCGTCGACCGTGAAGGAGACCTTCACCTTGGCGCCGTCCAGTGCGACGCCGGTGACCTTGCCGACCTTGACGCCGGCGATGCGCACCTCGTCGCCCTCGTCGAGGCCCGCCGCCTCGGAGAAGTCGGCGCTGTAGGCGGTGCCGCCGGTGAACGGCAGCCGGTCCGCGCCGTAGGCGAGGCCGCCGAGCAGGGTGAGGGCGAGCAGGCCGGCGATGCCGACGGCGACGGGGTCACGGTCCTTGACCGGCTTCACGCGCGGGCGTCTCATCCGCGGCACCTCGATTCGGTGATCGCGATGCCGCTGGGCGGCTCGGAACCGTCGGAGGTGGTCACTCCGCTCACACGCGCCTCGCAGAGGTAGAGGTTGAACCACGATCCGTAGGAGGACAGCCGGGCCAGGGCGGTCATTTTGGCGGGGGTCCGGTCGAGGAACTGCTCGATCTGCGGGGTGTGCTCGCCGAGGTTCCGCGAGAGCCGGCCCAGTTCGCGGATGTCCCGCTTCAGGGGCGCGCGCCCGTCGTCGAGGAGGTCGGCGGTCACGGTGGTCAGGTCGCCCATGGCCGCGACGGCCCTGCCGAGGGGTTCGCGGTCCTCGTCGAAGCCGGAGACGAGGTCGCGCAGGGTGACGACGAGGTCGTCGAAGCTGTCCTCGCGGTCGTTGAGGGTGTCCAGGACGGTGGTGAGGTTCTCGACGACCGCGCCGATCACCTCGTCCTTGGCGGCGACGGTGGTGCTGAGCGAGCCGATGCGGCGGATCAGGCTGTCGACGGTGGCGCCCTCGCCCTGGAGGACCTGCACGATCGATCCGGCGAGTTCATTGACGTCCTTCGGGGAGAGCCCTTCGAACAGGGGCTTGAAGCCGTTGAAGAGGAGGGTCAGGTCGAGCGCGGGAGTGGTGCGGTCCAGCGGCACGGTGGCGCCCTCCTCCAGGGTGCCGCCGAGGTCGCCGCTGCCACGGCCGAGCGACACGTAGCGCTGGCCCACCATGTTGAGGTACTTCACCGCGGCGGTGGTCGAGCGGGGCAGCCGGCGGTCCTCGCGGACGGTGAAGGTGACCTGCGCGAGGCGCCGTTGCACGACGCGTACGTCGGTCACCTCGCCGACCGTCACACCGGAGATCCGCACGCTGTCCCCGTCCCGGAGCCCGGTGACGTCGGTGAAGAGGGCCTTGTAGGCACGGCCGCCGCCGACGTCGGCGCCGGAGCCCGAGCCGGCGACGCCGAGGCCGAGCACGGTGGTGGCGAGGGCGGTGACCACCACGAAGACGAGGGACTTCAGCAGCGGTCCGGTCAGCGGGCGGCGCCGGGTGTGCGCGGTGTCGGAGCCGGTCATCCGAGGGTCACCTCCGTACCGCGGTAGACGGGGCCGGCGAGGAGGCTGCTCCAGTCGGGCAGGTCGCCCGGGGCCGCGCCGGCGGCGGGGGCCAGCAGTTCGTTGACGAGGTCGTTCTCCGCCGGGGAGTTGGCGGGCCCGAGGTCCTCGGCGGCCGCGGCGGAGGCGGACGGCGCGGTGGGCCGGGGCAGCGGGCCGACGTAGGGCACGGAGGGGCAGCGCGGGCCGCCGCCGGAGCCGTACACCGGGGTGTCCCGGCCGGGGCGGTAGGCGCCGCGCGCGGCGACGGCGGTGACGTCGACGTGGATGCCGGGCCGGTCGCCGCCCTTGCCGAGCGCCTGGTCCATGGCCGGGACGAACTCGGCGAGGGTGCGCAGGGTGCACGGGAAGGAGGAGGAGTACTCGGCGAGCAGTTCCAGGGTCGGCCGGCCGGTGGCGGCGAGGCGGATGAGGTTGCCCCGGTTCTCGCGCAGGAAGGCCGTCACGTCCTCGGACGTCCGGGTCGTGGAGCCGAGGGCGGAGGCGAGTTCGGCCTCCTTCTCGGCGAGGGTGCCACTGGTGGTGGTGAAGTCGGTGAGCGCCGTGATGACGTCGGGCGCGGCGTCCGCGTAGACATGGCTGACCTTCACGAGTTCCCTGAGGTCGCGGTTGAGGGCGGGCAGGTGCGGGTTGAACTCCTCCAGGTGCCGTTCCAGCAGGCTCAGCGTCCGGCCGAGCCGTTCCCCGCGGCCTTCCAGGGCCTGCGAGACGGCCGACAGGGTCGCGGCGAGCTTCTGCGGCTGGACCGCGGTGAGCATCGGCAGGACGTCGTCGAGCACCTGCTGGAGTTCGACGGCGTTCTCGGAGCGGTCCTGGGGGATGACGGCTCCGGCGGCCAGCGGCTCGGGCGAGGGGTTCTCGGGCGGCACCAGGGCCACGAACCGCTCGCCGAACAGCGTGGTCGGCAGCATCTGGGCGCGGACGTCGGAGGGTACGGCGTCCAGCGTGCCGGGCTTCATGGCGAGGGTGAGGCGGGCCCCGTCGCCGGTGGCGTCGATGGCGCGGACCTCGCCGACGACGACGCCGCGCAGTTTCACCTCGGCGCCCGGGTGCATCTGGTTCCCGACGCTGTCGGTCTCGACCACGACCGGGTCGGACGCGGTGAACTTCTTGTCGTAGACGGCGACGGCCAGCCAGATCAGCAGGGCGGGCACCAGCACGAACACCACTCCGGCGAGCCTGCGGCGCAGCGCCCGTCCTCGGGGTTCCCGGGATTCGCTCATCTCACCCCGCCACCTTCACGGTCGTGGTCGCACCCCACAGGGCCAGCGACAGGAAGAAGTCGGTGACGCTGATCAGGACGATGGCGTTGCGCACGGACCGTCCGACGGCGACACCGACACCGGCGGGGCCGCCCGAGGCGCGGAACCCGTAGTAGCAGTGGGCGAGGATCACCATCACGCTGAAGATCAGCACCTTCAGCACGGAGAGCAGCACGTCCGTCGGGGAGAGGAAGAGGTTGAAGTAGTGGTCGTACGTCCCCCGGGACTGCCCGTTGAACAGGACGGTGACGTAGCGGGAGGCGACGTAGGAGGAGAGCAGCCCGATCGCGTAGAGCGGGACGATGGCGACGACGCCGGCGATGATGCGGGTGGTGACCAGGTAGGGCATGGAGCGGATGCCCATGCCCTCGAGTGCGTCGACCTCCTCGTTGATGCGCATGGCGCCGAGCTGGGCGGTGAAGCCCGCGCCGACGGTCGCGGAGAGGGCGAGCCCCGCGACGAGAGGGGCGATCTCGCGGGTGTTGAAGTAGGCGGAGACGAATCCGGTGAACGCGGCCGTGCCGATCTGGTCGAGGGCCGCGTAGCCCTGGAGTCCGACGACGGTCCCGGTGAACAGCGTCATCGCGATCATCACGCCGACGGTGCCGCCGACGACGCCGAGGCCGCCGGAGCCGAAGGCCACCTCGGCGAGGAGACGCTGCACCTCCTTGAGGTACCGGTGCAGGGTCCGCGGGATCCACAGCAGGGCCCGTGCGTAGAACAGCAGTTGGTCGCCGGAGCGGTCCAGCAGGGCGAGCGGGGAGGCCATCGGACCTCAGCCTCCCTTCGGCGGGACGATCTGGAGGTAGACGGCCGTCATCACCATGTTGACGAAGAAGAGCAGGAGGAAGGTGATGACGACGGACTGGTTGACGGCGTCGCCGACGCCCTTGGGGCCGCCGCGCGGGTTGAGGCCCCGGTAGGCGGCGACGATACCGGCGATGAACCCGAAGACCAGGGCCTTGAGTTCGCTGACGTACAGGTCGGGCAGCTGGGCGAGGGCGGAGAAGCTGGAGAGGTAGGCGCCGGGGGTGCCGCCCTGCATGACGACGTTGAAGAAGTAGCCGCCGAGGATGCCGACGACGGAGACCAGGCCGTTGAGCAGGACCGCGACGCCCATCGCGGCCAGGACCCGGGGCACGACCAGTCGTTGCACCGGGGAGACGCCCATGACCTCCATGGCGTCGAGTTCCTCGCGGATCTTGCGTGAGCCGAGGTCGGCGCAGATGGCGGAACCGCCGGCGCCGGCGATCAGCAGCGCGACGATGAGCGGGCTCGCCTGCTGGACGACGGCGAGGACGCTGGCGCCTCCGGTGAACGACTGGGCGCCGAGCTGCTGGGTGAGGGAGCCGACCTGGAGGGCGATGACGGCACCGAAGGGGATGGAGACGAGGGCGGCGGGCAGGATCGTCACGCTCGCGACGAACCAGAACTGTTCGACGAACTCGCGGAACTGGAAGGGTCTTCGGAAGGCGGCGCGGCTGACTTCGGCGGCGAGCGCGAAGAGTCTGCCGGTCTCGCGCAGCGCGCCGCTGATCATGCGCCGCTCCCGGCGACGGGCATCGTCACGGTGGCCGCCCGCGCGTCCCGCGCGTAGGTCTCGCGGATGGCGGAGCGCGCGGCGGGCGGCAAGGTGTCGAGCATGCGCATGACCCGGTCACGCCGCCGGGCGACGGCGCGGCGCGGCGGGAGGCCGGGCGACGGCTCCAGTTGCGGGACGATCACCCGGGGCGCGGCGGGGACGGCGGTGTTCGCCTCGGCGGCGAGGGTGGCCGCGTCCTTCTCCTCGGACATCCCGATGGGTCCCTCGCGCCGGCCGCCGAGGAACTGGGAGACGACCGGCTCCTCGCTGGTCAGCAGCACCTCGCGCGGGCCGAAGGTGACGAGCTCGCGCCGGAAGAGCATCCCCATGTTGTCGGGCACGGTGGCGGCGATGTCGAGGTTGTGGGTGACGATCAGCATCGTCGCGTCGATCTGCGCGTTCAGGTCGATCAGCAGCTGCGAGAGGTAGGCGGTGCGGACCGGGTCGAGCCCCGAGTCCGGTTCGTCGCACAGGATGATCTGCGGGTCCAGCACGAGCGCGCGGGCCAGCCCGGCCCGCTTGCGCATGCCTCCGCTGATCTCACCCGGAAGCTTGCCCTCCGCGCCCAGCAGTCCGACGACCTCGATCCGCTCCATGACGATACGGCGGATCTCGGACTCCTTCTTGCGGGTGTGCTCACGCAGCGGGAAGGCGATGTTGTCGAAAAGGGACAGGGACCCGAAAAGGGCTCCGTCCTGGAACATGAGACCGAACAGTTTACGGGCTTCGTAGATATCCCTCTCCGGACTGTTCACCATGTCCACCCCGTCGACGAGGACACGTCCCTTTTCGGGTTTGAGCAGCCCGATGAGCGACTTCAGAAAAACTGTCTTTCCGGTGCCGGAAGGACCCAGCATCACACTGACTTCTCCGGCCGGAAGAGTGAGCGACACGTCCCGCCAGATGTTCTGCCTGCCGAAGGACTTGGTCAGTCCCTCGACCACGACTTCGATTCCCATGTCACCTCCAGCGGACGTCCGTCGAATATGCGCCGCGGGCGCACGTTAAGTCGATGCGGAGCCCATCGACAACGGGCGGGACACCGGATGCGCGCCGGCCCCCCGGAACTTGTCACCGCACCGACAACACCGCACCCCCGCATCTGTCTCCGGGGAGACAGACAAGGTCTCACCGCTCCGGGGGGCGTGGAGGCACGCGAGACCCTGCCGACAGACACCCGAACCGAGGGAGGATGGGTCGGAGAACGTCCGTCGCGGCTCCGGCCGGCAGGGGCCGCCGACCTGGAACCGAGCACCACACCGGCACGTTACGGCCGAGTAACCTCGGCAGGCAACACCGTGATCCGAGTTTTCCGGGATACCGGCTCCGACCATCCGAAATTTGTCAGCAAGAGCACAACAAGCTCACGGGAACTTGTCAGCCGGTGAGCACGGAGCACGAAACGGAAGCTCCTCGGGGAATGGCGGACCGCTACCGGTGCGCACCTGTCGTCCTTGACGGCACCTGAGTAAGGTGAACTGCGGACCACTCACTCCGGAAACAGCTTGTTCCCCTTTTAAAAGAATCATGGACCGCCGCATTGTTCAGCTAAGTTTACCGCCAGTAACGTCATGGCTCACGGACAGGCCACGTCCGGCCGCGGGCCGTACACACGTTCCGTCACCCACGTCGGCCACGGCCCGTCTCCGCCGGTCAACCCTCAAGGAGATTTCCGAGCCATGAAGAAGACCTTCAGAAGGACCGCTGTCGTGGCGGGTGCGGCCACGGCCGCCTTCGGCCTCACCCTCTCCCCCGCCTCGGCGGTGCCGTCCACGACGTGGACCGTCACCCCGGGCGGCGGCTACACGGCGACGAACGTCGGCAACATCGTGCTGACCGCCACCATCCCGATGACGTGCACCACCTCGAGCGCCTCGGGCACCATGGGGAGCGCCACCGGCAACCCGGCCCAGGTCGCCACCATCAGCGCCATCAACTTCGGCACCGCCTCCACCCCGTGCACCAGCGTCCTGGGCACCGTCACCACCGTGGCGGTCACCCCCTGGACCGTCGTCGCGCAGGACTACGCCGCCGGCGTCACCAAGGGCTACGTCGGCAACGTCACGGCCAACGTGACCGCCGGCGTCTGCAAGTTCACGGTGAAGGGCAAGGCCTCGGCCACCTACACCAACTCCACCGGCATCCTGGCCGTCAACAGCGTCGCCGGCGAACTGACCGTCACCAACCCGGTCAACTGCGGCACGGTCATCACGACCGCCACCAAGCCCCTCTTCAAGGGCAACTACGCCATCAAGGCGGCGAACGGCGCCATCCCGACGATCGTCGGCACCAACCCGTAAGAGGCCCCCGTCCGCGAACGCCCGGCCGGCGCACCCGGCCGGGCGTTCGCGGGCCACCCGTGCCGGAACCGGCCGGTGCCGGCCCCCGCACCCCGATTCCGGACAACCTCCGGACAACCCGAGCGGAGTAGCTTTGAGAGGCAACCGCACCGCCGCGTCACGGCCCTCCCGTGTCCGCGTCAGGGGCGCGGCGATCGCGGCGTTCGTCGTACTGGCCGCCATGGTCCCGGCCGCGGCTTCCGCCGCGGGCCCCCAGAAGGTCGACGCCGAACTGCCCTACGTCTGTGCCCTCCCCTCGGGCGAACGGGCGTCGACGGTGCGGATCTCGGCGGAGTTCCCCGACCGGGCGGAGCGGGGCGAGGCGATCTCGCCCACCGGCGTCACCACCACCGTGGAACTGCCGGCCGAGGCGGTCGCGGACCTCACCGCGCTCGAGGCGACCACCGTGCGGGCCGCGACCCGTCTCACCGTGGGCGTCGCCCAGGGGGAGGCCGCGGCCGAGGCGATCTGGCACGGCACCGCGCAGCCGGTCGCTCTTCCCGCGTCCGGGCCTCTGACGCTGACCGCGACGGGTGACGTCCCGACGGTGACCGGACAGGGCCACGGCGAACTGAGGTTCTCCGCCGGGAACCTCACCGTCGACCTGACGCCCGGCGCGGCGGACGGGACCGCCGTCGGCCCCCGGCCGCTGACCGTCTCGTGCTCCCCCGCCGGCAAGACGCCGGAGGGCGGGCTGCTGGCCACCGTGCCGGTCGGTGCGGACGCCGCGGAGCCGAGCGGCTCGCCGTCCCCGCCCGACGCCTCCCCCGGGACACCGGAACCGTCCTCCGGAACACCGCGGGACCGGCAGGGGGACCGGGCGCCGGAGGTGGCGGAGAACCCGGCCGGCTCCGCGGCGGGCCGGGACGCGCCGCCCTGCGCCTACACCGAGGAGAACCCGTTCGGCCCTCTGTCGATGAACGCGTACATCACCGGCTACAGCAACGTGAAGAAGCAGAAGGGCGCTTCGCTCCTGCCGGTGTCCTGCGTGCTGCTCGAGACGAAGGAGATGCTCGCCGAACCGGACGAGAACGGCAATTTCGTCGTGACGATCAAAGCCGAGGGCGAGCTGCGCCACGAGGGGCGCAAGCAGTCGCCCCCCTTCCGGAGCACCTTCCTCAGCTTCGGTTTCGTCCCGACGACGGCCACCATGGTGCTGGAACAGACCGGCCCGATGACCATCGAATTCGCCAGCACCTACGTGGGGCTGGACATCGTGGCGGAGACCTTCGTCCGGGTCCCGTTGCGCCTCCGGGTGACGGACCTCGAGGTCAACGGCGTCCCCTTGGACGTCGGTTCCGGCTGCCGGACGGAGAAACCGCTGCGCTCCACCGATCCGGACCCCGCGAACCACCCCGGCGACCATCTGGTCATGTACGGAAAGGGCGAGCAGAAGTACGCCGAGGACGCCACCGGCTACATGCTCCTCACGGGCGGCCCGCTGACCGGTGAGGCGACCATACCCGCCTTCACCGGGTGCGGCGGCGGCCGCGAGAACCTCGACCGCCTCCTCACCGCCTCCGTCTCCGGACCCGGCAACCACATCAAGCAGATACAGGGACAGACGTGCACGCCGAGCGCTCCGGTGTTCGAAACCCCCGAGTCCAGGGGCCAGTGCACGGAAGACCTCCAGCCCTACCAGATCCCGGTCGCCGAGCGCTGAGCCTTCCGCCCCTCCACCCACCCTCACGAGTCCCCGAAAGGTATCCTGATGCCCCCGTTCTCCACCCGCACCCGCCTCGCCACCGTCTCCGCGCTGACCGCGCTCGGCGCGTTCGCCTCCCTGGGCACCGCGACCGCGGCCGAGCCCGCGCTGAACGGCGAGTGGGCCCCCTTCACCCGCTGCCCGGTGGACGCGCCGGCGATGCTGGCCGCCGACGGCCTCGCACAGACACCGCAGTGCGTGGTCTCCAGCTCCACCAGCGGCTCCATCAAGCTGGGCAACACGACCGTGGTCACGGGGAAGACGAACCTGCAGATCGGCATCGTGCAGAACGCGGACGGCACCAGCAGTGTGGTGGCCCCGCCCGGCGGCGCGCTGATCGCCGAACCCGCCACCGTGCCCGGCGGACTGCTCGGCCTGATGTGCCCGAGCGACATACCCGTCATCACGGGCCTGTGCGAGTCGCTGGAGAACTCCAGCCTCAACAAGATCACCGCGATCATGGAGTCGGTCGGCGCGCCCTACGCCTTCAACCAGACCGCGGGCATCCTGACGGACATGCCCATCGTCGCCCTGCCGGTCCGCATCCACCTGGAGAACCCGCTGCTCGGCAGCAAGTGCTACATCGGCACGGCCGCCAACCCGATCGTGCTGCGCCCCGAGAACCGCGACTTCCCGGCGTTCGACATGTCCTTCTTCCAGGGTGACGGGACCTCCGACCCGGCCGGCGAGATGAGCCGGATCAACCTCACCGGTTCCACCCAGAACGACAGCACCTTCGCGGTCCCCGGCGCCACCGGCTGCGGCCTGAACGTCGGTCTGATCAACCTGGCGGTGAACGCCAAGACCGGACTGCCCTCCG
Source organism: Streptomyces sp. NPDC096105 (assembly GCF_044763335.1). Taxonomy (NCBI): domain Bacteria; kingdom Bacillati; phylum Actinomycetota; class Actinomycetes; order Kitasatosporales; family Streptomycetaceae; genus Streptomyces; species Streptomyces sp. NPDC096105. Next base: position 559,346 of record NZ_JBIWGC010000001.1, read on the forward strand.
CCTCCGGGAACAACAGCCTCACCCTCAACAACACGCAGACCTACCTCACCGGCCTCAACGCGCCCGGCACCGTGGCCCCCCGCGCCGGCGCGGTGCTGGCGGAGAACTGGCACTCCGCCGTCAAGTGACGGCCCGCGCACCGGCCCGTCCGGGTTCCCCGGGGACGCCCGTCCTCCCCGGGGAACCACACCACTCCCAATGAAGCGGTTTCTGCACAAGATGTGTACAACACAACGAAGTTGACTTACCGTCGGCTGCTCAGACCGGTGCACGCGGCGGCCCGGCCGGGCTCCGTCCGGCGGGGCGTACCCGGTCGGCCGCCCCGCCGGACAGGTCGGAGAGCAAGGGATCACTCATGCCCTCAATCGAACGTCCTTCGGTGCTCGGCGAGCCGCTCGATCCCCTCCCCCGGCAGTTCGCCGCCCTCATGCGGCCGTTGCTGCCGGGGCTGCTGAACGAGATACGCACCGAGGTCACCCGCGCCTACCCGGTGTACGGCAGGCTGCTCAACGGTCCCGACGGGCACGCCATCCGCCAGGGCGTCGAGCAGGCGCTCACCGCCTTCGTGGACCGGGTGGCCGATCCCGGCACGACCTCGGAGCTGCGGGACGAACTCCTGCGCAGGTTCGGCCGGGTCGAGGCCTACGAGGGGCGTGACCTGGAGGTGCTCCAGGGCGCCTACCGGCTCGGCGCGCGCATCGCACTGCGCCGGGCCAAGACACTGGGGCGGCAGCACAGCCTCTCCCCCACCACGGTCCTCGCCTTCGCCGACGCCCTGTTCGCGTACGTCGAGGAGCTGGAGGCCGTCACCCGGGAGGGGTACACGGAGGTACGGGAGAGAGCCGTGTCCGAGGTGTCCGCGTTACGAAGACAGCTCTTACACCTCCTCCTGGCCGCCTCCCCGCTCCCCCGGACGACCGCGTCCGAACTGTGCGCGTCCGCCGCCTGGGAACTGCCCCGGACGTGTTTCCTCGTCGCCCTGCGCCCGCCGGTCCCCGAGCACATCCAGGCTGGGCTCGACAGCGACGTCCTCGCCGACTTCGACATCCCGCAGCCGCATCTGCTCGTGCCGGGTGAGCTCACTCCCGAACGCCTCGAGATGCTCCGTACGGCTCTGTCCGGCACCCGTGCCGCGGTGGGCCTGGCCGTGCCGGTCGCCCAGGCCGCGGACTCCGTCCGCTGGGCCCGCCGCTTGCTGCAGCTCGTCGACGACGGCGTCGTGCCGGACGCCCCGCTGGTCCGCTGCGAGGACCATCTGACGACGCTGTGGCTGCTGTCCGACCCCGCCCTGGTCGACCGTCTCGCCGCCCGCGAGCTGGCGCCGCTCGACGGGCTGACCGCCAAGCGGCGCGACCGGCTCGTCGAGACCCTCCGGGTGCACGTCTCCACCCGCGCACCCGCCGAGCAGGTCGGCGAGACGCTGGGGGTGCACGCCCAGACCGTCCGCTACCGGCTGCGGACGCTGGACGCCCACCTGGGCGACCGGCTCGCCGACCCCGACCACCGGTTCGCGCTCGAGGTGGCCCTGCGCGCGCGCCACCTGCTCGGCCGCGACGGCGCGCGGGACGGCACGGACCTGCCCCGTCCCGGTCAGTAGGCGCGCGTCGGCAGAACGGGCGGCCGGAGTCTCCCCCGACCGCCCGCCGGCTCCCGTACGGGACCACGCCGTCAGGTCGCTTCGCCGGGCACCGCTTCCACGCCGGGTGGTACACCGCGCTGATGTCCCCGTCCGTGGAGTCCATGGCCATGGAGCCGACCTCGGACGGGTCGTTCCCGCGGTGACTCCCGGCCAGGGCCGGCTCCGGTCCTTCGCCCCCGGTCCGTACACCGCCGGTGAACGCGGCGGGCGTGCCGGGGCTCCCACGTGAACGGGGGGCGTTCCGGTTCGGGGACAATGGCCCACCAGCACCCCTTGTGGCACAGACCAGGAGGCGCTCCCTTGGAGCTCAGCAGGCGCACCTTCACCGCCCTGGCCGGCACGGCCGCGCTCGGTCTCGCGCTGGCCGGCAGCGGCGGGGCGGCGACCGGCCCGCGGGGGCCGCGCGTCGTGCCGACCGGGCCGCCGCCCCCGCCGCCGGAGGCCGACGGCCGGCGCCATCGCGTGGCCCACGACCGGCACTCCCTGCTGGTCGACGGCGCGCGCCTGGTGCTGTGGTCCGCCGAGGTCCACCCCTTCCGGCTGCCGAGCCCGTCGCTGTGGCGGGACGTGCTGCAGAAGCTGCGCGCCCACGGCTTCAACGCGGTTGACGTGCCCGTGCCGTGGAACGTCCACTCCCCCGCGCCCGGCGTGCACGACTTCACCGGGGTGCGGGACCTGAACCGCTTCCTCTCCGTGGCCGCCGAGGAGCGGCTGTACGTGGTGCTGCGGCCCGGACCCTACCTCGGCGCGGACCTGGACGCCGGCGGCCTCCCCGGCTGGCTCACGGCCGCCGCGGGCTCCGCCCGCACCGACGACCCCGAGTACCTGCGGCACGCCGAGGCGTGGCTGACCGCCGTCGACGCCATCGCCGTACGGCACCTGTACACCGCGGGCGGCGGGACGGTGCTGCTGTACCGGCTGGAGGACGGGCGTCCGGTGCCGGCCGGGGACCCCGCGGCGCGCGCCCACCGGGCCCGGCTGTACGCGACGGTGCGCGCCGACCGCATCGACGTGCCGGTCCTGGACGGGGACGGCTGGACCGGCGGCGACGGACCCCGCACGGCCGGTCTCACCGCCGTGGCGGGCGGGGCGGCCGACGCCTGGGGCGGGGCGCTGTCCGGCGGCGAGGGGTACGCGCGGGTGCGCGAGACCCACGACGCGGTGCACGAGCGGCGGCGCCATCTCAGCGCGCTCGCCGACCGGGTCACCGTGCACCACACCGGCATGGGGTTCGGCGGGACGTCGTGGGGCTGGCTGCCCGGACCCGGCGTCCACACCTCCTACGACTACGGGGCGGTGCTCGACGAGGCACGCCGGCCGGCGCCGAACATGGCCGCCGTCCAGCAGCTCGGCCATCTGGTGCGGACCGTGCCCGACCTCGCCCGGCTGGAACCGGCCGGCGACGGCCAGGAGCGCGTCGCGGACGGACGGCTGACGGTGCGCCGCCTGGCCAACCCGGACACCGGCGCGCGGTTCCTCGTGGTGCGCAACGACTCCGAGGAGGAGGTGCGCGCCCTGCTGCCCGGCACCGGCATCGAGGTGCCGGTCACCGTGGCCGCGGGCGACGCCAAGCTGCTCGCGACGGACCTCCGTCTGGGCCACCGCACGCTCGCCTACACCACCGTCCAGCCGATGCTCTCCGTCTCCACCGGGCGGCAGGACGTGGCCGTGTTCGTCGGCCGTCACGGGGAGACCGCCCAGCTCGCGCTGGACTGTGAGAAGCAGCCGGGCGTCGACCGCGCGGACACCGAACCCGCCTGGGCCTACGACCGGGGCCGGCTGAACCTCGTCGTCCCGCTCGGCGTGGGCGGCCTGAGCCGGGTGCTGGTCAAGGACGGCGACTCCGAGACCCCCCTCGTGCTGCTGTTCGCCGACGACGAGACCGCGCTGCGCCTGTGGACCTACGAGACCCCGGCCGGACCGCTGGTGGTCTACGGCCCCGCCATGCTGCGCTCGGCCGCGCTGCGCGACTCCACCCTCCACCTGACCGGTGACGTCACGATCGAGACCGGCGTGGAGGTGTGGGGGCCGCGCGGCATCGCCGAGGTCACCTGGAACGGCGAGCCGGTGCCCACCTACATGGGCCGGGCCCGCAGCCGGGTGATGGAGGGGCTGATGCCGGCCGTGCGGGCGGTGGCGCTGCCCGCCCTCGACGGCTGGCGGTGCCGCGCGGAGAACCCGGAGTCCGACCCGGACTTCGACGACTCGGCCTGGACGGTCGCCGACCGCACCGCCTCGCACAGCTCCACGCCCGTGCCCGAGGGCGGGCCCGTGCTGTTCGCGGACGACTACGGCTTCCACCACGGCGACGTCTGGTACCGGGGGCGGGTCGAGGACCTGCGCGGCATCCGGTCGGTGGCGCTCTCCTACAGCACCGGCACCCAAGGGCTGCTGATGGCCTGGCTGGACGGCCGGCCGCTCGGCACCCACCGGATGCCGGCGCCCGACGAGGGGACCGTCTCGCGCGGCACCTGGACGGCCACGGCGCGGTTCACCGTCCCCGGGGCGCTGCGCACCCCCGGCGAGCACGTGCTGTCCGTGCTGGTGCGGCCCATGCAGCACGCCGGGACGGAGCCCGGCGAGGACGCCCACAAGGCCGCCCGGGGACTGGTCGCCGCCGCGTTCGCGGGCGGTGACCGCGGCGTCGAGTGGCGCGTCCGGGGCGCCGCCGACCCGGAGCGGGTGACCGGCCCGCTCAACAACGGCGGCCTGTACGGGGAACGGCGCGGCTGGCACCTGCCGGACCACGACGACCGCGGCTGGCGGGTGGTGGAACTCCCGCGCGCGGAGCGGCGGCAGGGCGTCACCTGGTACCGCACCCGCTTCCGGCTCGGTCTCGAACCCGAGCTGGACGCGTCGGTCGGGCTCACCCTGGAGGACGACCCGGAGCGCGCCTACCGGGCGCAGATCTTCCTCAACGGCTGGAACCTGGGCCAGTACGTCAACGACGTGGGCCCGCAGCACACCTTCGTGCTGCCCAACGGCATCCTGCGCACCCGCGGCTCCAACACCCTGGCGCTGGCCGTACTGTCCGACGGGACCACCCCGGCCGGACCGGGCACGGTCCGGCTGACGCTGCTGGGCGCGGCGCGCGGCGGCGTCCCGGTCGAGCCGGTGGACCCACCGGGGAGGTGAGCCCACCGGGCGCGCGGCCCCCGCGTCACGCCAGCCGGATCATGTTCCAGGACAGCGGCTCCAGCACGGCCGAGAGCCGGCCGCCGTCCAGCGCGGTGCCCTCGGCCGCGTGCGGCACCACCCGCTCGGGCTCGGCGAGGGTGTTGCGGGCGTCGGGGTCGGCGTCCGCGAGCACGCTGTGCTCGACGACGGACGTCAGCCCGAGCCCGTTCAGCGCGACGTCGAGCGGCAGCGGCCCGGTACGGGAGCGGTTGACGGCGAACACGGTGACCGTGCCGTCCTCGCCCCGCACCGCGGTCGCGTGCAGCAGGTCCGCCTCGCCGTACCGCTTCGTCTCGTACGTCGGCGAGTCCACGCGCACGTCGAGGACCTCCCCGCGGCCGTACGCGGAGGCCTGGGCGAACGGGAAGAACGTCGTCTGCCGCCAGGCCGGGCCGCCCGGCTCAGTCATGATCGGGGCGATGACGTTGACCAGCTGGGCGAGGCAGGCGACGGTGACCCGGTCCGCGTGCCGGAGCAGCGCGATCAGCAGCGAGCCGAGGACGACGGCGTCCATGACGCTGTAGTTGTCCTCCAGCAGCCGCGGCGCCTCGGGCCAGTCGAGCGCGCTCACCTGCTCGTCGGTGCGGGACATGTACCAGACGTTCCACTCGTCGAACGAGAGGTTGATCTTCTTCCGGGACTTCAGGCGGGCCCCGACGTGGTCGCAGGTGGCCACCACGTCCTCGATGAAGGTCTCCATGTCGACGGCGGAGGCGAGGAAGGAGTCCACGTCGCCGTCGAGCGGCTCGTAGTAGGCGTGCAGGGAGATGTGGTCGACCAGGTCGTACGTCTCCTGGAGGACGGTGGCCTCCCACTCGGCGAAGGTGGCCATGGAGCGGCCGGAGGAGCCGCAGGCGACGAGCTGCACGCCGGGGTCGATCTGGCGCATGGCGCGGGCGGTCTCGGCGGCGATCCTGCCGTACTCGGCGGCCGTCTTGTGGCCGGTCTGCCAGGGGCCGTCCAGTTCGTTGCCCAGGCACCACAGCCGGATGCCGAAGGGGTCCTTGTCGCCGTGGGCCGCGCGCAGGTCGGACAGGGCGGTGCCACCGGGGTGGTTGGCGTACTCCTGGAGCTGGAGGGCCTCGGCGACGCCCCGGGTGCCGAGGTTGAGCGCCATCATGGGCTCGGCCTGCGGCCCGATCTTCCGCAGGAAGGCGATGTACTCGGACAGGCCGAAGCGGTTGGTCTCGGTGGAGCGCCAGGCCAGGTCCAGGCGGCGCGGGCGGTCCTCGACGGGGCCGACGGAGTCCTCCCAGCGGTAGCCGGAGACGAAGTTGCCGCCGGGGTAGCGCACGGCGGTGACCCCGAGCTCGCGGACCAGGTCCAGGACGTCGCCGCGGATGCCGTCGGCGTCGGCGGTGGGGTGGCCCGGTTCGAACACGCCGGTGTAGACGCACCGGCCGAGGTGCTCGACGAACGAGCCGAACAGGCGGGGGTCGACCGTGCCGACGGTGAAGGCGGGGTCCAGGGTGAAGCGGGCGGTGCGCATCGTGTCCTCTCGACGGGTCGGGTCCTGCGGCGGGCGCGTCACTGGCCGGCGAGGCCGGTGTGGGCGACGCCCGCCACGATCTGGCGCTGGAAGAAGACGAAGACCACGATCAGCGGCAGGCCCGCCATGAGTCCGCCGGCCATGAGCTGGGCCCACTGGATGCCGTAGGAGTTCATGACGGTCGCGATGCCGTTCGGCATGGTCATCAGGTCGGGGTTGTTGGTGACCATGTACGGCCACAGGAAGTTGTTCCAGGAGCTGATGAAGGTGAAGATGCCGACCGCGGCGAGGGACGGGCGGGACAGCGGCACGATGATCGTGAAGAACACCCGCCAGCGGCCCGCGCCGTCGATGAACGCGGCCTCCTCCAGCTCGCGCGGCACGCCCTGGAAGAACTTGTAGAGGATGTAGACCATCGCGGCGGGCGCGCACTGCGGCAGGATCATGCCCCAGTAGGTGTCGACCATGCCGAGCTGCTGCACGGTGGTGAACAGGGGCACGCCGAGCACGGCCGGGGAGACCATCAGGCCGGCCATCACCACGCCCATCAGCACCGCCCGGCCGCGGAACTCGGTGCGGGCGAAGCCGTATCCGGCGAGGGCGCCGACCAGCAGCACGACGGCCGTGACGCACACCGACACCACGAGGGAGTTCACGAACCAGTTGGTGATGTCGCCGGTCTCGAGGACGGCCGTCCACGCCTGGCCGGTCCAGTCCTCGGGCAGCCAGTGCGGGGGCACCTGCACGGCCTCGGTCTCGGACTTCAGGGAGGTGAGCAGCGCCCAGGCGAGCGGCGCGAGGAACACCGCGGAGACGGCCGTGCCGAGCAGGGTGAGGACGATCTGGCCGGGGGTCCAGGGGCGGCGGGGGCGCGGTACGGCGGCGGTGGTCATCGGCCGTCCTCCTCACGGGTGCGCAGCAGCCACATCCGCACGAGGGCGACCGCCGCGATGAGCACGAAGAAGATGAGGGAGATCGCGGAGGCGTAGCCCACGCGGTAGCTGGTGAAGCCCTGTTCGAGGGTGTACTGCACGAAGGTGCGGGTGGAGCCCTCGGGGCCGGGTCCGAAGTCCTGCAGCACCACGGCCTGGTCGAAGACCTGGAGCGAGGCGAGGATCTGCAGCGTCACGACCAGTCCCGTGATGGCGCGCAGCATCGGCAGGGTGATGCGGACCGCGCGGTGCCAGGCGTTGGCGCCGTCCAGGGCGGCGGCCTCGTAGAGGTGCGCGGGGATGTTCTGCAGGGCGGCGAGGTAGAGCAGGAAGCTGAAGCCGACGGTCCACCACAGGGTGGTGACGACCACGGCGAGCATCGCGTACGACTTGTCGGTCAGCCAGGGCGTCTCCAGGCCGAGGACGTGGTTGACCATGCCGGTGCCGGGGTTGAACAGCCACTGCCACAGGTTGGCGGCGACGGTGGACGGCAGCAGGAACGGCGTGAAGAAGCACAGCCGCCACAGCCACTTCCCGCGCTCGATGTGGTGCGCGAGCATCGCGAGGAGGAACGCCAGGACGGTGATGCAGGGCACCACCAGCAGCGTGAAGTACGCGCTGTGGCCGAGGGCCTCCCACATCAGCGGGTCGTCCAGGGCCTCCCGGTAGTTGTCGAGGCCGACGAAGGAGGCGTGGTCCCCGGAGACGTTGGCGTCGGTGAAGCTGAGGTACAGGCCGCGCAGCAGCGGCCAGACGACGAAGAGGGCGAACAGGGCGAGGAACGGGGCGACGAACCAGCCGCCGTGCTGGAGGCCCTGTCCGCGGCGGACGGAGGTGGCGGGGGCGGCGGGGGCGGCGTCCCCGGTCCGGGCCGGGCGGAGGACGGTCCGTGCTCCGGTGGCGGTCATGCGGCGTCACCCGCCTCGGCGGCGGTGCGGCCGTCCATCGGGTTCCTGGAGGCGAGCAGGGCGGCGAGTTCGCTCCTCATCCGGCGGGCGGCGGCGTCGGGCCGGGCGGAGCCGGTGGTGGCGGAGACCACGATCGGGCCGACCCGCTGGGCGAGGATGCCGGTGGAGCCGGCGAACCACACCTTGGGCTCGGTGGCCTGGTGGTCCATCGCGGACACGTACTCGTTCTGCGGTTCGAGCGCGCGGTAGGCGGGGGTGGACAGGGTGGGGGTGTGGGCGGGGATGTGGCCGCCCGCGGCCCACTGCCGGGCGTGCCGGACGATGTACGCGGCGAGCCGGTGGGCGGCCTCGTCGGCGGCCCCGCCCCGGCCCGCCTGGTGCGGCAGCACGAAGGCGTGGGACTCGGCGTGGGTGGCGGGGCGGCCGAAGACCGGCGGCAGGGGGACGGCGCCGTACTCGGCCTTCGCGGAGTCGAAGACCGGCACGGACCAGTTGCCCTCCCACACGAACGGGGCGCCGTTGACGAACTGTTCGGCGCCCGCGCCGCCGCCGTAGCCGGGATCGGCGTACCCGTCGGTGAGGTGGCGGCGCAGGAACTGCAGGACCCGGGTGGCGCGTTCGGTGTCGAAGGTGACGCGCGCGTTGGCGTCGTCGAACCAGGTGCCGCCGAGCTGGGTGTAGAAGGCGACGAAGAACCACCACTGGAAGTTCTGGTCGTTGTGCCACAGGCCGATGGTCTGGAGCCCTTTCCTCGTCGCCCCCCTGGCCTCCCTCAGCACGTCGAACCACTCCTCGGCGGACGTCACCGGCGCCATGCGGCCGTCGGGGCCGAGCAGGCCGGCGCGGTCCAGGACGTCCTTGCGGTAGAAGCAGAGCTGGACGTGGATGTCGAGCGGGAGGGCGTAGAGCCTGCCGTCGACGACGGCGCGCCGCCACAGGTCGGCGTCGAAGTCGGCCTCGCGCACACCGAATCGGGCCAGCAGCTCCGTGTCCCAGGGGTCCAGGAGGCGGCCGGGCGAGAAGCCGGGGACCCGGCCGAGGTGCATGACGCCGAGTTCGGGGGCGCGGTTGCCCGCGGCGGCCATGGCGAGCTTGGTGTAGAAGGGGTTGCCCCACTGGAGCGTGGAGTCCTTCACCTCGATGCCGGGGTGGTGCGCCCGGAAGGCGTCCAGCATCGCGATCATGTTGTATCCGTCGCCGCCGCTGAAGAGGTTCCAGTAGCGCACCCGGGTGTCCGCGCCGGAGGCGAGCGCGTCGGCCCCCGTGCCGAGCGCCGCGAAGCCGAAGCTCCCGGCGACCGTCAGCCCGCCGAGCCCGGCGAGGAGTTGCCTGCGGTTCAGGCCAGGTCGTCCCATTCCCTGCCCCATCTGCTCATCGAGTGTCCGAGGTGTCGCTGTGTCCGAGGTGTCGCTGTGGTCGAGATGCCGCAGTGTGCGGAATGCCGCTGCGTTCGAAATTTCGGATGACGCCCGTAACTTCGAACGGGACCGTAGGTGCCGGGCGGGACCGCGTCAATGCCCCGGACAGAACTCGTCGCCGCGCACGGCCGTCCCGGGCCGTCCGGCGGGCACCGGATCGCGTGACGCGGACACGTCCGGCCGCGTAGGCTCGAACAGCCTGGGGTGCGGCGGTCGCACGGGCGAGAGGACCTGATGGATGGCGCGGGCGCACGGACGCGGGCCGTACGGCTCGCCTCGGCGCTGCGGCGGTCCCGCACCCGCGCCGCCCTGCGCCGCCTGGCCGGCGATCTCGCCACCGCGCTCCGCGCACGGCCCGGTCCCCTCACGGACGTCCGGGCGGTGTGCCGGGTGCTGTGCGAGGAGATGAGCTCGCGGCGCGGAGGACGGCCCGTGGTCCTGCGCTTCGAACGCTTCCCCGACGAGATCGAAGTGACCGGCCTGTGGGTGGAGTTCCAGGACTTCGACCTGGTCATCGTGGAGGAGCGAGCGGAGGCCATGCAGCAACTGGTCATCCTCGGACACGAGTTGTGGCACATGCACGCCGGGCACCGGCACCACGCCCCGGTGACGGCCCAGCGGGTCCTGACGGACGGCACACCGGACTGGGACGCCGCGCTCGCCATGGCCGCCCGCGACGGCTCCCGCGCGGCCGACGAGGCCGAGGCCGACGAGTTCGGGCACCGGATGGCCGCCGCCGTGCGCTCCCTCCTGGACGGCCGGGAGACCGACGCCGGTCCGCTGCAGCGGGCCCTGGGCTACCGCGGACGGCGAGGGACCCACCGGTGAACGCCCCGCTCGCCGCCACGCCCTCGGACGTCCTCGGCGACCTCTACATCTCCTTCTGGATCCCCACGGGCGTCCTCACCGCGGCCCTGATCATCAAACTGCCGACCATCGTCCGTCTGTGGCGGGACCCGCTGCTGCGCGCGGTGGGCGGGCTGCTCCTGCTCGCCTGCGCCGTCTTCGTCTTCGTGGCGCCCACCACCATCGCCCGGGTCAACCGCGTCACGGGGGTGCCGAACATCTCGGCGCCGTGGTGCTACTCCCTCCTCACCGCGTTCTGCGCCTCCTGCCTGCTGCTGATCATCGCCTGGCGCAACGGGCTGTCGGACCGCTCCGCCGCCACCCGGCGGGCGATGCGCTGGGTGATCTCCCTCTACTCCGGGGTGATCGTCGCCCTGTGGGTGCTGTTCTTCCTCGCGGACGCGTCCGTGGAGCGGCTGCGGGACCTGGACACGTACTACGCCACCACGCCGTTCATGCGCGAGCAGATCGTGCTCTACCTGCTCGCGCACACCGTCGCCGTCCTCATCACCTGCCGGCTGCTGTGGAACTGGGTGCAGACCGAGGGACTGGACGCCTTGCTGCGGTGGGGCCTGAAGTTCCTGGGCGTCGGCTACGCGCTGAACCTGGTCTTCGACGCCGCCAAGCTCACCGCCGTCGCCGCCCGCTGGACCGGGAACGACCTGGACTGGCTCAGCACCGACCTGGCGCCCCCCGTCGCCTGCCTGTCGGCCATCCTGATCGCGGTGGGCTTCATCCTCCCGCACGCCGGCCAGTACCTGCACGAGCGCTGGCACGTCCGGCTCGCCCTCCACCGGCTGCGGCCCCTGTACCTGCTGATGCGCTCGGCCAACGGCAGGGGTGTGCCGTTCCTGCTGCGCGCCACCCCGGAGCTGCGCCTGATCCGCCGGGAGACCTTCATCCGCGACGAACTGCTCCTGCTGGCCCGGCACATCGACGAGGAACGGCGTGACCGGACGCGCGAGGCCGCGCTCGGTCTCGGGTTCCCGCCGGAGCGTGCCGGGGCGCTGGCGAACGCCGTGTCGATCCTGGAGGCCGTCGAGGCCAGGCGCCATGCGCCGGACGAGGAGGGCACCCAGGACCCCGACACCACCGACCTGCTGCGGGAGATCGGCGCCGTCTCCCGGGAGCTGCGCCGCCCCCACACCGTGGAGGCGGTCCGTTCACGGGCCGCCGCCCTCGCGGCGGGCCCCCCGGCGGCCGTCTCCCGCGGCGCGTCCCCCGGGCACGGGGAACCGGCCCGGTGACCACCGCGACCGCCCCGCCGGACGGCGGGCGCGGGCCGGGGGAAGCCCCCTCACCGAGAACCCACGACAGGTCAGGAGAACGAAGAGCGTGCCCGCCGTCCCAGAGAGAAAACGTCCGTCCATGAGCGGACGTCCCGCCACCGCCGTCGTGCTCGGCGGATCCGTCGCCGGGCTGCTCGCCGCGCGGGCCCTGGCCCCGTTCGCCCGGGTCACCGTGGTGGAGCGCGACGCGCTGCCCGCCGGTCCCGAGCCGCGGCGCGGCGTCCCGCAGGCACGGCACGCGCACCAGCTGTGGTCGGGCGGGGCGCGCGCCCTGGAGGAACTCGTGCCGGGCGTCACCGAGCGGCTGCGGGCGGCGGGGGCCCACCGCCAGCCGGTCACCACGAACATGGTGGTGCTGTCACCGCACGGCTGGTACCGGCGCTGGGACGAGTCCCACCACATGCTGCTGTGCACCCGTGACCTGCTGGAGGCGACCCTGCGGGCCCAGGTGCTCGGCGACCGGCGGATCGAGCTGCTCGACCGGACCGAGGTCCTCGCGCTCGACGGCGCCCGCACCGCCGTCACCGGCGTCCGGGTCCGGACGGACGACGGCGCCGAGCGCACGCTGCGGGCCGGTCTGGTGGTGGACGCCACGGGACGCGGTTCTCGCACCGCCCGGTGGCTGGCCGACGCCGGGCTGCCCGCTCCCGAGCGCCGGGAGGTCGACACCGGTCTGGTGTACGCGAGCCGTCTCTACCTCGCCCCGGAGGCGGCCCGGGACGGCTTCCCGGTCGTCAACGTGCAGCAGGACCCGCGGGCGGGGGGACCGGGCCGCGGCGGCGTGCTGCTGCCCGTGGAGGACGGGCGCTGGCTGGTCACCCTGTTCGGCACGCGGGGCGGCGAACCCACCGCCCGGGTGGCCGACTTCGAGCGTTTCGCCCGCGAGGAGCTGCGGCACCCGGTGATCGCCGACCTGCTCGGCGAGGCGGTCCCGCAGACGGAGGTGGCGCTCACCCGGGCCACCTCCAACCGCCGTTTCCTGTACGAGCGGATGACGGCGTGGCCGGAGAACCTGGTGGTGGCCGGGGACGCGCTCGCCGCGTTCAACCCCGTCTACGGCCACGGCATGGCGGTGGCGGCGCGCGGCGCGGCGGCGCTGCGCGCGACGGTGCGGCGGCACGGCTGGGGGTCGCCGGGACTGGCCCGCCGCGCGCAGCGCGCGGTGGCCCGGCCGGTGGGAGCGGCCTGGGACCTCGCCCTGGGCCAGGACGTGTTCTACCCGGGGCCGACCCACGACGGCCCGTCCGTGCGGGACCGGTGGCTGGCCGCGTACGTCGGCCGGCTGATGCGCACGGCCACCGGGAACGGGCGCGTCGCGCGGCGCGTCACCGACGTGACCTCGCTGGAGCGGGGCCCGGCGGTGCTGCTGACCCCGCGGATGCTCGTGGCGGCGCTGGCGGGGCCGCTGAAGCCCGCCCTGACGGCCCCGCCGCTGACGGCCGAGGAGCGCAAGGCGGCCGGCCTGTCGTGAGACCCGGCCGTCTCAGCCCGCGAAGGCGGGCTGGGCGACGCCCCGGCCCGCGCCCGGGACCACCAGCAGGGACCCGGCGAGCGGGTGCGGGGCGGCCAGGCCGACACGGGCCGTGGTGAGGTAGAGGTCGGTCAGCCCGACGCCGCCGAAGGCGCAGGCCGTGACCCGCGGGACGGGCAGCTCGATCACCCGGTCCAGTGCGCCGGACGGGGTGTAGCGGCGCACCGCCGACCCGTCCCACAGGGCCACCCAGACACAGCCGTCGGCGTCGACGGTGAGGCCGTCGGGGAAGCCGGCGCCCTCCTCGATCTCCGCGAGCGGGCGGCGGTTCGTGAACGTGCCGTCCTCGGCGACGTCGCACACGTCGACGCGGCGGGTGGGCGTGTCGATGTAGTACAGCAGCCGGCCGTCGGGGCTCCAGCCGGTGCCGTTGCTCACCGTCACGTCGTCGAGGAGCACGGTGACCGTGCCGTCGCCGGTCACCCGGGACAGGGTGCCGCCGCCGGGCGCCTCGTCGTAGCGCATGGTGCCCGCGAGGAGGCTGCCGTCGGGGGCGACGGCGGCGTCGTTGCCCCGGCGGCCGGGGACCGGCTCGCGGTGCAGCCAGCGGAAGGTGTCGTCGGGGTCGAGCAGGCCGATGCCGTCCCGCAGGTTCAGCACCAGGCCGCCGCCCGCGCGGGGCTTGACCGCGCCCACGTGCTGCTCGGTGCGGCGCACGGTGCGCCGGCCGGTGGCGGGATCGTAGGTGTGCACGCGGGAGCCCAGGATGTCGAGCCACAGCAGCCGGCCGGCCGCCGGGTCCCAGGTGGGGCCCTCGCCCAGCTCCGCCTCCGCGCGGACCGCGACGTCGAACGTGTGTGTCATGCCATGCTCCTGTGGCCCAGTCGCTCGGAGAGTTCGGCGGCGCCCTTCACGGCGAGCTGTTCCAGCTCGGCCCGGCGCTCGTCGCTCCAGCGGATCATCGGTACGGAAATGGACAGCGCGGCGACCACCTGTCCGGTGCGGTCGCGCACCGGGGCGGCGACGCACGAGACGTCCGGGTTGGATTCGCGGCTCTCCACCGCCACGCCCCGGGTGCGGATGTCCGCGAGGGCCTCGCGCAGGACGGCCGGGTCGGTGATGCTGTTCGGGGTCATCGCGGCCAGCTCCGCGCCGTCGGGGAAGCGCGCGGCCAGTTCCGGCTCGGGAAGGGAGGCCAGCAGCATCTTGCCGACGGAGGTGCAGTGCGCGGGGAGTCGGCGGCCGGCCGCCGACACCATCCGCACCGCGTGGGTGGAGTCCACCTTGGCGATGTAGATGACGTCGGTGTCCTCCAGGATCGCCACGTGCACGGTCTCGTCGCAGGTCTCGGCGACGGACCGGGCGACCTGCTGTCCCTCGGCGGCCAGGTCCAGGTGCTCGGCGTAGCGGGCGCCGAGCTGGTAGGGCCGTACGCCCAGCCGGTAGCGGCCCGGCTGGCCGGCGACCGGGACGAGGTACTTGCGGGCGGCGAGCGTGGTGACCAGCTCGTGGACGGTGGTGCGCGGCAGTTGCAGCGTGCGCACGATGTCGGGGGCGGAGAGCGTGCCGTCCCCGTCGAGGAAGAGCTCGAGTATGTCGAGCGCCCGGGTCACGGCTGGTACGAGTCGTCCCACGACCGGCCCCTCCTAGCGGTCTCGGCGCCTGCGTTCGAAATACCAACAGACGATCGGCATGACGAACACAGGCTAGCGACAGCCCGTCCGGACGGGCAACGCCCCCCAGGGGCGCGGGAAACCGCGCGGTCACCCGCGTACGCCGCCGCCCACGCACCGCCGCGCCGCCCCTGCCCCACGAGCGGCTCCGCGGCCCGCGCCTTCGCCCCGGACGCGGCGGGCGACCGTCACGAGGGGTCGCCGAGTTCCCCTGGGGCCTGCTCCAGCGGACGGCCGTCAGCGGCCGGCCGCCTCGATGATCCGCTCCACGACGACCGGCAGCGACTCCGGGTGCAGCCACAGGAACAGGTTCGGCTCGACCAGCTCCAGCTCCATCACCCGGGGCCGCCCGTCGTCACCGTCCACCAGGTCGACGCGTGCGTACAGCAGCTCGGGCGCCCCTGGAACGGCGGACAGCGCGGCGTCCGCGACGGCGAGCTCGTCCGCCGTGGGAGTCCAGGCGGTCAGTCCGGGGTGGGCCGTCTTCCGCTGGTCGTAGGGGGTGCCGGGGGCCAGTACCGGACCCTTCCTGCCGGCGTGCAGCAGCGTCCCGCCGAAGAACTGCAGCGCCCGCTCCCCGCCGCTGTCGATGGCCCGCACGTACGGCTGCACCATCGCCGTGAGCCCCTCGTCGTGCATGCGGCGCACATGCCGTACGGCGGTGTCGTGCTCGTCGGGGGTGTAGCGGGCGGCGAACCGGGCGCCGGCCCCGGAGGCCGGTTTGACCACGAACTCGTGGCCGTCCGGGAGGCCGACGGCGTCGCCGGGCGCCAGGTACCGCGTGTCCACCACGGGCACCCCGGCCCCGGCGAGGTCCGCGAGGTAGCGCTTGTCGGTGTTCCACCGCACCACGTCCGCCGGATTGGCCAGCCGGGTCAGCGCGCCGCACCGCTCCGCCCACGCGGTGAACTCGGCCGCCCGCCAGCTGTAGTCCCAGGTGGAGCGGATCACGGCGAGGTCGAACCGGCCCCAGTCGACGCGGCCGTCGTCCCACACCTCGGCGGACGCCTCCGCCCCGGCCTCGTTCAACGCCCGCACCAGCACCGGGAGGTCCCGGTCCTCCGACACGTCGGGCTGAGGCGCACAGGTCACAAGCGCGATACGGGGCACGGGCGACTCACTCCTCGCTCGAACGGCTGATCGACCGAGAGGCTAACAGTTCCGTCTCCGTACGGCGGGCTCGCCGTCGCGGCGGTGCCGGCGGCGGCGCGGCCGGTGACGGCGGCACCCGGCCGGGGGTGGTGAACTGCTGGCGGGTGACTGCGTACAGGCGCGTTCAAGCGTGCGTGTCCGGGCGTGCGGTACGTGCGCTGCGGGAGGCGGGAGCGCCCCCTGCCCACCGGAGTGGCGAGCAGGGGCATCGGACCGCTCGGGCCGCACCGGTGGCCCCGGGGCGTGCGGAAACCCGCCCCCGCGTCCCCGGACCACGGACACGGTCCCCGCGCGCCGGACGCGGAGCGAACGCGGGCGACCAGGACACCCCACACCGTCCGGGGCGTCCGGCTGCGCACGAGCCCCGGCGGCAGGCCCCGCTCCGCTCAGCCTCCAGGAAGGGTAGGACACCCTGGACGCAGCGGGCGGCACCCACCGGCCCCGGCCGCGCCACGGCGGCCGTCCGACGACAGCGACCCAAGGAGAACGACGCGTGTCCTCTCTCTTCCCGGCCCTCACCGACGACCCAGCCGGCCCCTTCGCCGGCCGTCCCGCCCTGCGCTTCGGCGAGCGCTCACTGACGTACGGGGAACTCGCCGCCGCGGCCGGCGCGGTGGCCGGAGACCTCGAGGGGGTGCGCCGGGCCGCCGTGTGGGCCACACCGGCCCTGGAGACGGCGGTCGCGGTCACGGCGGCCCTGCTCGCCGGGGTGGTGGTGGTCCCGCTCAACCCGAAGTCGGGCGAGCGGGAGCTGGGCCACGTCCTCGGCGACAGCGCCCCCGACGTGCTCCTCACCGCGCCCGGCACCCCGCTGCCCGCCGCGCCGGCCGCCCTGCCCCGCGTCGACGTGGACCCGGACCGCGGCGCCGGCCCGGGCTCCGTGCCCGACGACCGGGAGCGGGATCCCGAGGACCCCGCCCTGATCGTCTACACCTCCGGCACCACCGGCCCGCCCAAGGGCGCGGTCCTCCCCCGCCGTTCGGTCGCCTCGACGCTGGACGCCCTCGCCGACGCCTGGCGGTGGACCGACGGCGACGTGCTGGTGCACGGCCTGCCGCTGTTCCACGTGCACGGCCTGGTCCTCGGCACGCTCGGCCCGCTGCGCCGCGGCGGCTCGGTGCGCCACCTGGGCCGGTTCACCACCGAGGGCGTGGCCCGCGAGCTGAACGACGGCGCGACCATGCTGTTCGGCGTGCCGACGATGTACCACCGCATCGCGGAGGCGCTGCCCGCCGAGCCGGAGCTGGCGCGGGCGCTGTCCGGGGCGCGGCTGCTGGTGTCGGGGTCGGCCGCGCTGCCGGTGCACGACCACGAGCGGATCACGGCGGCGACCGGGGCCCGGGTCGTCGAGCGGTACGGCATGACGGAGACGCTGATGAACACCAGCGTCCGCGTCGGCGCCGCGTCCCGCCCCGGCTCGGTGGGCGTGCCCCTGCCCGGGGTCGGGCTGCGGCTGGTCGAGGAGGACGGCACCCCGGTGACGTCGTACGACGGCGAGACGGTGGGCGAGATCCAGGTGCGCGGGCCGAACCTCTTCACCGGGTACCTCGGCCGTCCGGACGCCACCGCCGAGGCGTTCACCGCCGACGGCTGGTTCCGCACCGGCGACATGGCGGTCCGCGACCCCGGCGGCGACGTCCGCATCGTCGGCCGCAAGGCCACCGACCTGATCAAGAGCGGCGGGTACAAGATCGGCGCGGGCGAGATCGAGAACGCGCTGCTGGAGCACCCCGGGGTGAAGGAGGCGGCCGTCACCGGGGAGCCGGACGCCGACCTGGGCGAGCGGATCGTGGCGTGGGTGGTGCCGGCCGACCCGCAGTCGCCGCCCGGCCTGGGGGAGCTGGCGGACCATGTGGCGGCGCGCCTCGCCCCGCACAAGCGGCCCCGGGCCGTCCGCCACCTCGACGTGCTGCCCCGCAACGACATGGGCAAGATCATGAAGCGGGCGCTGGCCCATGGCTGACCGCCCCTCGGCCCGCGAGGCCCTCGCCCTGGTCACCGACACGTTCACCGAACTGCCGCATCCGGAACGGCGGCCGAGGCCGGACGGCCCGCTCGGCTGGCCCGGCTACGACGCCTCCCGGGCCCGCGCCGCCGCACGCACCGGCGAGGACGAGTCGGTGGTCTGCGGGGTCGCGGACGTCGAGGGCACGCGGGCCGTGCTGATCGCGTTCGAGTTCGGCTTCCTCGGCGGCTCCCTCGGCGAGGGCACCGGCGACCGTCTGGAGGCGGCGTACGCGCACGCCGTCGCCCACCGGCTGCCGCTGGTGTCCCTGGTCGCCACCGGCGGCAGCCGGATGCAGGAGGGCATGCTCGCCCTGACCCAGCTGCAGCGGGTGGCGCGCGCGTCGGCGCGGGCCCGGGAGGCCGGGCTGCCCCGGATAGCCGTGCTGCGGGACCCCACGACCGGCGGCGGCTGGGCCACCCTCGGCGCGGGCGCGGACGTCGTCCTGGCCCTGCCCGGCGCGCAGGTCGGCTTCGCCGGCTCCCGGGTCCGCCCGCCGGACGCCGATCCCACGGCGTACACGGCCGAGGCGCAGGTCGCGGCGGGCACGGCGGACGCGCTGGTCCCGCCGGAGGAACTGCGCACCGTCCTCGGCCGCTGGCTGCGGCTGCTGGCCCGCCCCTGCGCCGAACCGGCCCCGCCGCCGCGCGCCCTGGGCGCGCCGGACCTGCCGGCCACCGGCTGGGACGCGGTCCGCCGGGCCCGCTCGCCCCGGCGCCCGCGCGCCGCCGCCTACCTGGACGCGTACTTCACCGCGCGCGTCACGCTCTCCGGCGACCGCTGCGGCGGCGCCGACCCCGACGGCATGCTCTGCGGCTTCGGCGACCACGAGGGCCGTACGGTCGCCTACGCGGCGCAGACCGGCACGGCCACCCGCCCCGCCGGCTACCGCACCGCCGCCCGCCTGGTCCGCCTCGCCGACCGCCTCGGCATACCGGTGCTGACCCTGGTGGACACCCCGGGCGCGGCCAACGGCGCGGAGGCGGAACGGCAGGGCGCGGGGGCGGCCATCGCGGACCTGTTCGACGCCGTCGCCACCGCCCGCACCCCGCTGACCACGCTGGTCATCGGCGAGGGCGGCTCAGGCGGCGCGCTGGCGCTCGCCGCGCCGGGCGACACCTGGGTCACCCCGGACAGTTACTTCTCGGTGATCGCCCCGGAACTGGCGGCGGCGATCCTCAAACGGCCGCCGAAGGAGGTGGAGGCCACGGCGGACGGTCTCCGCATCCGGCCGCAGGACCTGGTGGAGCTGGGAGTGGTGCGGGGGGTCGTGGGCCCGGGGGGAGCTTAGGCGGCCAACTCCGCCTGGGCGGCCGCGTTCTCACCGGGCAGGGGCTTTCCTGAGCGGTTCTTCACGAGTTCGACCTTCTCGACGAAGAGCTGGAAGAGGAGCTGGCTGGGGCCCAGGTCACGCACGGAGCCGTTGGCGCTGCCCTGCGCGATGCCGATGCTGTAGGGCTCCCTGTCCTCGGCCTTCACACCGATGTACCCGCCCAGGGTGCCCTCGTTCTTCGTCGCGTTCTGGTACGTCCCCTCCTTCTGGTTCGCTTGGCGGATCAGCTCGTTCTTGTAGCCCGGGCCGAGTGCCATGTGGTCCGGGTGGAAGAGGAGCTCGTGGGCTCCGGGCTTCAGGATGAACTTGAGCTGGACCGCGTAGGAGTCGCCCTTCATGTCGTAGTAGGCGTCCGCCTGCCCCTGATCGCCGAGATGGGCCCCGATCGTCAGCCCGGTGAACTTCTGCTGCCGGAAGTCCTTCGCCGTGCCGGCTCCGCCCGCTATGTACGCCGTGAGCGCGTCACGCGAGGCCTGGTCGCCCCAGTACGTCAGGGCGCTGTAGGCCTCCTCGTAGCTCATGGAACGGTAGAGCTCCATCCGTCCGGACGTTTCCGGCTTCTTCGCCAGCTCGGCGAGGAGCCGGGGGCCGACGACCGTGATGATGTCGTCGATCCTGCGCACCTTGCCGGCCTTGAAGCCCTTCGCCTTCTTCTTGGCCTCGGTCATCAACTGGTTCTTCGCCGTGGCGGACTTCTTGTCCTTCCCGCCGACCCCCGCCTTGTCCTCCCAGTACGTGTCCGTCAGGAGCTCCTGCTCGCTCCCCGCCCGCTGCACCGGGAGCGCGCCCCCCGCCGCGACGGGTGCCGCGCTCCGCTGCGCCTCCGCGGTCATCGCGGGGCCGGCGGCCATCACCCGCGCCGCGTTGGCCTCCGCCTCCCGCTCGAAGCGGTCCGACGGGTCGGAGACCTTGAGCCCCGCCCCGTTGTCGGTCCCGGCGACCGGCCCCTGCCGCTGCTGGATGACGTGCGTGAGCTCATGGGCGAGGGTGTGCCGGTCCCCGCCGCCGTCGCCGATGACGACATGGCTGCCGGAGGTGTAGGCGCGGGCGCCGACCTCCGCGGCGGACGCCCTGGCCGCGCCGTCGTCGTGGATGCGGACGTCGGGGAAGTCCGCGCCGAGGCGGGCCTCCATGTCGCTGCGGGTGGTGTCGTCCAGGGGACGTCCGGAGGTGCGCAGGACGTCGTGCACCGCCGACCGCTGCACGGGCCGCTCGCCGGCCGGGGCGTGACCGCACCCGTCGGTGTGCCGGTGCCGCTCCTCGTCGCGCAGGTGACCGGCCTGCCGGAGCATCTGCACGACCGCGGCGTTGCCGGCGCTCGCCTGAAGCCCTTTCAGCCCCACGGGCGCCGGGGCCGTACGGGACGTCACGGCAGGGCCGGGGGACAGCAGCGCCTGCTCGTCGGTCTTCTGCACCGAGCGGGGTTTCTTCGGACTCACGGGATCGCCTCTTCAGAACGTCGGGGCCGTCGCCCGTCGTGACCTGGGTTCTGCAGCATTATCAGGAGAGCCGCCGGCGCGGATCCGCCGTTCGGCGCCCGGCGGCCCGGTCTCTGCCCGGACGTCCACCGGGTCGTGCAGCGAACCTGCCCTTTGAGGCAGTTCCGGCCGCCCCGCGTCGTCGCGGACCGACGGGACCCCCGTTCGGCGGCCCCTCGCCTGGCCCCCCAGGAAAGGCGCCCGCCCCCGCCCGGCACACACGATGCTGTCAGGCCCGCCGCCCGGCGGACCTCCGGCCGCGCACTCGGGAGGAACTGCCGTGACCGCCAGTCTGGAGCAGCTGCGCCGCTGCCACTTCGCCGTCGACCTGGGCGCGGCTCGCACCCGGGTGTACGTCAAGGGCGCCGGCCTCGTCGTCGACCAGCCGTCCGTCGCCGCCGTGAACACCCGTACCGGAGCGCTGATCGCGGTCGGTGAGTTCGCCGAGAAGATGACCGGGCGCACCCCCGACTACATCCGCGTCGTCCGGCCCGTGTCCGGCGGCACCGTCGTCGACATCGAGATGGCGCAGCGGATGCTGCGTCAGCTCATCGGCGACCGCACCCGCCGCGCCCTGCGCCGCAGGCCCCGGCTGCGGGCGGCCGCCTGCACCCCCCACGACGCGGACCCGCTCGCCCAGCGCGCCGCGATCGAGACGCTGGTCGGTCTCGGCGCCCGCCGGGTGGAGCTGGTGGACACGTTGATCGCGGCGGCCGTGGGCTGCGGGCTCCCGGTGGAGCGGCCCGAGGCCACCATGATCATGGTGTGCGGCGCGGCGGCCACGCAGGTGGCCGTGCTGTCGCTCGGCTCGATCGTGCGGGCCGAGCGGATCCCGGTGGGCGGCGAGGCGGTGGACGCGGCGATCGTGCAGCACCTGCGCCACCAGCACGAACTGATGCTCCCGAGCCAGTCCGTCCGCCCGCTGCAGCTCGCGCTGGAGGGGAACGGGCTGACCCCGGAGGGGCCGGAGGTCACGGAGATCCACGGCCGGGACGTCGCCACCGGGCTCGCCCGGTCGGTCAAGGTGGACACGGCGGCGGTGCGACGGGCCATCCAGACGCCGCTCACCGCCGTCCTCGACGGCATCGGCAAGGTGCTGCGGGGCTGCCCGCCCGACCTGGTCGCCGACCTCGCCGACCGCGGCATCATGATGGTCGGCGGCAGCGCCCTGCTGCCGGGCCTGGACCAGATGCTGCGCAAGGCGACCGGCATGCCGGTGCACATCGCGGAGCGCCCCGAGCTGTGCGCCGTGGAAGGGCTCGGCGCCATGCTGGAAGGACGTATCGCCCCGATGGTCCTGGACCCGCTGGGCGCCTGAGACGCCCCGCGGCCCCGTGCCCTCCCCTCCCCCGGCCTGCCCGCGTCCGTGCGGGCAGGCCGTCGCGCATTCCCGGTCATTACGGGGCACGGTGTGTGTACCGCGGTCCAGGGCGGGCAGGCGCATCCGCAGCGCAGCAGTACCGTGCGCAGCCTCTCGTGCGGGCGCCGGCGGCGGCCGGGGCCGCCGGGACGGCCGGGCCACCCACGAGCACCGACAGGGCGGTGACATGACTTCCGCGGCATCGTTCCCCCCGGGGAGACAGGAGACCTTGGTCATCAGCGGTCGCATG
This sequence comes from Streptomyces sp. NPDC096105, assembly GCF_044763335.1. Lineage (NCBI taxonomy): Bacteria > Bacillati > Actinomycetota > Actinomycetes > Kitasatosporales > Streptomycetaceae > Streptomyces > Streptomyces sp. NPDC096105. The sequence continues at coordinate 581,766 of NZ_JBIWGC010000001.1, forward strand.
GACGCGGACCGGGCGCTGCTCACCCCGTGCGGGGAACTGGTCCGCGGCTGCGCCCAGGCGCTGGCCGAGAAGCTGGCCCAGCTGCCCGCCGGCACGGCGCGGGTCGACCTGGACATGAGCGGCGTGCACTTCATGGACACCGCGGGGCTGGAGTTCCTGGAGGTGCTGCGCGACCACGCCCGCCGGCGTGCCATGCCGGTCACCACGGCCCGCTGGAGCGGCCAGCCGCGCCGCATCCTGGAGCTGGCCGGGCTGGACACCGCGGACCCGCTGCGCTCCCCCGCGCCGCGCCCGTCGCCCGCGGGGTCGGCGGTGGCCCTGGAGCGCCAGGAGCGGCTGCGCCTGCTCCAGGAGGAGGTCGAGCAGCTGCGGCAGGCCATCGCCTCCCGCCCGGTCATCGACCAGGCGCGCGGCATCCTGATGGCGACGCACGGCTGCACCTCGGACGAGGCCTGGCACATCCTGCGGGAGGCGTCCCAGCTGTCCAACACCAAGCTGCGCGTCGTCGCCGAGTCGCTGACGGCCTGCGCGGGGGCGGAGGGCGCTCCCCCGCCCCCGGAGGTGCGCACGGCGCTGGCCCGCGCCCTCGCCCGCCGCGCGGCACGGTGACATCGCCGCGCGCGGGGTACCCGTGTCGCCGGACGGACGGGACCCGCGACAGGAAGGCGGCACGATGAGCGAGCACACTCCGTCCCAGGCCGAGGGCGACCGGGACGACAGCGAATGGACCACCCCCGACGTGGTGCACACCACGCCCTCGCAGGCGGAAGGGGAACGCGACCCGTCGGACGCGCCGACGCAGTCCGACGACAACGCCGTACAGGGGACCCCCGGAGCCGGATGACCCGGCTCGGGGGGCGGCGGTTCCGGGGGAACCGTGAGGGGTGGGGCGGGTGGGACTCGAACCCACGGCCGACGGATTATGAGTCCGTTGCTCTAACCGGCTGAGCTACCGCCCCATGGCGGCGTGTCGCGTACATGTGTGCGCGCCGTCTGCCGCAGCATAGCCGCTCATACGATCTCCTGCTTCGGACGGTCGGCTGCGTACGGCCCTGTTGACCATGAGGACCGCGCCGCGCCGCGCGCGGTTCCACCGGACATGAAAAAGGACCCCCACGGGGGTCCTCGTTCAGCATGCTCCCCCGACTGGACTCGAACCAGTAACCTGCCGGTTAACAGCCGGCTGCTCTGCCAATTGAGCTACGGAGGACCGAGCTCCCCCGACTGGACTCGAACCAGTAACCTGCCGGTTAACAGCCGGCTGCTCTGCCAATTGAGCTACGGAGGAATGCCTCGTTCTGCATCGAACGCACCTGCCTGGGTATCCGCCAGGGGGCGCGCGCTCGCTGCGACACATACATTAGCGCAAGCAGGGGGGTGCTCCGCCAATCGGTACTCCCCGGCCCGTCGCCGCGCCGGATACCCATGCAGACTGGAACAACGGGAAGGGTGGCCGCCAATGCGTTACCGGCTCACGTTCGTCGTCGGAGCAGCTCTTGGTTACGTGCTGGGCACGAAAGCCGGGCGCGAGCGCTACGAGCAGATGAAGAGGTCCGCGCTGCGGCTGGCGCAGAACCCCGCGGTCCGCAACACCGCCGAGACCGCGGCCCAGCAGAGCCGTGAGTTCGCCGACAAGGCCTACCACGTGGTGAGCGACAAGGTCGGCGACCGCATGCCCGACTCCGTCGCCCAGCGCGTCCACGCGCTGCGCGAGCGCTCCGCCCACGGCCCGGCCGAGGACGACTGGGGCACGAGCAACACCTGACGCACACCCCATCCCTCCCCATGCGGCAAAATCACCGTATGGGGATAGTCGCCGGGCTGGACAGTGCGCCCGATTTCACTCGCATCGTCGTCTGCGACACGGACACCGGGGCCGTGCTCAGGCAGGGGTACGCCCCGCACCCGGTGCAGGGTCCCGACGGCGGCCGCTCCTCGGACGTCGACCCGCAGGCCTGGCTGCTGTCACTCGGCGAGGCCGCGGGCGGCGGACTGCTGGAGGGCGTGCAGGCCATCGGCGTGTCGGCGCAGGCGGGCGCGCTGGTCCCGCTGGACGCGCAGGGCGGCACGGTCCGCCCGGCGATGACCGGGGGCGACAAGCGCGCCCAGGTCGCGGCGGCCGATCTGGTCGACGCGTTCGGCGGGCGGGAGGCGTGGGCGCAGGCCGTGGGCTGTGTGCCGGGCGCCGCGCAGCCGGTGACCAAGCTGCGCTGGATGGCCCGTACCGAACCGGAGAACGCGGCACGGACGGCCGTGCTGCTGCAGGCCCACGACTGGCTGGTGTGGCAGTTGCTGGGCCGGCCGGTGCGCCGGACCACCGACCGGGGCGGCGCCTCCGGCACCGGCTACTGGTCGGCGGCCACCGGCGGTTACCGGCCCGACCTGGTGGAGCTGGCGCTCGGGCACCAGGCGATGCTGCCCGAGGTGATCGGTCCGGCGGACGCGGCCGGCACCACCCCCGAGGGGCTGATGATCTCCGCCGGCACGGCGGACACGATGGCCGCGGCGTTCGGCCTCGGCATCGGGCTCGGCGACGCGGTGGTGTCGCTGGGCGCGTCCGGCTCGGTGATGGCCGTGCACCCCGAGGCGCTCGTCGACCGCACCGGCATGATCACCTCGCTGGCCGACGCCACCGGCATGCACCTGCCCGTCGTCACCACGCTGAACGCGGTGCGGGCGCTGCGCGGCACCGCGGAACTGCTCGGGCTGCCGGACCTGGAGAGCCTGTCCGACCTGGCGATGAAGTCGACGCCGGGTGCGCACGGGCTGGTGCTGCTGCCGTACCTGGAGGGCGAGCGCACCCCGAACCTGCCGCACACCGCCGGGACCCTGGCCGGGCTGCGGCGGGAGTCGATGAAGCCGGAGCACCTGGCCCGGGCGGCGTTCGAGGGGATGCTGTGCGGCCTCGCGGACGCGCTGGACGTGCTGCGCGGCCGGGGCGTGGAGGTGCGGCGGGTGTTCCTGCTCGGTCCCGCTGCCGAACTGCCCGCCGTGCAGGCGGCGGCGCCCGCGCTGTTCGGCGCGCAGGTCGTCGTGCCGCAGCCCGCGGACTACGCGGCGACGGGCGCGGCCCGGCAGGCGGCCTGGGCGCTCGGGGTGTCGCAGGGCGCCCTCGACCCGCGGACCCCGCCGGTCTGGCCGGGTCCGGTGGCGCAGGTGCTGGACCCGGGCGAGGAGCTGGCGGTGGGTCAGGCCGTGCGCCAGCAGTACGTGGCGGTGCGCGAGCAGACCCACCCGGGGGCGTTCCCGCGGTAGGCGGCCGCGCGGAGGGACGGCGCGCCGGGGCCCGTAAATGACTTGAGGTAACGCCGGTGGAGTGCCCGACGATAGGGGCCACGGGCGACCGCATGGCCCCGCCGTCCACTCCGAGAGAAGCAGCGTGCTCATACGACTTCTGCGTGACCGTCTACGGCCCTACAAAAGACCTCTCGCTCTGCTGGTGGCCCTGCAGTTGCTGCAGACCTGCGCCACGCTCTACCTGCCCACGCTGAACGCGGACATCATCGACAACGGTGTCGTCCGAGGTGACACGGGTTACATCCTCGGTTACGGCGGCCTGATGACCGGCATCTCGCTGGCGCAGGTCGTCTGCAACGTCGGCGCCGTGTACTACGGGGCCCGGACCGCGGCGGCCCTGGGACGGGACGTGCGCGCCGCCGTCTTCGACCGGGTGCAGTCCTTCTCCGCCCGTGAGGTGGGGCACTTCGGCGCGCCGTCGCTGATCACACGGACGACGAACGACGTCCAGCAGATCCAGATGCTCACCCTGATGACGTTCACCCTGATGGTGTCGGCGCCGATCATGTGCGTGGGCGGGGTGGTGCTGGCGCTCGGACTCGACGTGCCGCTGTCCGGGGTGCTGGTCGCGGTGGTGCCGGTGCTGGGCGTCTGCGTGACGCTGATCGTGCGCCGGCTGCGGCCGCTGTTCCGCACCATGCAGGAGCGGCTGGACACGGTGAACCGGGTGCTGCGCGAGCAGATCACCGGCAACCGGGTCATCCGCGCGTTCGTGCGGGACGCCTACGAGCAGAGGCGGTTCCACGGGTCCAACACCGAGCTGACCGATGTGTCGCTGCGCACCGGCAACCTGCTCGCACTGATGTTCCCGGTGGTCATGACGGTGGTGAACCTGTCGTCCATCGCGGTGGTGTGGTTCGGCGCGCACCGCATCGACAGCGGCGGGATGCAGATCGGCGACCTGACGGCGTTCCTCGCCTACCTGATGCAGATCGTCATGTCCGTGATGATGGCCACGTTCATGTTCATGATGGTGCCGCGCGCCGAGGTGTGCGCCGAGCGCATCCAGGAGGTGCTGGACACCTCCTCGAGCGTGGTGCCGCCCTCCGCGCCCGTCACCGAGCTGCGCCGGCACGGGCATCTGGAGATCCGGGGCGCGGGCTTCCGCTATCCGGGCGCCGAGGAGCCGGTGCTGCGGGCGGTCGACCTGGTGGCACGGCCCGGCGAGGTCACCGCCGTGATCGGCCCCACCGGCAGCGGCAAGTCCACGCTGCTGGGGCTGGTGCCGCGGCTGTTCGACGCGACCGACGGCGAGGTGCTGGTCGACGGGGTGCCGGTGGCGGACATCGACCCGGCGCTGCTCGCCCGTACCGTCGGGCTGGTGCCGCAGAAGCCGTACCTGTTCGCGGGCACGGTGGCGACCAATCTGCGCTACGGCAACCCGGACGCCACGGACGAGGAGCTGTGGCACGCGCTGGAGCTGGCGCAGGGCAGGGACTTCGTGGAGCGGCTGGAGGGCGGGCTCGACGCGCCGATCGCGCAGGGCGGGACGAACGTCTCCGGCGGCCAGCGCCAACGCCTGGCGATCGCCCGGACGCTGGTGCGGCGCCCGGAGATCTACCTCTTCGACGACTCCTTCTCCGCGCTCGACTACGCCACCGACGCGGCCCTGCGCGCGGCGCTCGCGCGGGAGACGGCCGAGGCGACGGTGGTGATCGTCGCCCAGCGGGTGGCGACCATCCGCGACGCCGACCGGATCGTGGTGCTGGAGGAGGGCCGGGTCGTCGGCACCGGGCGGCACCACGAACTGATGGCGGACAACGAGACCTACCGGGAGATCGTGCTCTCCCAGCTGACGGAAGCGGAGGCGGCCTGATGGCGGGACCAGGGGGCCGGATGACGGCCGGGGTCGCCCCCGGCCAGCGGTCGATCGACTTCAAGGGGTCCAGCAAGCGGCTGCTCGCCCGCTTCGGGCCGGAACGCCTCACCCTGTACGGGCTGCTGTCCTGTGTCGTGGTGAGCGTGGCGCTCAGCGTGGTCGGGCCGAAGATCCTGGGCCGGGCCACCGACCTGGTGTTCGCGGGCATCGTCGGCCGCGACATGCCGGAGGGCGCCACCAAGGAACAGGTGCTGGAGTCGATGCGGGAACGCGGCGACGGCGACGTCGCCGACATGCTCCGCTCCACGGACTTCACGCCGGGTCAGGGCATCGACTTCACCGCGGTGGGGAACGTCCTGCTGCTCGCGCTGGCGGTGTTCGGTGCGGCCGGGCTGCTGATGGCGGTGGCGACCCGGCTGGTGAACCGGGCCGTGAACCGCACCATGTTCCGGATGCGCGAGGACGTGCAGACGAAGCTGTCGCGGCTGCCGCTGTCGTACTTCGACCGGCGGCAGCGCGGTGAGGTGCTGAGCCGGGCGACGAACGACATCGACAACATCGGGCAGACGCTCCAGCAGTCGATGGGGCAGCTGATCAACTCGCTGCTCACCATCATCGGCGTGCTCGCGATGATGTTCTACGTCTCCTGGATCCTGGCGCTGGTCGCCCTGGTGACGGTGCCCCTGTCGTTCGTCGTCGCCACGCGGGTCGGCAAGCGGTCGCAGCCGCACTTCGTGCAGCAGTGGCGCTCCACCGGCACGCTCAACGCGCACGTCGAGGAGATGTACACCGGGCACGCCCTGGTGAAGGTGTTCGGGCGGCAGGAGGAGTCGGCGCGGAAGTTCGCCGAGGAGAACGAGGCGCTCTACGAGGCCGGGTTCAAGGCGCAGTTCACCAGCGGCGTCATGCAGCCGCTGATGATGTTCGTGTCGAACCTCAACTACGTGCTGGTCGCGGTCGTCGGCGGCCTGCGGGTCGCCTCCGGGGCGCTGTCCATCGGGGACGTGCAGGCGTTCATCCAGTACTCGCGGCAGTTCTCGATGCCGCTGACGCAGGTCGCGTCGATGGCGAACCTGGTGCAGTCGGGCGTCGCCTCCGCCGAGCGGGTCTTCGAGGTGCTCGACGCCGAGGAGCAGCAGGCCGACCCGTCGCCCGCCGAGCGGCCGGAGCGGCTGCGCGGACGGGTGGCGCTGGAGCACGTGTCGTTCCGCTACGACCCGGAGAAGCCGCTGATCGAGGACCTGTCGCTGACGGTCGAGCCGGGCCGCACGGTGGCCATCGTCGGACCGACCGGCGCCGGCAAGACCACGCTGGTCAACCTGCTGATGCGGTTCTACGAGGTGTCCGGCGGGCGGATCACCCTGGACGGCGTGGACATCGCGCGGATGACGCGGGACGAGCTGCGCTCCGGGATCGGCATGGTGCTGCAGGACACGTGGCTGTTCGGCGGCACCATCGCGGAGAACATCGCGTACGGCGCGTCCCGTGAGGTCACCCGGGAGGAGATCGAGGAGGCGGCCCGGGCGGCGCACGCCGACCGGTTCATCCGCACCCTGCCCGACGGGTACGACACCGTCATCGACGACGAGGGCAGCGGGGTCAGCGCGGGCGAGAAGCAGCTCATCACGATCGCGCGGGCGTTCCTGTCCGACCCGGTGATCCTGGTCCTGGACGAGGCCACGAGTTCCGTGGACACCCGTACCGAGGTGCTGATCCAGAAGGCGATGGCCGAGCTGGCGCACGGGCGGACGTCCTTCGTCATCGCGCACCGGCTGTCGACGATCCGTGACGCGGACACCATCCTGGTGATGGAGAACGGCGCGATCGTCGAACAGGGCGCGCACGACAAGCTGCTGGCGGCGGACGGCGCGTACGCCCGGCTGTACCAGGCGCAGTTCGCGCAGGCGGTCGCCGAGGTCGACTGACGCCCCGGGTGCCGGCGGGACCGGCTCACGGTCCCTCCGGCACCCGGGCGATCAGTCGAGGTACCCGCGCAGCTGGTCCGCGTAGGCGTGGTCCCGGAGCTTGTTGAGCGTCTTGGACTCGATCTGGCGTATGCGTTCCCGCGTCACGCCGAAGATGCGGCCGATCTCCTCCAGCGTGCGGGGCCGCCCGTCGGCCAGCCCGTAGCGCAGCTGCACCACCTTGCGTTCGCGCTCCCCCAGTGTGGACAGCACCGCCTCCAGGTGCTGCCGCAGCAGCAGGAACGCCGCCGACTCCGCGGGGCTGGCGGCGTCCCCGTCCTCGATGAGGTCGCCGAGCGCGACGTCGTCCTCCTCGCCCACGGGCGCGTGCAGCGACACCGGCTCCTGGGCCAGCCGCAGCACCTCGCCCACCCGCTCGGGCGGCAGGTCCAGGTGGGCGGCGACCTCCTGCGGCGTCGGCTCGCAGCCGCGCTCCTGGAGCATCCGCCGCTGCACGCGCACCACGCGGTTGATCAGTTCCACGACGTGCACCGGCACGCGGATGGTGCGGGCCTGGTCGGCGAGCGCCCGGGACATGGCCTGCCGGATCCACCAGGTCGCGTACGTGGAGAACTTGAAGCCGCGCGCGTAGTCGAACTTCTCCACGGCCCGGATCAGGCCGAGGTTGCCCTCCTGGACCAGGTCGAGCATGGTCAGCCCGCGGCCCACGTACCGCTTGGCCACGGAGACGACCAGCCGCAGGTTCGCCTCGATCAGGCGGCGTTTGGCCATGCGGCCCGCGACGACGAGCCGGTCCAGGTCGTGCGCGAGCCGGCTGTCCAGGTCGGGGGTGAGGCGCAGCTTCTCCTCGGCGAACAGGCCGGCCTCGACCCGGCGGGCGAGCTCCACCTCCTCGGCGGCGGTGAGCAGCGGGATGCGGCCGATCTCCCGCAGGTACTGGCGGAACAGGTCGGAGGAGGGGCCGCCGGTCTCGGGCCGCACCGGCGGACCGGCCGGCTCGGCCGGCCCCACGACGTCCGGCGGCCCGGCCTCGACGGGATCCTCCGCGGACCGGGGCTCCACCGGCGCGAGCGGCTCCGGACCCGTCCCGGGGCGCTGCCCGGCGCGGCTGCGCGCGGGCATCGCGACCAGCAGATCCGCGTCCGGCGCGGCGCCGACGACGTCGGTGTCGGTCTGGGTGAGGGGCTGGGTGAGGGTCCGGGTCTGCACGGGGGCGACCTCCAGGATGATCGCTGCCTGGGGGTGGGGCAGCGGTTCTTCAGGGGCGGAGTCGACGGCCTCGCCGCTGTCCGTCCCGTACGCGAGGGGCGGAACCGCGGGGGTGTGCGGCCCGTCGCCGACGGGCCGGCCGCGCTCCGAGGACTCAGGCACCGCCCCCAGTGTGGGGTACGGCACATCGTCCTCACGAGGGGCGTGCGATGACTTTTTGCGTCCGCGCCGTCACCGACCGGTCATCCGGGAGGCCGACGGCCCTGGCGGGTGGGCGCGTCCGCGGAGGGACGCGGTGGCTACAGGGCCGCCGCGCCGTGTTCGCGCAGGGCCTGGTCGTACTGCTGGAGGACCCACAACTCGTTCTGCACGGCGGCGAGTTCGCTCGGTTCGCCGTGGTTGCCGAGGCGGGTGAGGCGACTGGTGATGTCGCGGATGCGGCGTTCGACGGCGCGGCGGCGGACGGTGACGAGCTGGGCGCCCGCGTAGGTCTCGTCGACGTCCTTGACGCCCCGGTGCAGCATGATCGCCTCGACCGCCAGCTCCGTGACCATGGCGCGGACCGTGTCATCGGGGGCCGCGTCGCGGACCCGGATCAGATACTCCTGCGGGTCGTGGACGCCGTGCTCGGCGCCGCCCGCGTCCAGGATCGCCTGGCGCACGGCCGCGTAGGGCGGGGCGGTGAACTCGTCGACGCCGTACGCGTCGAAGGCGGGCGAGACCAGCTCCGGGCGCTGGAGGGCGAGCTTGAGCAGTTCGCGCTCGGTGGCGAAGACCGGGTTGCGGAGGTTCAGGGCGGGGCCGCGCGGGGCGGCCGGCGCGGCGGCGTACTGCTGGGGGCCGCCGGCGGGACGGCGGTGCTCGGGGGCCGGGCCCTTGCCGCCGCGGTCGCGGGCCCAGCGGGCGAGCTGGGCGACCCGCTTCACGACGAACTGCGTGTCGAGGATGCCGAGCATCCCGGCGAGCTGGACGGCGACCTCGTGCTGGGCGCCGCTGTTCTTGATCCGGGCCACGACCGGGGCGGCCTCGTCGAGGGCGGCGGCGCGGCCGGCCGGGGTGTCCAGGTCGTAGCGGCCGACGATCTGGCGGAGCGCGAACTCGAACAGCGGGGTGCGCGGCTCGACCAGGTCGGCGACCGCCTCGTCGCCCTTGGCGAGCCGCAGGTCGCAGGGGTCCATGCCGTCGGGCGCGATGGCGATGTACGTCTCGGCGGCGAACTTCTGGTCGTCCTCGAAGGCGCGCAGGGCGGCCTTCTGGCCGGCCGCGTCGCCGTCGAAGGTGAAGATGACGCGCGCCGAGCCGTTGTCCATCAGCAGGCGGCGCAGGATCTTGATGTGGTCGCCGCCGAAGGCGGTGCCACAGGTGGCGATGGCCGTCGTCACGCCCGCGAGGTGGCAGGCCATGACGTCGGTGTAGCCCTCGACGACGACCGCGCGGGAGGACTTCGCGATGTCCTTCTTCGCCAGGTCGATGCCGTAGAGGACCTGGGACTTCTTGTAGATCGCCGTCTCGGGCGTGTTGAGGTACTTGGGGCCGTTGTCCGCGTCGTGGAGCTTGCGGGCGCCGAAGCCGACGACGTCGCCGCCGATGTCGCGGACGGGCCACATCAGCCGGCCGCGGAAGCGGTCGATGGGGCCGCGGCGGCCCTCCTGGGCGAGTCCGGAGAGCACCAGCTCCTTGTCGCTGAAGCCCTTGCCGCGCAGGAAGCGGGTGAGGTGGTCCCAGCCCTGGGGGCTGTAGCCGACGCCGAAGTGCACGGCGGCGGCCTGGTCGAAGCCGCGCTCGGCGAGGAAGAGGCGGCCGGTCTCCGCCTCGGGGCTGGTCGCGAGCTGTTCCGCGTACCACTCGGCGGCCAGCTTGTGCGCCTCGACCAGCCGGATGCGCTCCCCGCGCTGGTGGGCCGGGTTGTACCCGCCCTCCTCGTAGCGCAGGGTGATGCCGGCCTGACCGGCCAGGCGCTCGACCGCCTCCGAGAAGGAGAGGTGGTCGATCTTCATCACGAAGGTGAGGGTGTCGCCGCCCTCCTGGCAGCCGAAGCAGTGGAAGAGTCCCTTGCTCGGGCTGACCTGGAAGGACGGCGACTTCTCGTCGTGGAACGGACAGAGGCCCTTCAGGTTGCCGCCGCCCGCGTTGCGCAGCTGGAGGTACTCGGACACCACGGCGTCGATCGGGACCGCGTCCCGTACCGCCTTCACGTCCTCGTCATTGATCCGTCCTGCCACGCGTAGATTCTACGGGTGCGCCATGACATCCCCGGGGCGCGGAGCGCCCCGGAAGGGGACCGGCACTGTGACATGCGCGGCACGCCCTCACCGGGCGGAGGGCTCGACGCCCTCGCGGGCGGCGCGGTGCCGGACGCCTCGTCCGCGCGGCCGTCGTCGCGGGTCGGTCAGGGGCGTGCGCGGGCGGCCGGGACGTTCAGGCAGAGGGCGATGTTCCGGACCGCGGCGGTGAGTTCCTCGATCACCCGGGCTGCCTGCTCCGCGTTGTGGAAGGCCGGGTCCCCGGCCAGGGACCGGTGCAGTTCCTCCGCCGCCCGGAGGGCCGGATCGGCGGCCTCGGCGGGGGGAGGGGCCGGGACGTGCGCGGACGCCTCGGCCGGGGCGGGCGGGGGCGGAGCCTGCGGGGCGGTCCGGGACGGCACGGCCGGGTCCGCCCCGGCGGTGCCGGACGCCGCGGGTCCGCCGGAGGGGCCGGGGGCCGGCCGGGGGGCGGGTCCGGGGGCGGCCGGAGCCGGGGGGCCGGCCGGCACCGTGCCGTCCTCCCTTTCCCCCGGGCTTTCCCCGGGGGGCCCGTCGGCCTCCCGCCGGTACTCCCTGAGCGGGGTGCGGAAGACGCCGGAGACGCCGGTCACGGAGAAGCAGCCCTGCTGTCCCGGCCGCGCCGGCGCGGCCGGGACAGCAGGGGCGGCGGGGGCAGGGGCGGACGGGGCCGGGCGGGAGTCCTGGGGGAGCCGCTCGACGTGCGGGGTGTGATCGCGGTCCGGCGCGCTGCGCGTCCGGGGCAGCACGATGTGCTCGAAACCCGGGAACGCCAGGGTGGTGGAGCGCGTGGCGGGGCGCGCGTCGTACTCGGTCTGCCACTGCGCGCGGTAGCAGTCGACCTGGTCGGCGCAGGCGGCGCGGGCGTGGAAGACCGCCGTGTCCTCCCCCAGGTTCGGGTACCAGAGGTTCGGCCCGGGGAAGCGCACGGTGCGCATCCGCGGCCTGATCGGCTCGGCGCACCCCATGCAGCAGCCCTCCGGGACCATGAGGGGGATGCCGGCGTTCTGTTCCGGCCGGCGGGGACCGCCCTCCCAGCGGTACTCCCCGTGGTGGCAGGGCGGCAGTTCACCGCAGGCGCGGCAGACCGCGTAGTGCTCCGGGAGGACCTGCCAGTCGTGGCTGGCGGGAGCGCACCAGTGCTTCGGCGTGGAGCGGGGCAGGTTTTCGTCGCGCAGCACGAGGACCACCGGGCGCTTGTAGAACTCGGACCGCTCGGGGGCCGGCTTGGCCGCCCGGTTGTTGGCCCGCAGCAGTCCGTTGGCGTGCCACCACAGTTCCACGTGGTCGCGCCAGGCCTTCTCGTAGCAGTCCGGCCACCGGTCGCCCGGGTAGCCGTTGATCTCCAGGATCCGCCATGCCTGACGGTCCAGTACCACGATGGAGCCGGCCCGCAGTCGCATGTACGTGCCGTCGTCGCCCTCGTCCGGCCAGTCGTGCCGGCCGATCCGAGTGGGCTGGTCTGGGAGCCACCTGCGAACGTGCATGTCATGCTCCTCGGTACGAAACTTCATAGTTTCAACTGGGGCAGTTGACGACATTCTGAACAATCAGGACGTTTACCTCGGTGTAGACACGCGCGCTGTCGGGGTAAGTCGTCCGGAAGCGCCCTTCCCGGCCCCGGTCCCTTCCGGAAACACCGTCGGACCGGGGCTTTTCACTCCCCGGGCCGGCCGGCGCCCGCCCGTGCCGGGCGAGGGGGCGACGGGGTCTCCGGGCCGGTCCGGCGTGTCCTCACACCTCCGTCGCCCGGACGTGCCCGTACCGGTCGCTGCCGCCGTACGCCGGGTCGTGGTCCGGGTCGTGCTTCCACTCGCTCCCGGTGACCTCGAAGTTCGCGCCCGGCATCAGCAGCACCTCCGCCTCGTAGCCCTGGTACTGGTGGAAGGGGTCGATGTCACGGCCGTACTTCCCGGTGAGCGTCAGCTCCAGGAGGATCCGGTGCGTCTTCGTGCCGGAGACCCGCTGGCCGCGCATGAAGTCCAGGGCCACGCCCTTGTCCCTGCTGGTGCTGTCGAAGGAGCTCGTGAAGACGGATCCCGGCCGGTGGTTCGGCGCGGCCTGCTTGCCGAGGCGGTGGACCGACTCGTCCCCGCCGAGGTTCCAGTCGCCCCGGAAGACGGTGCCGGTGACGGGAGGCAGCCGGTCCAGCGCCTCCCTCGTCATGTCGGCGTGCGCCTTGAGCTCCTCGAAGAGCACGGGGGCGAGGACCTCGATCCGCGCCTCGACGGCGTCCATCGCCTCCTTGGCCACCGGGTCCGAGCCCCGGGCGGCCGCGAGCCACGGCCCGATCACCGGATCCTCGTCGAGGGTGGGCACCCACTCCTGGCCGGGGCCGTCGTTCCGGGCGGCCCGGCGGAGCTGTCCCTTGATCTGCCGCAGGGAGACGGCCTCGGCGCCGGCGGTGGCCACGCCGACGGTGCCGTACGGCGCGTACCCGCCGGGCCCTCCGGGCTTTCCGGCCTCACGTCCCCTGCCCGAAAGGGAACTCGCGCCGCACCGGGACCGTCGGCGACCCCGCCGGGCGGATCGTGGCCTCCTAGGCGACCAGGCTCTCCAGCGGCACGTGCGGATCCGCCAGCGCCTCCGTGTCCACCGCCTCCCGGGACCGGATCAGCCGCTGGACCGTGTCCGTGACGTCCCACACGTTCACGTTCATCCCGGCCAGCACGCGTCCCTCGCGCACCCAGAACGCGATGAACTCCCGCTTGCCCGCGTCGCCCCGGACGACCACCTGGTCGTAGGACCCGGGCGGCGCCCAGCCGGAGTACTCCATGCCGAGGTCGTACTGGTCGGTGAAGAAGTACGGGACACGGTCGTAGACCTCGTCGCGGCCGAGCATGGCGCGGGCCGCCGCCGGGCCGCCGTTGAGCGCGTTGGCCCAGTGCTCCACCCGCAGCCGGGTGCCGAACAGGCCGTGCGGGAAGGACGCGACGTCCCCGGCCGCGTAGATGTCCGGGTCGGACGTGCGCAGCCGTTCGTCGACGAGGACGCCCCCGCCGGACGCGGCGTCGGCGATCTCCAGGCCCGCCGCCTCCGCGAGGGAGGTCCGCGGGGCCGCGCCGATCGCGGCGAGCACGGCGTGCGCCGGGTGCTCCTCGCCGTCGTCGGTGCGGGCGGCGAGGACCATGCCGTCCTGGCCGGTGATCTCGGTGAGCGTGGCGCCGAAGTGGAAGCGCACGCCGTGCTCGCTGTGCAGCTCGGCGAAGAGCTGCCCCAGTTCGGGGCCGAGGACCGAGTGCAGCGGGGCCTGCCCCCGGTGGACGACGGTGACCTCCGCGCCGTACTGCCGGGCCGCCGCCGCGGTCTCCAGGCCGATCCAGCCCGCGCCGGCGATCACCAGGTGGCCGTTGTCCCGGCCGAGGGCGGTGAGGACGCCCTTGAGGCGCTCGGAGTGGGCGAGGCGGCGCAGGTGGTGGACGCCCACCAGGTCGGTGCCCGGGACGTCGAGCCGGCGGGGCTCGGCGCCGGTGGCGAGCAGCAGCTTGTCGTAGCGGACGGTGGTGCCGTCCTCACCGAAGCGGACGGTCCTCGCGGCGCGGTCCACGGCGGCGACGGTCTGCCCCAGGTGCAGTTCGACGTCGTGCTGCGCGTACCAGCCGGGCTCGTGCACGAAGACGCTGCCGCGCTCCGCCGAGCCGAGGAGGCACCCCTTGGACAGCGGCGGACGCTCGTAGGGGCGGTCGCGCTCGTCGCAGATCAGTATCACGCGGCCGGTGAAGCCCTCCGCTCTCAGCGTCTCGGCCGCCTTCGCGCCGGCCAGGCCGCCTCCGACGATGACGAAAGTCTGATCCGCGTCGACCACGTGATGCCTCCTTCGAGCGTTGCCACCAGCGAGCCTCCCGCAAGCGGAAGGCCGCGGGAAGGGGGAGTGACCCGATCAGGCCACCTGTTTCACGTCCGGCCGGTGAGCCGGGCGTGCAGGAAGCGGGCCGAGGCATCCGTCAGGGACGCGATCTGGTCCACGACGACCCGCTTGCGGGCGCGGTCGTCCGGCGCCCGGTCGAACAGCCTGCGGAACTGCGGGTCCAGCCCGTCGGGGGCGCGGGCGGTCAGCGCCTCCGCCAGCTCCAGCACGACGACGCGCTGGTCGGCGCGGAGCCGCTCCTGCTCGGCGCGCTGCATGACGTACCGGTCGGCGACCGCCTTGAGGACCGCGCACTCCATGCGCGTGGAGCGCGGGACGACCAGCTCGGCCCCGTACCGGGTGAGGCGGCCGCCGCCCCAGGCCTGCCGGGTGGCGCTCTCGGCGGCGAGGCAGAAACGGCCGATGAGCTGGCTGGTGGCGTCCTTGAGGCGGGCCTGGGCGACGGCGGTGCCGTCGTAGCCGTGCGGCCACCACTCCTGGGCGAGCAGCCGGTCGAGGGCCTCGGCGAGCTCGGCGGGGTCGGTGTCCGCCGGGACGTACCGGCGGGCGGCGACCGCGAAGACGGCCTCCCGCTCCGGGTCGGCGTGCAGGCAGTTGGGGTCGATGTGCCCCGCGTGCAGGCCGTCCTCCACGTCGTGGACCGAGTACGCCACGTCGTCCGCCCAGTCCATGACCTGCGCCTCGAAGCAGGTGCGGGTGCCGGGGGCGTCCTTGCGGAGCCACTCGAAGACCGGCCGGTCGTCGTCGTAGACGCCGAACTTCACCGACGCCGGGTCGGTGGGGTGGGCGCCGCGCGGCCAGGGGTACTTGGTGGCCGCGTCGAGGGCCGCCCGGGTGAGGTTGAGGCCGACGGAGCCCTCGGGGGTGAACCGCTTGGGCTCGATGCGGGTGAGCAGCCGCAGCGACTGCGCGTTGCCCTCGAAGCCGCCGCAGTCCTCGGCGAACTCGTTCAGCGCCTGTTCGCCGTTGTGCCCGAACGGCGGGTGGCCGAGGTCGTGGGAGAGGCAGGCGGCCTCCACCAGGTCGGGGTCGCAGCCGAGGGCGGCGCCCAGTTCCCGGCCCACCTGGGCGCATTCGAGGGAGTGGGTGAGGCGGGTGCGGGGGCTGGCGTCCCACACCTGGCTGTGCGCGCCGGGGGTGACGACCTGCGTCTTGCCGGCGAGGCGGCGCAGCGCGGCGGAGTGCAGCACGCGCGCCCGGTCGCGCTGGAAGGCGGTGCGGCCCGGCCGCTTGTCGGGCTCGGCGGCCCAGCGCTCGACGGCCGGCGGGTCGTACCCGGCGGGCGGGAGGTGGTGCGCGGACGGGTCGGACGTGCCGGACGTGATGCCTTCCATGATCCGACAGTAGCTCCGGCCGGTGACGTCCCGGACACCGGTGGCCGTGTCACGCGGGGGCGAGGGCGGCCACTCCGGCGACCGGGGACACGGTGCGCAGCGCCCGGTCGTAGCGGTGGAGGAGCAGGCGGGCCAGCGCGGGGTGGGTGCCGAGCGGGCCGGCGACGGTGCCGGGCGCCGCCTTCGCGCACGCGGCGGCGAACCGGCCGGGGGCGGTGAAGCAGGAGGCGACGGCGACCCGGGTGCGGCCGCGGGCGGCGAGGGCGCGCACCGCCTCGGGCACGGTGGGCGCGGCGGCGGAGGCGTAGGCGGGGACGACGGGCACGCCGAGCCGGGCGGCGAGCAGCCCGGCGATGCGCTCGGTGTCGGCGCGGGAGGCGGGCGCGCGGGACCCGGCGGAGGCCAGCACCACGGCGCCGGTGCGGCGGCCCTCCGCGTCCCGGGGTGCCTGCCAGCCCGCCTCGGTGAGCCGTGCGTGCAGGGCGTCCACGAGCAGGGGGTGCGCCCCGAGCGGGCCGGCGACCCGGGTGGGCAGCGGCGCCGCCGCGGCGGCGCCGGGGATGTCCCGGGTGACGTGGTGGCCGCGGCCGAACAGCAGCGGGACGAGCACGGCGGACCCGGCGCCGTGCGTGGCCAGCTCGTCGAGGGTGTCGGGCAGCAGCGGGGCGTTCAGCTCGATGTGGCCGAGGTGCACCGGCAGGCCGGGGCGCAGCGCGCGGACCCGTTCCAGGAGCCGCCGCACGGTGGCCGGGGCGCGCGGGTCGCGGCTGCCGTGGGCCACCACGACGAGGGCGGGGGGCGGGGCGACCGGGCGGGGCCGGGCGCCGGGGTGCGTCGGATACGCCGTCATGCAGCGAGCGTGACCGGACGAGGTTGCCCTGCCGTTGCGTCGGGGTCACGCGTGTTTGCGGGGTGTTCACGCGGGGGTGCGGGGCGGTGTGAGGCGGCGGGTCCCCCGTTCCCGGAACGCCGGAGTACCGTGAGACCGGTCACACGGTGCGAACCGCGGGCCCCGGCGGGGCGTCCTACCGGGTCCAGGAGCGACCGGGGAGGCCGTCCGATGCGCCGTTTCGCGTTTCACCGCCCGCGGCTGCCGCGCACCCGCGCGGGGCAGCGGCGGCTGGTGCGGGCCGTGGTGGCGGCGTGCGTGCTGGCGCTGCTGCCGGCGACCTGGCTGCGGCTGAGCACCGGCGACCGGCTGCGCACCGTCGCCGACGTGCCGCGCACCGAGGTGGCCGTGGTGTTCGGCGCGGGGCTGTGGGACGGGGAGCCGTCGCCCTACCTCGCGCACCGGCTGGACGCGGCGGCGGAGCTGTACCGCGCGGGGCGGATCCGGGTGGTGCTGGTCACCGGTGACAACAGCCGGGAGGAGTACGACGAGCCCGACGCGATGCGCGCCTACCTGACCCGGCACGGGGTGCCCGACGCGCGGATCGTCAGCGACTACGCGGGCTTCGACACCTGGGACTCCTGCGTCCGCGCCCGGAAGATCTTCGGCGTGGACCGGGCGGTGCTGATCAGCCAGGGCTTCCACATCCGGCGGGCGGTGGCGCTGTGCGAGGCGGCGGGCGTCACGTCGTACGGCGTCGGCGTGGCCGACCGCCACGACGTCACCTGGTACTACGGCGGCGCCCGCGAGGTCCTCGCGGCCGGGAAGGCGGCCCTGGACGCGGTGTTCCGGCCGGACCCGCACTTCCTCGGGCCCGAGGAGGCGGGGGTGCGGCGGGCGCTGGCGGACGCCCGCGGTTCCGGCGGGCCGGACTGACGGGCCGGCCGGACCCGGTGGCCGTACTGACGTCCGGCACCGACGACACGGCACGGCTGTGCGGCGACCGTGTCCGGCTCGTCGGCGTCCGAGCGGGGCGCGCCGGCGCCTCACCGTGGGCGGCGGTCGGCGGAGAGGGGGCCGTGTCCGGGGTGTAACAGCGGCCGGCGCGGTGCGTAACACCGACGGCGCAGCCTGGTCCGTATGCGAAGCACCGTGACGTCCACGCACTGCCCCTACTGCGCGCTGCAGTGCGGCATGAACCTGACGCCGGCCGCCGACGGGCGGACCGTCGAGGTGAGCGAGCGCGCGGACTTCCCGGTGAACCGGGGGGCGCTGTGCGGGAAGGGGCGGACCGCGCCGGCCGTGCTGTCCCCGGCCGTGCGGCTGACCTCGCCGCTGGTGCGGTCGGCGGCGGGCACGCTGGAGCCGGCCTCCTGGGAGGAGGCGCTGGACCGGGTCGCCGAAGGGATCGGAAACGCTCGCGCGCACCACGGCGCGGACGCGGTCGGGGTGTTCGGCGGGGGCGGGCTCACCAACGAGAAGGCGTACTCCCTGGGGAAGTTCGCGCGGGTGGTGCTGGGCACCTCGCAGATCGACTACAACGGGCGGTTCTGCATGTCGTCGGCCGCCGCCGCGGGAGGCAGGGCGTTCGGCCTCGACCGGGGTCTGCCGTTCCCGCTGGAGGACATCCCGAGGACCGGCTGTGTGATCCTCGTCGGCGCCAACCCCGCCGAGACCATGCCCCCGGCCCTGCGCTACTTCACCGAGCTGAAGGAGAACGGCGGCACCCTGATCGTCGTCGACCCGCGCCGCACGCGCACCGCCGAGCAGGCCGACCTGCACCTGGCGCCGCGCCCCGGCACCGATCTCGCGCTGGCTCTGGGCCTGCTGCACCTGGTCGTCGCCGAGGGGCGCACCGACGAGGAGTACATCCGGGAGCGCACGGCCGGCTGGGAGGAGACCCGGGCCTCGGCGATGGCGCACTGGCCGGAGTACGTGGAACGCGTCACCGGCGTGCCCGTGCCGCGACTCCGCGAGGCCGTACGGCTGTTCTGCGGGCCCGAGTCCGCGATGGTGCTCACCGCGCGGGGGCCCGAGCAGCAGTCCAAGGGCACCGACACGGTGAGCGCGTGGATCAACCTGGCCCTGGCGACCGGCCGGCCCGGCCGCCCGCTGTCCGGGTACGGCTGTCTGACCGGGCAGGGCAACGGGCAGGGCGGGCGCGAACACGGCCAGAAGGCCGACCAGTTGCCCGGTTACCGCAAGCTGACCGACCCGGCGGCGCGGGCGCACGTGGCGGAGGTCTGGGGCGTCGCCCCGGACAGTCTGCCCGGACCGGGCCGCAGCGCGTACGAGCTGCTGGACGCGCTGGGCACGGACATCCGCGCGCTGCTGCTGATGGGCTCCAACCCGGTGGTGTCGGCGCCGCGCGCCGCGCACGTCGAGGAGCGCGTCCGCTCGCTGGACTTCCTGGCGGTGTGCGACGTGGTGCTGTCGGAGACGGCCGAACTCGCCGACGTCGTGCTGCCGGTGACGCAGTGGGCGGAGGAGACGGGCACCACCACCAGTCTGGAGGGCAGGGTGCTGCTGCGCCGCCGGGCCGTCACCCCGCCGGCGGGCGTGCGCGGCGACCTGGAGGTGCTGCACGAGCTCGCCGCGCGGCTGGGCGGCGAGGGCAGCCCGGAGAAGCGCTTCCCGACCGACCCCGAGGAGGTCTTCGAGGAGCTGCGCCGGGCCAGCGCGGGCGGCCCCGCGGACTACTCGGGGATCACCTACCGGCGGCTGGCGGAGGGGAACGGGGTGTTCTGGCCGTGCCCCTCCCCCGAGGCTCCCGGTGAGGACGCCGGGACCGTCCACCCCGGCACCCCCCGCCTCTTCCTGGACCGGTTCGCCACCGAGGACGGCCGGGCGCGGTTCGTTCCGGTGTCGCACCGGGCGATCGCCGAGGAGCCCGACGAGGAGTACCCGGTGCTGCTCACCACCGGGCGGGTCGTGGCGCAGTACCAGTCCGGCGCGCAGACACGGCGCGTGGACGAACTGAACGCCGCCGCGCCCGGCCCGTTCGTGGAGCTGCACCCCCGGCTCGCGCAGCGGCTCGGCGCCCGCGAGGGCGACCCGGTGGCCGTGGTGTCCCGGCGCGGCCGGGCGGTCGCCCCGGCCCGGATCACCACCGCGATCCGCCCCGACACGGTGTTCATGCCGTTCCACTGGGCCGGTGAGGGCCGCGCCAACACCCTCACCAACCCGGCCCTCGACCCGACGTCCCGGATGCCGGAGTTCAAGGCGTGCGCGGTACGGCTCGAGGCGGTACGCCCGTGAGCGCACCGCCTCGTGAGTGCCGTGAGCACCGTGCGGGCGGTCGGCCCACGCCCACCGCGCGTCGGACGGTCCCCGGGACTCGGGGCGTCCCGGGCGGCCCCCGCGTGGGTGTACGACGCCGCCCCGGCCCGCCCGCGGGCGCGCGGGACGCAGGGAACGACCTGAGGCGCCCGGCGTCCCGAGGGGCGCCCTCGCCCGGTCAGCCCTTCGCAGCCCCGCCCGGCCCAATGCGGCCGCACGCCGCTCGCCTGCTCACGTCCGCGTCGGTGACCTGCTGAAACGCGGGGCGGACCGAGGGCTGCCGGGGTCGCCTGACACCCGTTCAGCCGGTGCCCTGACGCCTCCTCAGGGAGCGGTGGCGGCCCGGGGCGACTTACCTCGGAGGGGCAGGGACGCGGTCGACGGCGGCACATGGGGGTGCCGCGGGCCGGGTCCCCTCCGTGAGCTCGAGGGAGCATCGATGCGACGTACCGCCCGGCTGCTGACCGGCACGACCGGCACCGCACTCGCCGTGGCCACCGCGGGGCTGCTCGCCGCCCCCGCGTACGCCGGGGAGGCCCCCGGCCCGTCGACCGCCGGTCTGCGCATGTACCCGTCGTCCGTCGCCCCGGGCGCGCAGGTCTCCGCGAACACCGCGGCGTGCGGTGACGAGGGGACGGTGGCGGGCGACGCCTCCGCGGTCGGCGCCGGCCGGTTCACGCTGGCGCCGAGCACGCACGAGGGGGAGGCGATCGGGCAGTTCCAGGTGCCGCCGAGCGCGCAGCCGGGGACGTACGAGATCGTCGTCGCCTGTGCCGGGAGCGGGCGCCGGGTGAGCGGGGACCTCGTGGTGACGCTGACGCCCGACGCGGAGCAGGTGGTTCCCCGGGGAAGCGTGAAGACGGGGGTCGGTGGCGCGCTGGGCCCCGACCCCGTACAGACCGCGGCCGGCGTGACGGCCCTCGCCGTCGCCGCCGCGGGCGGTACCTGGTTCCTGCATCGCCGGGCGAGAGGCGACGGGATCTGACGGGCATCCTCCGCCGCCCGTCCCACAGGTACCGCACGTCCCCTCCCCCCTCCGGGCCCGACGCCCCTCGCGGCCCGGAGGGGGGCACGGGGCCGACTCGAGGTGAGGTCACCCCATGCGCCGCAGGTTCCGCCGGCCCCGGAGTCCGGGCAACGCGGCGATGGCCGCCGTCACGGTGTGCGCCCTGTGCACAGGGGCCGTGCTGCTGCGGAACGGCGGGGGCGACGCCCCGCCGCAGCCGTCCGCCGCGCAGGCGCACTCCGCACTCGACGCGCACGGCCCGGCACGGTCCGCGGCCCCCGCGCTGCCGCCGTCACCGCCCGACCGGGTGCGCATTCCGGCGATCGGCGTGGACGCGCCGCTGACCGGCCTGGGGCTGACCCCGGCCGGCTCCCTCGACGTGCCGCCCGCCGACCGCCCGGACCTGGCCGGCTGGTACGAGGCCGGCACCACTCCCGGCGAGCGGGGCACGGCGATCGTCGCGGGCCACGTCGACAACGCCGACGGCCCGGCCGTCTTCTACTCGCTCGGCGCCCTGCACAAGGGCAGCACGGTCGAGGTGGCCCGGCGCGACGGCACGGTCGCCGTGTTCACGGTGGACGCCGTCGAGGCGTACGACGCCCGGGACTTCCCCGACGAGAAGGTCTACGGCCCGGCCGGCCGCCCGGAGCTCCGCGTCATCACCTGCGGCGCCGGCTACTCCCCCGCCACCGGCTACCGCGGCAACGTGGTCGTCTACGCCCACCTGACGGGGACCCGCTGACGGGCGCCGGGGTCCGCGGGCGGCCTCCGTCCCGGGGGCCGGCCCCATGAGGTCGGCCGCCGCCCGGACCGCGGGGTCCGTGGGCGCCCGCCCCCTCAAGGCGCTCCGCGCCCCGTGTCAGGACACAGGGGCGGCCGCCGCCGGGGAAGCGGGCGGAGCCGGCCGGTCAGCTCTGCCAGAGGAACGCGCCTTCCGCGCACGGCACGCAGGCGAAGGCGTACCCGCAGCCGCCACCGCCGAAGTTCATCGCGGTCCCCTCGTCGCGGCCCTCCTCGAGCTGGGCGACGAAGCTCATCGCCCGCGCGCACGACGGGCACACCGGCGTCTCGTCGCCCTGGAGCCACGCGGGAGCGCCGCCCAGGCCCCCGAGGACGTCCCGCACGGGACGGCCGCTCGCCTGCGCCCAGCGGTCGCGGGCCTCGGAGTAGGAGACCGCGTCGACCGTCGTGCGGTCGACGCCACAGGTCTCCGGCAGCAGGGTCTCGCCCTCCTCCGGCACCGGGGCGGGCGCGAGTCCGGCACGGGGGAACACCAGCGCCCGGTTGCCGCCCGCGACCGGATCCCACTCGTCGCACAGCCCCGGGTCGTTCTGGCACATGAAGACGGAGACGACGTACGCGTCCTCCTCGGTACCGGGGGCGTCCGCCGGCACCTGCGCGAGGAACTGCATCGGCCCCGCGCACTCCGCGCACCGCGGCCAGGTGAACCCGGCCGGCACCAGCGGCACGCCGCCGGTGCGGGTCACCGGCGCATGGTCGTCGGCCGGCCCGGCATACGTCATCAAGGTGGTGGTCACGGTCGGGAAGCCTAGATCAGCCCCGCCTCCCCTCTGCCGGGACCTACGCCATCCACTGCTCGTACGCCAGGTTCGCCACCAGGGCGAAGACCACCGTCAGCAGGACCACGCGGACGAAGCCGCTGCCGCGCTTCAGGGCGGTACGGGCGCCGAGCATGCCGCCCGCCAGGTTGAAGACCGCCATCAGGGCCGCCAGGTGCCACAGGACCGCGCCCTGCCAGGCGAAGGTGGCGAGGGCGCCCGCGTTGGTGCAGCAGTTGACGATCTTGGCGGTGGCGGAGGCGGTGACCAGGTCGAGGTGGAGCACGGCGGTGAGCGCCAGGACGAGGAACGTGCCGGTGCCGGGGCCGATCAGGCCGTCGTAGAAGCCGATGCCGAGGCCGGCCAGGCCGATCGCGGCGAGGATCCGCCGGCGGGTGGCCGGGCCCGGCGCGGGTGCGGTGCCGAAGGCGGGCCGCAGGATGACGAAGGCGGCCACCGCGAGCAGCACCACCATGATGACCGGCTTGAGCACCTCGGTGCTCATCCCGGCCGCGAGGAACGCACCGCCGGACGACCCGGCGAGGGCGGCCAGCCCGATCCGCACCGCCGTCCGCACGTCCACCGGCGCCTTGCGGGCGTACGTCACCGCCGCACCCGTGGTGCCCACGATCGCGACCGCCTTGTTGGTGCCCAGCGCGTGCGCGGCCGGGGTGCCGGCGGGCAGACCGAGCAGCAGCGCCGGCAGGAGCAGCAGCCCGCCGCCGCCCACCACGGCGTCGATCCAGCCGGCGACGAGCGCGGCCACGCAGAGCAGGACGACCGTGGTCAGCGGGATGTCGGGCATGGCCGCGAGCCTACGGAGGCGAAAGATGTCACGTCCATCAAGATGAGCGTTTGTTGAGGTTGGCCTCCTCACACCCGCCAGGCGGCCGCCCCCGGAAGCCTCACACCCGGCGTCCGCGACCGCTGAGGGCAGCGTTCCGCGCGGGAAACAGAGGGGATGCCACCGGGTAACACCCGCCCCGCACGCTCGGGACATGACCTCGAACGAGCGTGTGGTGGTGATCGGCTCCGGCCTCGCGGGCGTACGTCTCGCCCGGCGGCTCGGCGAGCTGGGCACGCCCGTGACGCTGATCGGCGAGGAGGAGCACCCGCCGTACAACCGGGTGCTGCTCGCCGAGGTGCTCGCCGGGCGCTACCGGCCCGAGGTGATCGCCCTGCCCGCCCCCGCGGAGCTGGTCCGCGCCCGGGTCACCGGCATCGACCGGGACCGGCGGACCGTCGTCCGCGCGGACGGCTCGGAGACCGCCTACGGGCGGCTGGTGCTGGCCACCGGCTCCAACCCCGTCCTGCCGCCGCTGCGCGGCCTGTTCACGAAGGACCGTGAGCTGCCCCGGGGCGTGCACGCGTTCCGCACCCTGGACGACTGCCTGGGCCTGTCCGCCGAGGTGCGGCCGGGCGTGCGGGCGGTGGTGATCGGCGGCGGGCTGCTCGGCGTGTCCGCGGCCCGCGCGCTGGCCGTGCGCGGGGCGCGGGTGGTCCTCGCCCAGCAGGCCGAGCGGCTCATGGAACGCCAGCTCGACCCGGCCGCCTCCGCGCTGGTCCGGCGCCATCTGACCGGGCTCGGCGTGGAGGTGCACACCGAGTGCCGGGTGCGGGACGTGCGCTGCGTCGGCGGCGCGGTCCGCTCGGTGGAGCTGGCCGACGGCTACGCCCTGGACGCCGACCTCGTGGTGCTGGCCTGCGGGGTGCGCCCGAGGGTCTCCCTCGCGCAGGCCGCCGGGCTCGACGTGGCCGAGGGCGTCGTCGTCGACGACGAGCTGCGCACCTCCGACCCGTGCGTCCACGCGGTCGGCGACTGCGTCCAGCACGCCGGCACCGTCTACGGGCTGGCCGCGCCGGCCCTGGAACAGGCCGACGCGCTCGCCGCGCTGCTCGCCGGGGACGCCGCCGCCCGCTACACCGGCACCCGCTCGCTCACCCGGCTCACCCTGACCGGCCCGGACGGCCCCTTCGACCTGGCCGCGTTCGGCGAGACCGAGGGGCTGCCGGGCGACGACGTCGTGCGGCTCGCCGACGCCACCCGCGGCACCTACCGCAAGGTCGTGGTCCGCGGCGACCGCCTGGTCGGCGGCGTGCTGGTCGGCGAACTCGGCACCGTCGGCGCCCTCGCGCGCGCCTGGGAGGGAGCGGAGCCGCTCCCGTCCGACGGCGGGCCCCTGCTCCACCTGCTCACCCACGACGGAGGCTCCTGATGCCCACGGACACCCCGACCATCGTGCTCGTCGGCCACGGCATGGTCGGCCAGCGCTTCCTGGAGGCGCTCGCCGAGCGCGGCCTGACCGCCACGCACCGCGTGGTCGTGCTGTGCGAGGAGCCGCGTCCGGCCTACGACCGCGTGCAGCTCACCTCGTACTTCTCGGGCCGGACGCCCGAGGACCTGTCGCTGACGGACCCGGCGTTCCTCGCGGACCACGGCATCGAGCTGCACGTCGGCGACCCGGCCGAGCGCGTGGACCGGGAGGCGCGCACGGTGACCGCCCGCTCCGGGCTGGTCGTCGGCTACGACGTGCTGGTGCTGGCGACCGGCTCCTACCCGTTCGTGCCGCCGGTGCCGAACAAGGACGCCGAGGGCTGCTTCGTCTACCGCACCGTCGAGGACCTGCTCGCCATCGAGGAGTACGCGCGGAGCAGGGCGAGGACGGGCGCGGTGGTGGGCGGCGGTCTGCTCGGTCTCGAGGCGGCCGGCGCGCTCAAGGGCCTCGGACTCGCCTCGCACATCGTGGAGTTCGCACCGCGGCTGATGCCGGTGCAGGTCGACGAGGGCGGCGGCGCGGCGCTGCAGCGCACCGTCGAGGACATGGGACTGACCGTCCACACCGGCGTCGGCACCCAGGAGATCGTGGTCGACGAGGCGGGCGCCGTCACCGGCATGAAGCTGTCCGACGGCTCCGAACTCGCCACCGACCTGGTGGTGTTCTCCGCCGGCGTCCGCCCCCGCGACCAGCTCGCCCGCGACTGCGGTCTGGCGGTCGGCGAGCGCGGCGGGATCGCCGTGGACGAGCAGTGCCGTACGGTCACCGATCCGCGCGTGTTCGCGGTCGGCGAGTGCGCGCTGACCGCCGACGGCCGGGTGTACGGCCTGGTCGCGCCCGGCTATGAGCAGGCCGAGACGGCCGCCGCGGCCATCGCCGGGGACGAGGCCGCCTTCACCGGCGCCGACCTGTCCACCAAGCTGAAGCTGCTCGGCGTGGACGTGGCGTCCTTCGGCGACGCGCACGGCACCGCCGACGACTGCCTGGACGTCGTCTACTCCGACTCCCGCGCGGGCCTGTACAAGAAACTGGTGATCGGCCGGGACGGCACGCTGCTCGGCGGCATCCTGGTCGGCGACGCGGAGGCGTACGGCACGCTGCGGGCGTTCACCGGCTCGGTGCCGCCGGTCGCGCCGGAGTCGCTGGTGCTGCCCGCCGGCGCCGGGGCCCCGGCCGCGCTCGGCCCGTCCGCGCTGCCGGACGACGCGGTGATCTGCTCCTGCCACAACGTCACCAAGGGCACGATCCGCGGCGCGGTCACCGGCCACCGGTGCACCACTGTGCCCGAGGTGAGGAAGTGCACCAAGGCCGGTACGGGCTGCGGCAGTTGCGTCAAGGTGCTGGGCCAGCTGCTGGACGCCGAGCTGGAGGCGAACGGCGTCGAGGTCGACAAGGGCCTGTGCGGCTGCTTCTCCCAGACCCGCGAGGAGCTGTACGAGACCGTCCTCGCCCTGCGCATCACCTCCCACCGCGAACTGCTGGACCGGTACGGCCGCGAGGAGGCGCGCGGCGGCGACGGCTGCGAGGTGTGCAAGCCGACCGTCGGCTCGATCGTCGCGTCCCTCGCGCCGGCGATCGGCGCGAGCACCTATGTGCTGGACGGCGAGCAGGCGGCCCTCCAGGACACCAACGACCACTTCCTGGCCAACCTGCAGAGGAACGGCTCGTACTCGGTGGTGCCGCGCATCCCCGGCGGGGAGATCGCGCCGGAGAAACTGATCGTGATCGGCGAGATCGCCCGCGACTTCGGGCTCTACACGAAGATCACCGGCGGCCAGCGGATCGACATGTTCGGCGCGCGGGTCGAACAGCTCCCCCTGATCTGGACCCGGCTGGTCGACGCCGGCTTCGAGTCGGGCCACGCGTACGGCAAGTCGCTGCGCACGGTGAAGTCCTGCGTCGGACGGACCTGGTGCCGCTACGGCGTCCAGGACTCGGTGCGCATGGCGATCGACCTGGAGCTGCGCTACCGGGGCCTGCGCTCCCCGCACAAGCTGAAGTCGGCGGTGTCCGGCTGCCAGCGCGAGTGCGCGGAGGCCCGGTCGAAGGACTTCGGCGTCATCGCCACCGCGGCCGGCTGGAACCTGTACGTCGGCGGCAACGGCGGCGCCACCCCGCGCCACGCCGACCTGCTGGCGCAGGACCTCTCCGACGCCGAACTGATCCGCCTGATCGACCGGTTCCTGATGTTCTACATCCGCACCGCCGACCGGCTGGAGCGCACCTCCGCCTGGCTGGAGCGCGTCCCCGGCGGCCTGGACCACGTACGGGACGTGGTGGTGCACGACTCGCTGGGCATCTGCGACGAACTGGAGGCGCTGATGGCCGCGCACGTCGCGCACTACCGCGACGAGTGGGCGGAGACCGTCGACGACCCGGAGAAGCTGGCCCGGTTCGTGTCCTTCGTGAACGCCCCGGACACCCCCGACCCGGTGGTCGCCTTCGTCCCCGAACGCGACCAGATCAAGCCCGACCTGCCCCTGCTGAGCATCGGCCCGCGTCCCGCCGACGACGTCCTGGAAGGAACCGCACAGCGATGACCCTGGCACTCGAGACGACCACCGGCCTGACCGTACGGCTCCGCCTGGCGGACGGCTGGTTCGAGGTCTGCGGCCTCGACCGGCTGATCCCGGGACGGGGCGTGGCCGCCCTGCTGCCCGACGGCCGGCAGGCCGCGGTGTTCACCGACCGCGCGGGCCGCCTGTACGCCCTCGACAACCGTGACCCGTTCACGGGCGCGGCGGTCCTCTCCCGCGGCCTCACCGGCACCCACCGGGGCCGCCCGTTCGTCGCCTCCCCGCTCCTGAAGCAGCGCTTCGACCTGGAGACGGGCCGGTGCCTGGACGACGACACGGTCCGCGTGACGGCGTACGAGGCGGAGGCGGCCTGACCCACCCGGAGCGGCGTGCACGGCGGTGCGGACACCCGCTGTGCACGCCGCTCCGTCATCCGCCGGTTCGTCCGCGGTCACGAGGCGTCCACCCGGCTCCCCTAGGTTCGCTGCTCGCACGCCCCCGCCGCCGACCGGCGGCAGGACGGTCACAGGACCTTTGGAGCGACAGTGGAACGTCGTACCTTCCTTCGTGCGACCGCCGTCGGCGGCACCGCCTCCGTGCTCGGCGGGACCTTGTGGCGCGGCGCGGCAGCGGCCGCCCCCGCCCAGCCGGGCAGCGGCCCGTACGGTCCGCTCGGGGCGGCGGACGCCAACGGCGTCAGCCTGCCCGCCGGCTTCACCAGCCGCGTCGTCGCCCGTTCCGGCAGAACGGTCCCGGGCACCTCCTACACCTGGCACGACGCCCCCGACGGCGGCGCCTGCTACGCCGACGGCCCGGGCTGGATCTACGTCTCCAACTCGGAGATCAACCCCTCCGGCGGGGCGAGCGCGCTGAAGTTCTCGGCCACCGGCACGGTCACGGGCGCGTACCGCGTCCTGTCCGGCACCCGGCAGAACTGCGCGGGCGGGAAGACCCCGTGGAACACCTGGCTGTCCTGCGAGGAGGTGGACCGCGGGTACGTCTACGAGACCGACCCGTGGGGCGTCAGGGCGGCCGTCCGCCGGGACGCGATGGGGCGCTTCAAGCACGAGGCGGCGGCGGCCGACCCGGTGCGCAAGGTGGTGTACCTGACGGAGGACGTGTCGGACGGCTGCTTCTACCGCTTCCGCCCCACCACGTGGGGCGACCTGTCGTCGGGCACGCTGGAGGTGCTGGTCGGCGGCAGCGGCGCCAACGGCCCGGTGAGCTGGACGCGGGTCCCCGACCCGTCCGGCGCCACCGCCACCCGCAACCAGGTGTCGGGGGCCAAGCGCTTCAACGGCGGCGAGGGCTGCTACTACGCGGACGACACCTGCTGGTTCACCACGAAGGGCGACAACCGCGTCTGGCAGTACGACGCGTCCGCCCAGACCATCGCACTCGCCTACGACGACTCCCTGGTGACGGGCGGATCCGCTCCGCTGACGGGCGTCGACAACGTCACCGGCGCAGCTTCCGGCGACCTCTTCGTGGCCGAGGACGGCGGGAACATGGAGATCTGCGTCATCACGCCCGACGGCGTGGTCGCCCCGTTCCTCCGCGTCAGCGGCCAGTCCGGCTCGGAGATCACCGGCCCGGCCTTCTCCCCGGACGGGTCCCGCCTGTACTTCTCGAGCCAGCGTGGCACGAGCGGCCGTTCGTCGGGCGGGATCACGTACGAGGTACGGGGACCGTTCCGGTCCTAGCGGAGAGCTACCCTCCGGTCACGTCACGTTCGCATCACGGGAGTTCCGTATCCCCGACACATCTCCCGCGCCCCAGTAACTTCGTCAGCCTCGCACCGAGCACACGCTTTCGTCCGCACCTGGGGGGCTCCTCACCATGATTCCGTTCCGTACCTCAGCCGCCGCGCTGCTCGCCGCCGTCGCCCTGGCCGCCGTACCGGCCACCGCCGTGGCCCACGACGGCAGCCACCCGTTCGAGAACTGCACCGACGCGTACGACGACGGGTACAGCAACATCCCCGAGGGGGACGAGCACTACGGCGAGCACCTCGACCGGGACGGCGACGGCGTCGGCTGCGACCAGCCGCCCGCGGACTTCGTGCCGCGCGACGAGAGCGACGACGACGCCGGCGCGGGCGCCGGGACCGACGGCACCCAGGAGGAGAACGGCGGCGGCACCGACCTCGCCGAGACCGGCGGCAGCGGCACCACCCCGTACATCGCGGCGGGCGGCGCGGCCGTCGTCCTTCTCGGCGGCGGCCTGGTGATCGCCGCGCGCAAGCGCCGCGAGGACCGCTGATTCCCGCCCTCCGGGCGCCGGGGCCACGCCCCCGACGCCCGGAGGGTCACAGCGACAGCAGCAGGGACCCTTCCTTGCCCTGCCGGCGGCGCACATGCCCGCGCCAGCCCGCCACCGGCGTCATGAGCGTCCAGGCCGCGAGCCCGGCGACCGCCCCGCCGAGCCGCCCCGAGGGGTCCACCTCGTCCGCCCGCTCCATCGGCACCACGCCCTCCGGGTCGCGGACCACGTCGAGCCGCTCCCCCACCTGCGGACTCCACGCGTCCCCGTTGTAGGTCAGCCGCTCGTCCAGCTCCCGGCCGTCCTCGCCGCGCAGCGTGTACCGGTGGTTCTTGCCGCCCGTCCCCGCCGCGCTGTCCGCGACGATCACCACGCTCTCGCGCACGCCGCGCACCTCCAGCGCCAGTTCCGGCGCGTACTGGACGGCCCCGACGAGGACGAACAGGCCGGGCGCCAGGGACAGCAGGGCGATCCAGCCCGCGCGGTGCAGCCACATCAGCAGCCAGGCGAACGTCAGGCAGAGCAGGACGCCCACGACGATGGGCACGGCCACCCAGCGCAGCGCCAGGTAGGACACCCCGGCGGTGGCCAGCGCGGCGGCCCCTCCGCACAGCGTCACCCACACCGTGCGCCGCACCGACCGCCACGGGGAGACGCCTTCTCCGCCCGAGCGCCCGACCGCGCCCTCGCGTATCACCTCTGACACCGCTGCCCCCTTCACTCCCCGCCGCGGCGACCCGCGTCCGGCTCCGGACCCTACCGGCAGCCGTGACGTGTCGGTCAGCGCCCTCGGACGCTCCTGACCTGGTCCTCGCAGGTCCACCGCCAGGAAGCCATTCCTCCGTTCGTGGCGTTGTGCCACGGTTCCGTCACATCACGTTCACATCACAGGTCGCTCGCACCCCTCTGCAGCACCCCTGAACCGCCAGTAGCTTCATCACGCCACACCCCGGTTATCCGCACCCGCACCATCGGACAGGGGGGCATTTATCATGCACCTGACACGACACACCCTCACGCTCCTCGCCGCCCTCGCCCTGGCCGCCCTCCCCGCCACCGCGTCGGCCCACGACGGGGACCACCCGTTCACGAGCTGCTCGGAGGCGTACGACAACGGCTACGCGAGGATCTCCAGCGGGGACGACCACTACGGTCCCGGCCTGGACCCCGACGGCGACGGCATCGCCTGCGACGAGCCGCCCGCCGGCTTCGTCCCGCGCGACGACACCGAGGTCGACGGGAACACGACTCCCGTGGCCGACACCACCCAGGCCGCCACGAGCGACCGATCCGCCGGGTCGGACGACGACGTCACGACCTACGTGACCCTGGGCGTCGGTGCCGTGGTCCTCGCCGGAGGCACCGTGCTCCTCGCCTCCCGCCTGCGCCGCGGCCGCGGCTGACCGCCCCACCGGGCGCGTTCCGCGTACGCGTACGACGGGAGGGGCGGCACCCCCGCACGGGTGCCGCCCCTCCTTCGTGATCCGGAGCCGTCGCCGATCGGTGAGGGTGGTCGGGTGACAGACGACGGCCCCGGGGTCCGGCGCGCCCCGGAGGGCTCAGCGGTGGTCGCTGCCCGCCGAGGTGACGGCCGCGCGGCCGGCCTCGAGACGGGCCACCGGGATGCGGAACGGGGAGCAGGAGACGTAGTCCAGTCCCACCTCGTGGAAGAAGTGCACCGACTCCGGGTCGCCGCCGTGCTCGCCGCAGACGCCGAGCTTCAGGTCGGGCCGGGTGGCGCGGCCCGCCGCGGCGGCGGACTTCACCAGGGACCCCACGCCGTCCTTGTCGATCGTCTCGAACGGCGACACCCCGAAGATGCCCTTCTCCAGGTAGGCCGTGAAGAAGCTGGCCTCCACGTCGTCCCGGGAGAAGCCCCACACCGTCTGGGTGAGGTCGTTGGTGCCGAAGGAGAAGAACTCGGCGGCCTCCGCGATCTGACCGGCGGTCAGCGCGGCGCGCGGCAGCTCGATCATCGTGCCGATCGCCAGCCTGAGCCGCGTGCCGGTGGACTCCTCGACCTCCGCGACGACCCTGTCGGCCTCCTCGCGGACGATCTCCAGCTCCTGGACCGTGCCGACCAGCGGGATCATGATCTCCGCGCGCGGGTCGCCCTTGGCGTTCCGGCGCTCGGCCGCGGCCTCCGCGATGGCCCGCACCTGCATGGTGAACAGGCCCGGGATGACCAGGCCGAGGCGGACCCCGCGCAGGCCCAGCATCGGGTTCTGCTCGTGCAGCCGGTGCACGGCCTGGAGCAGCCGCAGTTCGTTCTCGTGCGGCTCCTGCCGGGACTCGGCGAGGGCGACGCGGACCGACAGCTCGGTGATGTCGGGCAGGAACTCGTGCAGCGGCGGGTCGAGCAGGCGGATGGTGACGGGCAGGCCGTCCATCGCCTCGAACAGCTCGACGAAGTCCTGCTTCTGCAGCGGCAGCAGCGCCTTCAGCGACTCCTCGCGCTCGGTCTCGGTGTCGGCCAGGATCAGCCGTTCCACCAGCTCGCGCCGGTCGCCGAGGAACATGTGCTCGGTGCGGCACAGGCCGATGCCCTGGGCGCCGAAGCGGCGGGCGCGCAGCGCGTCCTCGGCGTTGTCGGCGTTGGCGCGCACCCGCAGCCGGCGCTTGCGGTCGGCGAAGGCCATCATCCGGTGCACGGCCTCGACCAGCTCGTCGGCGTCGTCGGCGCCCGGGTGCATCCGGCCCTCGAAGTACTCCACGACCGGCGACGGCACGACCGGGACCTCGCCCAGGTAGACCTTGCCGCTGGAACCGTCGATGGAGATGAGGTCGCCCTCCTCCACGACGCGCCCGCCGGGCACGGTCATCCGGCGGCGCTTGGTGTCGACCTCCAGCTCCTCGGCGCCGCAGACACAGGTCTTGCCCATGCCGCGGGCGACGACGGCCGCGTGGGAGGTCTTGCCGCCGCGCGAGGTGAGGATGCCCTCGGCGGCGATCATGCCGTCCAGGTCGTCGGGGTTGGTCTCGCGGCGGATCAGGATGACCTTCTCGCCGGAGCGGGACCACTTCACGGCGGTGTAGGAGTCGAAGACCGCCTTGCCGACCGCGGCGCCCGGGGAGGCGGCGATGCCGCGTCCGACCTGCTCGACCTTGGCGCTCTCGTCGAAGCGCGGGAACATCAGCTGGGCGAGCTGGGCGCCGTTGACGCGGGTGAGCGCCTCGGCCTCGTCGATCAGGCCCTGGTCCACGAGCTGCGTGGCGATGCGGAAGGCCGCGCCCGCGGTGCGCTTGCCGACGCGGGTCTGCAGCATCCACAGCCGGCCGCGCTCGATGGTGAACTCGATGTCGCAGAGATCCTTGTAGTGGTTCTCCAGGGTCTCCATGATCTGCAGGAGCTGGTCGTACGACTTCTTGTCGATCTGCTCCAGCTCCGCGAGCGGGACGGTGTTGCGGATGCCCGCGACGACGTCCTCGCCCTGCGCGTTCTGCAGGTAGTCGCCGTAGACGCCCTGGTGGCCGGAGGCGGGGTCGCGGGTGAAGGCGACGCCGGTGCCGGAGTCGGGGCCGAGGTTGCCGAAGACCATCGAGCAGACGTTGACGGCGGTGCCCAGGTCGTGCGGGATGCGCTCCTGGCGGCGGTAGAGCTTGGCCCTCTCGCCGTTCCAGGAGTCGAAGACGGCCTTGATGGCGAGGTCCATCTGCTCGCGCGGGTCCTGCGGGAAGTCCCGGCCGCACTCGGTCTTGACGATCTTCTTGAACTTGGTGACGAGCTTCTTGAGGTCGGCGGCCTCCAGCTCGGTGTCGACCGTGACCTTCTTGGCCGCCTTGGCCGCCTCCAGCGCGTCCTCGAACAGCTCGCCGTCCACGCCGAGGACGGTCTTGCCGAACATCTGGATCAGGCGCCGGTAGGAGTCCCAGGCGAACCGGTCGTCGCCGGCCTGCTGGGCCAGGCCCCGCACGGACGTGTCGGACAGACCGATGTTGAGGACGGTGTCCATCATGCCGGGCATGGAGAACTTGGCGCCGGAACGGACCGACACGAGGAGGGGGTCGTCGGCCTGGCCGAGCTTCTTGCCCATCCGCTGCTCGAGGGCCTCGAGGTGCGCACTCACCTCGTCACGCAGTGCCGCGGGCTCCTCGCCGCTCTCCAGGTAGACCTTGCAGGCCTCCGTGGTGATGGTGAAGCCGGGTGGCACGGGGAGACCGAGGTTGGTCATCTCGGCGAGGTTGGCCCCCTTGCCGCCGAGCAGGTCCTTGAGGTCCTTGTTGCCCTCGGTGAAGTCGTAGACGAACTTCACGCTCTCAACGCTCGTGCCCGACCGAGCACCATGGTGATCTTTGTTTTCCGACACGGGTCTCGACTCCTCGAGGACGCGGTGGCTGCCCTGACGGCGAGGAATGTACCCAGATCAAAGGCGTCTGGGTACGTCCACTTGTGGGTCGTGCGCCTGTCACCGGCCGAGCGCCAGCGGATCGAAAGTCAAAGCTTGGCAAGCCGTCGGAGCCCGGTGTTTTCACTTCTTGAACGCGGAACGCCTCCAGCGACCGATCGGAACGCTCACCTGAGCATTAAGAGTCACGTTTGATTTCGCTCGATGAACGATCATCGAGTGGCACTGAGTGCCATCCTTTGAGAAGTGCAGCCTTCCATGATCCGCTCATCTGAGCGCAACCACTATCAGGGGTGGTGAGAATCACGCTGCCACACGGTGCCGGGTTCCACCATGCGGACCCGGGGGATGAACGCTCGGGCCCGGCCGCCCGTACGGAGGGGAGGCGGATCCGGACCCCCACGCCGGGTCCGCCCTCCCGCCTCCCCGGCCTCGGTACGGAAGGAACCTCCGGGTTGCCCGTCTTCACTCCCGTCCTCACGCGCCTGCGCGCCCTCCGTGTTCCCCTGCGCCCGCGGGACACCCGTCTCCTCGCGCGTCTGCGGCGCGCACGCGACGCACACCCCTCCGCCGGCCGCGCCCTGCGCCTCACGGTGCACGTCCTCGCCGCCGTCCTGGTGCTCGGCGCCCTGCTGATGCCGAACACCGCGCCGGGCCTGCGCCCCGACCGCTTCACCCGGATCCCCGCCGAGGCGATCGTCGGGGCGGTCCTGCTGCTCGCCCTGCCGCGCCGGCCGCGCGTGGTCCTCGCCGCGCTCTGCGGCACGGGCCTCGGCCTGCTGACCGTGCTCAACCTGCTGGACATCGGCTTCGGCGAGTACCTGGGCCGCGGCTTCAACCTGGTCCTCGACTGGGGCCTGCTGGACGACGCCCTGTCCTACGTGCGGGACTCCATGGGCGGCTTCGTCGCCACCGCCGCCGCCGTCGGCGCGGTCCTGCTCGCCGTGCTCGTGGTGGCCGTCATGGCGCTGGCCACGGTGCGGCTCGGCAACCTGCTGGCCCGGCACCGCTCCCGCGCGAGCCAGGGCGCCCTGATCGCGGGCACCGTGTGGATCACCTGCGCCTCGCTGGGCCTGCAGATCTCGGGCCTGCCGGTCGCCTCGGACCGCGCGGCGGACACCCTGCGCGGGCAGACCCGGCGGGTGGTGGACACCCTGCGCGACGAGGCGGCCTTCGCGAAGGAGGCGCGGACGGACGCCTTCGGCGCCACCCCGCCACGCCTGCTCCTGCCGGACCTGCGCGGCAAGGACGTCGTCATCGCGTTCATCGAGAGCTACGGCCGGGTGGCCGTCGAGGACCCGCTGATCGCGCCCGGCGTCACCCGCACCCTCGACGCCCGGGGCGCCGCGCTCGCCGCGGCCGGCTACCGGGCGCGCAGCGGATGGCTGACCTCGTCGACGTACGGCGGGAGCAGCTGGCTCGGGCACTCC
Organism: Streptomyces sp. NPDC096105; assembly: GCF_044763335.1. Taxonomy (NCBI): domain Bacteria; kingdom Bacillati; phylum Actinomycetota; class Actinomycetes; order Kitasatosporales; family Streptomycetaceae; genus Streptomyces; species Streptomyces sp. NPDC096105. Next base: position 616,982 of record NZ_JBIWGC010000001.1, read on the forward strand.
ACGACCCTGTCCGGCCTGTGGATCGACAACCAGCAGCGGTACCGCACCGCGACCAGCAGCGACCGCCTCACCCTCACCGCGGCCTTCCGGAAGTCCGGCGCGTGGGACACCGTCGGCGTCATGCCGGGCGTGCAGAAGGCCTGGCCGGAGGCGAAGTGGTACGGCCTGGACACGGTGTACGACGCCTTCGGGATGGGCTACGAGGGACCGAAGTTCAGCTGGTCCACCATGCCGGACCAGTACGCCCTGGAGGCGTTCGAGCGCCTGGAGCACGGCAGGGAGCGGGACCGGCCGCTGATGGCGGAGGTCATCCTCACCTCCAGCCACCAGCCGTGGGCGCCGGTCCCGGAGATGATCGACTGGGAGGACCTGGGTGACGGTTCGGTCTTCGACGCGATCGAGGAGGAGGGGCGGGAGGCGTCCGAGGTGATGGCCGACTCCGCGGAGTCCCGCAAGGAGTACGGCCGGTCCGTGTCGTACTCGGTGACCGCCCTCACCGCGTGGCTGGAGCGCTACGGCACCGACGACACCGTGCTGGTCTTCCTCGGCGACCACCAGCCCGTCGCCCGCGTCACCGGACACACCAGGAACCGGGACGTGCCGGTGACGGTCGTCGCCAAGGACCCTGAGGTGCTGCGGAAGACCGACGGCTGGAACTGGACACCCGGGCTCCGGCCCGCCGACGACGCCCCCGTGTGGAGGATGGACGCCTTCCGCGACCGCTTCCTGACCGCCTACGGGTCCGTGCCGCGGCCCACGAAGCGCTGATCAGCCGCCGGAGGTGTCCAGCTCGGCGTCCTCGCCGACGCCCGCGCAGTCGTAGGGGTCCCTCAGCCAGCCGTCCGGCAGCACCACGCGGTTGTTGCCGGACGTACGGCCGCGGGGGCCGTCGGCGCCGGCCGGCCAGGGCTGGTCCAGGTCCAGCTCGTCGAGCCCGGCCCGCAGCTCCTCCAGCGTGGAGGTGACGGCGAGCCGCCGGCGCATCTCGGAGCCGACCGCGAAGCCCTTCAGGTACCAGGCGACGTGCTTGCGGAAGTCGATCACGCCGCGCGACTCGTCGCCGATCCACTCGCCGAGCAGCGTGGCGTGCCGCACCATCACGTCGGCCACCTCGCGCAGGGTGGGCCGTACGTAGCCGTCCGGGCGGCCCTCGAAGGCGGCGACCAGGTCGGCGAAGAGCCACGGCCGGCCGAGGCAGCCGCGTCCGACGACCACGCCGTCGCAGCCGGTCTCGCGGACCATGCGCAGGGCGTCGTCGGCGGACCAGATGTCCCCGTTGCCGAGCACCGGGATCTCGGGGACGTGCTCCTTGAGCCGGGCGATCGCCGCCCAGTCGGCGGTGCCGCCGTAGTGCTGGGCGGCGGTGCGGCCGTGCAGCGCGATGGCGGTGACGCCCTCCTCGACGGCGATCCGGCCGGCGTCCAGGTAGGTCAGGTGGTCGTCGTCGATGCCCTTGCGCATCTTCATCGTGACCGGCAGGTCCCCGGCGCCGGCGACGGCCTCGCGCAGGATGGCGCGCAGCAGGTTCCGCTTGAAGGGGAGCGCCGAGCCGCCGCCCTTGCGGGTCACCTTGGGCACCGGGCAGCCGAAGTTGAGGTCGATGTGGTCGGCGAGGTCCTCCTCCGCGATCATGCGGACGGCCTTGCCGACGGTGGCCGGGTCGACGCCGTAGAGCTGGAGGGAGCGCGGCTGCTCGGCGGCGTCGAACCGGATGAGCTGCATGGTCTTCTCGTTGCGCTCGACCAGCGCCCGGGTGGTGATCATCTCGCTGACGAACAGCCCCTTGCCGCCGCTGAACTCCCGGCACAGGGTGCGGAAGGGCGCGTTGGTGATCCCGGCCATCGGGGCGAGCACGACGGGCGGTTGCACGGCGTGCGGGCCGATGGACAGGGTCGTGGTCACGGGCGTGCTCGGGGTCGGCGAGGGCGTGGGCATTCCCCCATTGTCCCGCATCGGCGGGACGCTCCGCACAATGACCGTGTAATGGTCATTAGTTAGTCGCACTATCGACGTGACGTACGATGGCCCGCATGCCCGAGCTCAGCCATGGCCGACGCATGCTGGTGCTCGCGATCTGCTGCATGAGCCTGCTGATCGTGAGCCTGGACAACACGGTCCTCAACGTCGCCCTGCCCGCCCTCCAGCGGGAGCTGGACGCGAGCACCTCGGGACTGCAGTGGACCATCGACGCCTACACGCTGGTGCTGGCCTCGCTGCTGATGCCGGCCGGCTCGACGGCCGACCGGATCGGCCGCAAACGGGTGTTCATGTCCGGCCTGACGGTCTTCACCCTGGGCTCGCTGCTGTGCTCGCTCGCCCCGGACCTGGAGTGGCTCGTCGTCTTCCGCATGGTGCAGGCGGTGGGCGGCTCCATGCTCAATCCGGTCGCCATGTCGATCATCACCAACACCTTCACCGACCCGCGCGAGCGCGCCCGCGCGATCGGCGTGTGGGGAGCCGTGGTCGGCCTGTCGATGGCCGCCGGACCGCTGGTCGGCGGGCTGCTGGTGGACTCGGTCGGCTGGCGCTCCATCTTCTGGGTCAACCTGCCGGTGGGCCTCGTCGCCCTGCTGCTGACCTGGCGCCTCGTCCCGGAGTCCCGCGCCCCGCGCGCCCGCCGCTCCGACCCGGTGGGCCAGATCCTGGTCATCACCCTGTTCGGCTCCCTCACCTACGCGATCATCGAGGCCCCGCACGGCTCCTGGCAGTCCACCGCGCCCTTCGCCGCGCTCGCGCTGATCGCCCTCCTGGCTCTCCTCCGCTACGAGCCACGCCGCCCGGAGCCGCTGATCGACCTGCGCTTCTTCCGCTCGGCGCCGTTCAGCGGGGCCACGGTGATCGCGGTGAGCGCCTTCGCGGCGCTCGGCGGATTCCTGTTCCTGTCCACGCTGTACCTGCAGAACGTGCGGGGGCTGAGCGCACTGGAGGCGGGACTGTGGATGCTGCCGATGGCCGTCCCGACGTTCCTGTGCGCCCCGTTGTCCGGACGTCTCGTCGGCAGCCGGGGCCCGCGGCTGCCGCTGCTGGTCGCGGGCGGCGCCATGACGGTGAGCGGGCTGCTGTTCGCTCTCTTCGAGGCGGAGACGTCGAACGTGACCCTGTTCGCCGGCTACGTCCTGTTCGGCGTCGGCTTCGGCTTCGTCAACGCCCCCATCACCAACACGGCGGTCTCCGGCATGCCCGCCGACCAGGCCGGGGTCGCCTCCGCGGTCGCCTCCACCAGCCGCCAGCTCGGCCAGACCCTGGGCGTGGCGGTCCTCGGCGCGGTCCTCGCGGCGGGGGTCGGCTCGTCCTCGTACGCCGACACCTTCGTGACGGCGTCCCGCCCCGGCTGGTGGGTCCTGGCCGGCTGCGGCGCGGCGGTCCTGGCGGTCGGCGCCCTCACGTCGGGAGCCTGGGCCCGTGGAACGGCGGAACGCGCGGCGCGGCGGCTGAAGACGGAGGAACAGGCCCGGCGCACGGGAGTCGACGCCTGAGCCGGCGGCACGCCGGGGAAGCCGGGCCGGGCGGGCGGTGGGGCTCTGTGTGCGGTCGCGCCCCCGTGCCGGGCGGCCCCCGGGCGCGCCCCGGCCGGCGGGGCCCCCCCAACGCCGGCCGGGGGCCCCCCCAACGGAAGAGCCGCGGGTAGGGTAATAGTGTTGTTGAGTGTGTTTTTATAAGTTGTGGC